>JAFMFD010000057.1 GCA_017856385.1 Actinomycetota bacterium
GCCTGGATCGTGCCGTCCTCCAGCGCCGCCATCGCCGACTGCTCTCGCTCGAACACCCGCGCCGCGCCCTCGAACACGTCCACCGGCACACCGGCGTTCTTCACCACCGCGCCCTCCGGGCACAGCGAGCCCGACAGGATCGTGATGCCACCGGTGTCCGCAAGGGCGTCCTTCGAGGCATGCAGGATGGCGCCATCGGGGTCAGGCGGGTTGATGTCGGCGAGGTTCTCGGCCATGGTGCGGCCCGTCACGGTCAGGCAGTCGCCGTGCAGAAGGCCCGCATCGAGCAGCGCGCGCAGCACGACAGGGATGCCACCGACCCGGTCCACATCGCTCATGACGTATCGGCCGAACGGCTTGAGGTCCGCCAGGAGCGGCACCTTCGAGCCGATCCGGTGGAAGTCCTCCAGTTCGAGCTCCACATCAGCCTCATGAGCGATGGCCAGCAGGTGGAGAACGGCGTTGGTGGAGCCGCCCAGGGCCATCAGGACCGTGATCGCGTTCTCCAGCGACTGGCGCGTGATGATGTCGCGCGTCGTGATGCCCTGGCGGATCAGCTCGACGACCGCCTCGCCTGACTTGCGCGCGTAGCCGTCACGTCGTCGATCGACGGCGGGCGGTGCGGACGAGCCGGGCAGGGACATGCCCATGGCCTCGGCCGCACTCGCCATCGTGTTCGCGGTGTACATGCCGCCGCAGGCGCCCTCGCCCGGGCAGATCGCCCGCTCGATCGCGTCGACGTCCTCGCGGGACATCAGCCCCCGGGCGCAGGCGCCGACGGCCTCGAAGGCATCGATGATGGTGACATCGCGCTCCGAGCCATCGCTCAGCTTGACGTGGCCGGGCAGGATCGAGCCCGCGTAGACGAAGACGGACGCCAGGTCGAGTCGCGCCGCCGCCATCAGCATCCCCGGCAGCGACTTGTCGCACCCGGCGAAGGTGACCATGCCGTCCAGGCGCTCGGCCTGCATCACCGCTTCGACCGAATCAGCGATGATCTCGCGCGACACCAGCGAGAAGTGCATGCCCTCGTGGCCCATCGAGATGCCGTCGGAGACGGAGATCGTCCCGAACTGCATCGGGAAGCCGCCCGCCGCATGCACCCCCTCCTTGGCTGCGATCGCGAGGCGATCCAGTGACAGGTTGCAGGGGGTGATCTCGTTCCAGCTCGACGCGATGCCGATCTGCGGCTTGGGGAAGTCCTCGTCGGTCATGCCGACGGCACGGAGCATCCCGCGGGCAGGTGCCCGCTCCAGGCCATCGGTGACATCGGCACTGCGCGGCTTCATGTTGGTCATAGGTCGAGCCTAACCAGCACGAACGAGGAGACGGACGGTCAGGCCTCAGCCGACCACCACCGACGCCAGCGGCTGGCCGGCTGCGAAGCGACGCAGCTGGTCGGCGACGAGCCGCCGGGCGCGCGGCAGGAACGCAGTCGTGTTCCCGCCGATGTGCGGGCTGATGAGCACTCCGGGTGCGGTCCACAGCGGGTGCCCGGAGGGCAACGGCTCGGGATCGGTGACGTCGAGGGCCGCCCGGATCCGACCAGACGCGACGGCATCGACGAGAGCGTCGGTGTCGACGACCGGACCGCGGGACAGGTTCACCAGCAGCGCTCCATCGCGCATGCGCGCAAGGAACTCGACGCCGACGAGGCCCTGCGTCTGGTCGGTCAACGGAACTGCGAGCACCACGATGTCCGCGGTGCCGAGCAGGTCGGGCAGGGCCGCCACCGCGTGCACGCCCTCGCGCGCAGACCGGCCGACCATCTCGACGGACACCTCGAACGGGAGCAGCCGATCGCGCAGCGCCCGCGCCACGCCACCTGCCCCGACGATCAGCACGCTCCGGTCGGCAAGGGAGGCGCGCCGTGAATGCAGCCACGCACCCTGCGGCATCGCCCGGGCGAAGGCGTCGATGCCGCGCTGCGACGCAAGGATCAGGCCGACGCCGAGCTCAGCCGTGCTGGCGTCGTGAACGCCACCGGCGTTGCAGAGCGTCACACCAGCAGGAAGGTGACGCAGCGCATTGTCGTACCCGGCGGTGAGCAGCTGCACCACGCGCAGGTTCGGCATGTGGGCCATGAGGGCGAGGTCCTCCGGCGGCCCCATGTAGTGGGGGACGTAGAAGACGACGTCCTCCAGCCGCGTGGCGATCGGCAGCGCAGCGTCGGCGGGCCGAACCTCCTCCGGCAGCATCGCCCCCAGCACGGCTACTCCGAGACGCCCAGCCGCTCGAGGAGCAGGGCCCGCACCTTCGCAGCGTCGGCCTGACCCCGGGTGGCCTTCATCACTGCGCCCACGATGGCACCGGCCGCCTGCACCTTGCCCCCGCGGATCTTGTCGGCGACATCGGGCTGCTCCGCGAGTGCGGCATCGATCGCTTCGAGGAGGGCTGCATCGTCACTGACCACCGCGAGTCCACGGGACGCCACGACCTCGTCGACATCGCCCTCTCCGGCGATGATCCCCTCGAGCACCTGGCGGGCGAGGGAGTCGCTCAGCGAGCCTGCCCCCACCAGCTCCTCCAGGCGCTTGATGTGCTGGGGCGTGACGCCAAGCGCGGCGAGCTCGACTCCGCGGTCGTTCGCGGTGCGCGCCAGCTCACCGGTCCACCACTTGCGAGCGGCTGCGCTGTCCACTCCCGCCGCGATCGTCTGCTCGACAAGGTCCAGCGCACCGGCGTTGACGAGCGTCTGGAACTCGTGGTCGCTGATCCCCCACTCGGCGCGCAGCCGTGCGCGCCTGGCGGCCGGCGGCTCCGGAAGCGTCGCCCGCAGCTGCTCCACCCAGTCGCGAGGCGGCGCGACGGGGACGAGGTCGGGCTCGGGGAAGTAGCGGTAGTCCTCGGCCTGCTCCTTGGATCGACCCGGCGTGGAGCGTCCGGTGTCCTCGTGGAAGTGCCGGGTCTCCTGGATGACGCGGCCACCATCGCGCAGCACGGCCGCCTGGCGCTCGATCTCCGAGAGCACCGCACGCTCGACGGAGCGCAGTGAGTTGACGTTCTTCGTCTCGCTGCGCGTGCCCCACGGCTCGCCCGGTCGCGAGAGCGACACGTTGACGTCGCAGCGGAGAGACCCCTCCTCCATGCGGACGTCCGAGACGCCGAGCGCACGCATGAGGTCGCGCAGCTCGGTGACGTAGGCGCGTGCGACCTGGGGCGCCAGGGCTCCGGCACCGACGATCGGCTTGGTGACGATCTCGATGAGCGGGATGCCTGCACGGTTGTAGTCGACCAGTGAGTAGTCGGCCCCGTGGATCCGCCCGGTGGCCCCGCCGGCGTGCGTGAGCTTGCCGGTGTCCTCCTCCATGTGGACGCGCTCGATCTCGACCCGGAACTCCCTGGGGCCATCAGGAGTCTCGACCGTGACGTCGAGGTAGCCGTCGAAGCAGAGAGGCTCGTCGTACTGGCTGACCTGGTAGTCCTTGGGCATGTCGGGGTAGAAGTAGTTCTTGCGGGCGAAGCGGCACCACTCGGCGATCCGGCAGTTCAGGGCCAGGCCCATGCGGATCGTCGACTCCACTGCGGTGCGGTTGACGACGGGCAGCGACCCGGGAAGTCCGAGGCACACCGGGCAGACATGCGTGTTGGCCGCTCCGCCGAACATGGTCGGGCAGCCGCAGAACATCTTGGACGCGGTGCCGAGCTCGACATGCGTCTCCAGGCCCAGCACGGGATCGAACGCAGCGATCGCCTCGGCGAACGGCACGGTGTCATGGGTGGCGGTCACAGCGCAGGCACCTCCTCGATGAGCAGATGGCCCCACCGGTCGACGAGCGCCGCCTCGAGGGCCGCGCCGACGCGGTAGAGACGGTCGTCGGCCATGGGCGGGGCCATGATCTGCAGGCCCACGGGCAGGCCGTCCTCCGGGGCAAGGCCGACGGGCAGCGACATCGCCGCGTTGCCCGCGAGGTTCACCGGGATCGTGGCGATGTCGTTCAGGTACATGGCGAGCGGGTCGTCGACCTTGTCGCCGATCCGGAAGGCCGTCGTCGGCGCCGTGGGCGACACCAGTACGTCGACCTGCGCAAAAGCGGCTTCGAAGTCGCGGGTGATGAGCGTGCGCACCTTCTGCGCGGACCCGTAGTAGGCGTCGTAGTAGCCGCTCGAGAGCGCGTACGTGCCGATCATGATGCGGCGCTTGACCTCGGCGCCGAACCCGGCCTCGCGCGTCAGCGACATGACCTCCTCGACGGAGCGGGCGCCGTCGTCGCCCATGCGCAGTCCGTACCGCATGCCGTCGAACCGCGCGAGGTTGCTCGAGGCCTCAGACGGGAGGATCAGGTAGTAGGCGGCGAGCGCGTACTCGAAGTGCGGGCACGAGACCTCGACGACCTCGGCGCCGAGGTCGGTCAGGATTGCGACGGCCTCGTCGAAGCGCTGCGACACCCCCGCCTGGTACCCCTCGCCTCGCAGCTCGCGGACCAGGCCGATGCGCATGCCGCGCACGTCCGCCTCGTCGGCGGCCGCGACGACGTCCGGCACCGGAGCCTGGATGGACGTGGAGTCGCGCGGGTCGTGCCCCGCGATGGCCGCGTGCAGCAGGGCGGTGTCCTTGACCGTGCGGGCACAGGGCCCGGCCTGGTCGAGCGACGACGCCAGGGCCACGAGGCCGTAGCGCGAGACGCCGCCGTACGTCGGCTTGACCCCGACAGTGCCCGTGACCGCAGCCGGCTGGCGGATGGAGCCGCCGGTGTCGGTGCCGATCGCGAGCGGCGCCTCGAATGCCGCGAGCGCGGCCGCGGACCCACCACCCGAACCGCCCGGGATGCGCTCGAGGTCCCAGGGGTTGTGCGTCGGACCGTACGCCGAGTGCTCGGTCGACGAGCCCATCGCGAACTCGTCCATGTTCGTCTTGCCGAGGATGACGAGTCCTCCGGCGCGCAGGCGCTCGACGACGGTCGAGTCGTAGGGCGGCCGCCAGCCCTCCAGGACCCGGGATCCGCACGTGGTCGGCACGCCGGTCATCGTCAGCACGTCCTTGACCGCGATCGGGACGCCTGCGAGCGGCCCGAGCTGCTCACCGGCCGCGCGGCGGCGATCGATGTCGCGCGCCGCGTCGAGCGCCTCCGTCGAGAGCACCTGCAGGAAGGCGTGCACGCGATCGTCGACCTCGCCGATACGGTCGAGGTGGGCGCGCGTGACCTCCTCGCTGGACACCTCGCCCTCGGCCATGGCCCGGGCCAGCGTGGCGGCGTCCTGCCGGACGAGGTCGGCCCCGATGATCCCCACGCCTACTCCTCGTCCAGGATGCGGGGCACGCGGAAGCGGTCGTCCTCCCAGGCCGGCGCCGCTGCCGCGATGTCGTCGCGACGGACGCCCGGCCGGACGACATCGTCGCGGAACACGTTCGCCATCGGGATCGGGTGGGACGTCGGGGGGATGTCGTCCGCCGCGACCTCGGACACCCGCGCCACGGACTGCAGGATGACGTCGAGCTGCCCGGCGTAGTGGTCGAGCTCCTCCGGGGCCAGCTGCAGGCGGGCGAGTCGAGCGAGGTGCTCGACGTCAGCACGGGTCAATGACGTCATGTCGCGATCCTAGTGAGCGTCTGATTCGCCTCCGGCAAGGGCGAGTGCCGCCTCGACGCCCTGATCGAGCAGCGCCGCGAACCCGGCAGGCCCGACCACTGGCACTCCGAGCGAGGTCGCCTTGTCCAGCTTGGATCCGGCGTTCTCGCCCGCGATCAGCAGGTCCGTCCTCTTCGAGACCGATCCGGCGACCTTGCCACCGCGCGACGTCACCGCCTCCGCGGCGGAGTCCCGTGTGTAGCCCTCCAGCGAGCCGGTGATCACCACGGTGACGCCAGCGAGCGGCTGCTCGCCCGCCGGGCGGACCTCGTCGGCCATGCGGACACCGCCGCGGCGCCACTTGTCGACGACCGCGCGGTGCCAGTCCTCGGCGAACCATTCGTGCACGGCCTCGGCGATCGTCGGGCCGATGCCCTCCACCGCGGAAAGGTCCTCGACACTCGCGTCGGCGAGCGCATCCAGGGACGGGAAGGCCCGCGCGAGGTCGGCCGCCGTCGGGCCGCCCACGTGTCGGATGGACAGGGCCACGAGGATGCGCGCCAGCGGGCGCTGCGCGGCTTCGCGCAGGTTGGCGAGCATCGCCCTGGCGTTCTCGGTGAGCTGGCGGCCGTCCTCGCCACGGGCCGGTTCGCGCGTGAAGAAGTCGCACCGCAGGAGGTCCTCGGCCTGCAGCAGGAACAGGTCGCCCTCGTCCTCGATCAGCCCGCACTCCAGCAGGGCGACCGCGGCCTTGTAGCCCAGCCCCTCGATGTCAAGGGCCGCCCGGCTGGCAACGTGGAAGACCCGCTCGCGGACCTGGGCGGGGCAGCTGCGGGCATTCGGGCAGCGCAGGTCCTTGTCGCCCTCCTTCTCCGGACGCAGCCGCGTTCCGCACTCCGGGCACTGCGTCGGCATGACGAAGGCCCGCTCGGACCCATCGCGCTCGTCGAGCACCGGGCCCAGCACCTCGGGGATCACGTCGCCCGCCTTGCGCAGGAAGACCATGTCGCCGATGAGCACGCCCTTGCGCACCACCTCGTGCGCGTTGTGCAGGGTTGCCATCGACACGGTGGAGCCCGCGACGCGCACCGGCTCCATCACCGCGAACGGCGTCACGCGGCCCGTGCGCCCGACATTCACCTGGATGTCGAGCAGGCGCGTGCGCACCACCTCCGGCGGGTACTTGTACGCGATGGCCCACCGCGGGGCGCGCGACGTCTCGCCCAGCTGCCGTTGGAGCGCGAGCTCATCGACCTTGATCACGACTCCGTCGATCTCGTGCTCCACATCATGGCGGTGCTCGCCGTAGTGATCGACGAACCGACGGACGTCCTCCTGCGAACCATGAACTGCGGCCCGGTCACTCACAGGCAGCCCGAGCCCGGCCATGATCGCGTAGGCACCGCTCTGCGTCACGACCTCGACCCCGTCGACAGCTCCGATGCCGTGCACCGTCAGGCGCAGGTTCGCCAGGCGTTCGACCGCCCGTGCCAGCTCAGACTCCAGCCGCGCGATCCGCTGGGCCGTGCGGTCACCGGAGCGACCCTCCGCCCGCACAGCCGCCAGCTCGTCCTCGCGCCGGTCGATGCGCTGCCGCAGCGAGCCGGCAGCAGTGTTGCGCGGATTCGCGAAGACCGGCAGCCCCAGGTCGACCTGCTCGGCATTGATCCGCTCGAAGTCCGCGACCGGGAAGAAGATCTCCCCCCGCACCTCCAGCAGTCGCGGCACGACGCCATCGGCAGCCACGAGCACCTGCGGCACCGAGGGGATGAAGCGTGCGTTGTACGTGACGTCCTCGCCCACGCGCCCGTCGCCGCGCGTGGCGAGCGTGGCGAGTCGGCCGTCGCGGTACACCGCATCCACGGCGAGGCCGTCGATCTTCAGCTCGCACAGCATCGGCGGGATCGAGCCCAGCCCCTGCCGGACCCGTTCGAACCACGCATCCAGCTCGTCGGCGTCGAAAGCGTTGTCCAGCGAGTACATGCGCTGCAGGTGTTCCACCGGCTCGAACATCTCCGAGCGCGCACCGCCGACGGTCTGCGTGGGAGACTCACCGCTCGCGAGCTCCGGATGCGCCCCCTCCAGCGCCACCAGCTCCGCATACAGGGCGTCGTACTCCGCATCCGACAGCCGCGGCGCATCATGCTGGTAGTACGCGGCGCGCGCCGAATTCACCAGGTCGACGAGTTCGGCCCAGCGAGTGCGGGCCGCGTCACGATCCATCCGGCACCTCCGAGGCCTCATCCTGCCGGAGCACCCGGCCCACCGCGGTGCACGCCGAGAGTGCCGTGCGGGCCCACTGCGGCGATGCACCGGCGAGTCCGCACGTGGGCGAGATGGCGATGGCGTTCAGGTGACGGTCGTCCTCGAGGCCGAGTCGGTGCAGCAGCTGACGCACGGGGCGGCTCACGGCTGCATCGGACAGCTGCCCCGAGCCGAGCTGTCCGGAACCGATCGATGGCACGGAGCCGGCAATCAGCCCTCCGCCGCCCTCGAGCAGGCGGCCGACCTGCGCATCCCGGGGCGAGTCCTCGTCGGCACCCGTGATGTCGATGCTGACGAAGCGGGCGCCGGCATCGAGGGCCAGGCCGACGGGGGCATCGACGGCGCAGCAGTGCATCCCCGTGATCACACCATCCGCACCGCCCGCCCGCATCACCCATCCGAGGACGCGCTCGGCGACCTGGGGATCCACGGCGGCATAGCTCGACAGTCCGCTCGCCGTCCCGATCCGGCCCTCCAGCACCGCGGGCAGTGCAGGCTCATCGAGCTGGACGACCACGGCCGCCGCGGCGGGCAGGCGGCGTCGCAGGTCCATGACGTGCTCGCCGACCGCCTCGGCGAGGGCCTGGGCAAGGTCGTCGACGGCGCCCGGATCGCGCAGCACGCGCTCACCCGACGGCAGCTCGACGCTGGCCGCCATGGTCCAGGGGCCGACGACCTGGCACTTGACCGGCCCGCGGTAGCCCACCGAGACCTCCTCGAGCGCATCGAGGTCCTCGCCGAGCAGCGCCCACGCCTGACGCATCTGGCGACTGCGCGCACCGGCGACCCGCCACCCTCCCGGGGTGGTCTCCAGTCCCCATCCGGCATCGATCCGCGTGATCATCCCGGCGGTTCGTCCGACCATGTCGGCACCCGGGCCCCTCGCGGGCAGCTCGACGACGTGCACGAATCCGGGCAGTTCGCCGGTCACGATCCGGGCACTCTCCGCCGGGTCGGTCCCGGGCATCGACCCCACACCGGTGGCCGCCGCCGGGCCCCAGGGCATCGTCACGCGCGGGCCACGCGTGACGTGGCCTCGATCGTGCCCGAGCCCACCACCCTGGTGCCGTCGTAGACCACGACGCTCTGCCCGCACGCGACGCCGCGCACCGGCGTGGCGAGCTCGACGCGCAGGCGGGCACCACTCGCGTCGATGCGGGCCGCGACGGCCTCACCGTGCGCCCTGACCTGGACCTGAAGATCGACAGGCGCATCAAGCGGAAGCCCGGTCCACGTCACGGCACCGGCCTCGAGGAGGTCCACGTCGAGCAGCTCGGCCGGACCCACGGTGACCGTCGCGGTGGCCACGTCCTTGGCCACGACGTACCTGGGCGCGCCATCCGGAGCAGGCGTCCGCAGGTCCAGGCCCCGGCGCTGCCCGATCGTGTAGGTCGCCACGCCGCGGTGCGTGCCGAGGGTCGCACCCGTTCCCGCCTCGACGATGGTGCCGGGGGCGCCTCCGAGCCGCGCGAGCACGAAGGAGGCGGTGTCGCCGTCGGGAATGAAGCAGATGTCATGGCTGTCCGGCTTCTGCGCGACCGCGAACGCTCGCCGCTGCGCCTCCGCGCGGATCGTCGCCTTGTCGTCACCGCCGATGGGCAGGAGGACGCGCTCGAGCTGGCTGCGCTGGAGGACTCCGAGCACGTAGGACTGATCCTTCGCCGGATCGACACCGCGATGGAGCTCGGGTCCGTGCGGCCCGGCCACGACCTGCGCGTAGTGGCCGGTGGCGACGGCGTCGAAGTCCATCGCGATGGCGCGGTCGAGGACTGCGGCGAACTTGATGCGCTCATTGCATCGGATGCAGGGGTTGGGGGTCCGGCCGAGTCGATGCTCGTCGAGGAAGTCGTCGACGACGTCCCGGCGGAATCGCTCCGACATGTCCCATACGTAGAAGGGGATGCCGAGACGATCGGCGACCCTCCTTGCGTCGCGCGCGTCATCGAGCGTGCAGCAGCCGCGTGATGCCCTCGCTGACGCCGGTCCTGCAGTGGACGCGCCTCCCGACGACTTCGCAGCGAGGGCCAGGTGCACCCCGACCACCTCGTGGCCGGCGTCGACGAGTCGCGCGGCGGCGACGGACGAGTCGACTCCACCGGACATCGCGGCGAGGACGCGCATGTCAGCTGACCTGCGCCCGTGCACCGCCGGCACGGCGGGCCCGCTCGACGGCCCCCGGAAGCGCGGACACCACCGCATCGACGTCCGCTTCGGTGGTCGACTCGCTCAGGCTGAACCGCAGCGAGGACCTGGCCTGCTCCTCGGAGCGCCCCATCGCCATGAGGACGTGACTGGGCTCGGGTATGCCGGCCGTGCACGCCGAGCCGGTGGAGCAGTCGATCGCCGCCGCGTCGAGGAGCATCAGCAGGAGGTCCCCCTCGCACCCCGGGAACGACAGGTGCACATTGCCGGGCAGGCGCTCGTCGGGAGCCGTGCCGAGGTCGCCGTTGACGATCACATCGGGAACACTCGCGACGACGCCACCGATGAGCCGCTCGCGAAGCGTGACGAGGTGGAAGGCGCGCTGCTCCTGACCCTTGACCGCATGCTCCACGGCAGCCGCGAAGCCCACGATCGAGGGTGCGTCGAGCGTGCCCGAGCGGACCTCGCGCTCCTGGCCGCCGCCGTGGAGGACGGGCGTCAGGGCGAGACCCGGATCGAGCACAAGGGCGCCGACTCCGAACGGGCCGCCGACCTTGTGACTGCTCAGGGTCACCGCATCGGCCCGCAGTTCACCGAGGTCCATCGGCACGTGGCCGAGAGCCTGCACCGCATCGGTGTGGAACGGGACACCGGCAGCGCGGCAGGCCTCGGCGATGCGGTGCACCGGCTGGACGGTGCCCACCTCGTTGTTCGCCCACATCACCGAGCACACGGCGACGCCGGACGGGTCGGCAAGCGTCGCGGCCAGCACGTCCTCGTCAATGCGTCCCACGGAGTCGACCGGCAGCCACGTGACCTGGGCCCCCTGGTCCGCCTCCAGCCACAGGATCGGGTCGAGCACCGCGTGGTGCTCGATGGACGATGTGACGACGCGGTCGGCGCCACTCGTCGCGCGGGCACGCCAGAAGAGCCCCTTCACAGCGAGGTTGTCGGACTCCGTGCCGCCGGACGTGAACACGACCGCGCTCGGCCGCGTCCCGAGCAGGCCGGCGATGAGCTCCCGTGCCTCCTCCACGGCCTGGCGCTGGCGACGCCCCGACGCGTGCAGCGACGACGGATTGCCGAACTCGGCGGACTGCTGCAGCCACGCCTCACGCGCGGCCGGCACCATCGGCGTCGTCGCAGCATGGTCCAGATAGACGCGCTGCTCCACGACAGACCATGCTAGACCGTGGACGCTGGCCGTCAGTTGCCGGTGAACTCAGGTGGCTGCTTCGCGATGAAGGCCGCCATGCCGATCCGCTGGTCCTCCGTGGCGAACAGCCCCGCGAAGCGCACCCTCTCGATGTCCAGCCCGGTGGCCAGGTCAACGTCCATGCCGTGGTCCACGGCCTCCTTCGCCGCGCGCAGGGCGATCGCCGGTCCCGCGGCCAGCTTGCGGGCCAACTTCAGGGCCGACTCGTAGGCCTCTCCCGCTGGGACGACGGCGTTCACCAGCCCCATCTCGAGGGCCTCCTCGGCACCGACGTGCCGGCCGGTGAGGATCAGGTCCTTGGCCCGGGAGACCCCGATCAGTCGCGGCAGCCGCTGGGTGCCGCCCGCGCCGGGGATGATGCCTAGCGTGATCTCCGGCTGGCCCAGACGCGCATCGTCGGCGGCGATCCGCAGGTCGCAGCACAGCGCGAGCTCGCAGCCGCCTCCGAGGGCGTACCCGGTGATCGCGGCGACTGTGGGCTGCGGGATGCGTGCCACGGCGGTAAAGCAGTCCTGCAGGGCGACCGATGCATGCAGCATGTCCTGGTAGGACATGTCCGCCATCTCCTTGATGTCGGCGCCCGCTGCGAAGACCTTGGGGCCGCCGTGGATGACGACGGCACCGATGTCCCGACGGCCCGCGATTTCCCGCGCAAGGTCCCGGATCTCCATCTGCATCTGCAGGTTGAGGGCATTCATGGGAGGGCGCTGCAGCAGCACCGTCCCGACACCGTCGACAACGTCGAGTGATACAAACTCCGGCATCCCCGTGCGCTCCCCTCTCCAGCGGTCGCAGACGCCCTGCGCCCCGCCGCGAGGGAGCCTAGCGACGCGGCGGCGGGGCGACCGGGATGTACCGTGTCGCGGGTGGCACGGCAGGGAGCAATCGGCTGGGACCCGCTGGGCGTCACCCCGGACGGGCACGGCGGTGCGAACGTCGCACTGTGGGCCCAGGGCGCGACGGCCGTCGACCTGTGCGTGTTCGACGATCGTGGACACGAGGAGCGGGTCCGCCTGCAGGAGCGGGTCTTCAACGTGTTCCACGCGCACCTCGCGGATCTGCCCGTCGGCACGCGCTACGGCTTCCGCGTCAGCGGGGAGTGGGACCCCCTCATCGGCCGGCGCTGGAACCCGCACAAGCTCCTGCTGGACCCCTATGCGCGGGCGATCGACGGCGGCTTCCGCCTCGATCCTGCGGTCTTCGGCCACCTCGACGACGACGACCTGCGCATGAGCACGGCGGACTCGGCGCCCTTCGTGCCGAGGTCGGTGGTGGTCGACTCGCACTTCGACTGGGGCGACGACCGCTCCCCGGGGACGGCCTGGGGAGACACCGTCATCTATGAGACGCACGTGCGCGGGATCTCGGCGCTGCACCCATCCATCCCCGAGCATGAGCGCGGCACCTACGCCGGGCTTGCGCATCCGCACGTGCTCGAGCACCTCACCACCCTCGGCGTGACAGCCGTCGAGCTGCTGCCCGTGCACCACTTCATCGACGAGGTCCACCTGCTGCAGGACGGCCTCACGAACTACTGGGGCTACAACTCGATCGGCTACTTCGCGCCCCACGCCCGCTACTCGTCGCTGGGCACGCTCGGCGGACAGGTCACCGACTTCAAGCGCATGGTTCGTGCCCTGCACTCCGCCGGACTGGAGGTCATCCTCGACGTGGTCTACAACCACACCGCGGAGGGCAATGAGCTCGGACCCACGCTCTCGTTCCGGGGCATCGACAACGACGACTACTACCACCTGCGCGATGGCGGCAGGTACTACGCCGACTACACCGGCTGCGGCAACACGCTCGACGTCTCTAAGCCGCATGTCCTCCAGCTGGTGATGGACTCGCTGCGGTACTGGGTGACCGAGATGCATGTGGACGGGTTCCGGTTCGACCTCGCGTCCGCGCTGGCGCGGTCCTTCCACGACGTCAACATGCTCGGCAACTTCATGACCACGATCCAGCAGGACCCGATCCTGCGCACCGTCAAGCTCATCGCGGAGCCCTGGGACGTCGGCCCCGGTGGGTACCAGGTCGGCGAGTTCCCACCCCTGTGGACGGAGTGGAACGACCGCTACCGCGACAGCCTCAGGGACTTCTGGCGGGGTGCCGCCGGCATCGGCGACCTCGGTTGGCGACTGTCCGGCTCTGCCGACTTGTACGCATCGGAGGGGCGCCGACCGTTCGCCTCGATCAACTTCGTCACCGCGCATGACGGATTCACGCTGCGCGACCTCGTCTCATACGACCACAAGCACAACGAGGCGAACCTCGAGGACAACCTCGACGGCACCGACAACAACCGCTCATGGAACTGCGGTGTCGAGGGCGAGACCGATGACCCCGCCATCCGCGCCCTGCGGCACCGGCAGCTGCGCAACCTGCTCACCTCGCTCCTGCTGTCGACCGGGGTGCCCATGCTCACCGGTGGCGACGAGTTCGGCCGCACTCAGCGCGGCAACAACAACGCCTACTGCCAGGACAATGAGATCTCCTGGTACGACTGGTCCTGGGAGCCGTGGCAGTCCGACCTCAAGGTGTTCGCGAGTGATGTGCTGCAGCTGCGCGGCCTGCACCCCGCCTTCCGGCAGCGCTTCTTCTTCGAGGGTCAGCCCCTGCATCCCGGCGGCCCCAAGGATCTCGCGTGGATCGGGCCGGATGGCCAGGAGGTCACCGAGGCCGCATGGCACGATCCGTCGGCGCGGACACTGGGCATGTACCTCGCCGGCGAGAACCACGGACAGGACGACGAGGGCCGTGCCATCCGCGACGAGGCATTCCTCGTCCTGCTCCACGCCGGCGCGGACGACACGCGATTCGTACTGCCCGGGGCGCCGTACGCGGTGGGATACCGCGTCATCGTCGACACCACGACGGGCCAGTCCCGGGAGGGGGACACGCTCCTCGCTCCCGGTACGGTCCTCGCACTCGAGGGGCGCAGCGCCGTCGTGCTGCACGCCCTCGGGGAGTCCTGAGTACCTGCCCGCCCCGGCCGATCCGTCAGCGCAGGTCGCCGTTGGCCATGCCCTCGACGAGCGGTGGGACGGCCTGCAGTCCCAGTTCCGCTGGACTGGCCAGCCCGTCGTGCCACGGAAGAGCGCGAACGGTGTACCCGAACGGGCCGTTGTGGTCCAGGGCGACCGTCGCCCGGTAGAGCCAGCGGTTCGAGGGGTACTCCTCGACGACCTCCATGTCGGTGTGCTCGGGATGGACGAGCTGGTCGTCGGCATCGACGCGGCCGTGGACCGCCTGCACACGTACGTCGGAGGGAGCGAGCGAGCCGAGGGAGACATAGGCGCGGATGGTGATCTGCGCGCCCCGCATGACGGCATCGCCGATGCCGTCGGCCTCCACGTGGTCGACCCGGAGCCCGGACCAGCCCGCGCTGACTCGCTCCCGCCAGCGGCCGAGGTCGCGGGCCAGGGC
>JAFMFD010000058.1 GCA_017856385.1 Actinomycetota bacterium
CACGACCCCCACGGCGCCGTCATCAAGCCCGGCGCGCGCGACATCGCGCCCGAGGGCCGGGACAGGTCGGGCCGTCGGATCCCAGGCGCGCAGCGCGTCGACGCCGGTGAAGGCGAGCAGCCCTCTCTCCCCCGCAGCGTTGACCATCGACACGACCGCCATGTGGCTGTCCTTGTCGCCGCCGGCCGGGGTCGCCTCGTCGAGCACGGCCACGACGCTGACGAGCAGGCGCCGACGGCGCAGGGAGCGGGCGAGCAGCACCGCGCTCATTCCTCCGGCCGCGGCTGTGGCCAGCATCGCGCGGACCTCTGGATCGGCCTGCCCGTCGTCGTCGGGGAAGGCCGGTGCCGCCAGCGAGCGCCCCTCGCCATGCACGTCGACGCGAGGATCAGGCACGTCGGCCTAGAGACGGCACGCGTGGATGTCGGTGACGAGGATGCCGCGTGCGCCGAGCTCGTAGAGCTCGTCCATGATCCGGTGCACATCGGCAGCAGGGACCATCGCCCGCACGGCGGACCATGCGGGATCGTGCAGCGCGGAGACCGTCGGCGACTCGATGCCGGGCGTGAGCTCGCAGGCGCGATCGAGGTGCTCCACCCGGATGTCGTAGTCGACCAGCACGTAGGCCCGGGCGACCATCACGCTGTGCAGGCGGCGCAGGAAGGTCTCGACGGCAGGCACCTCCGGGGCCCCCGTGCGCCGGATGACCAGCGCCTCGGAGACCAGGATCGGCTCGCCGACCAGCTCCAGGCCCGCCTTGCGCAGCGTGGTGCCGGTGGCAACGACATCCGCGACGGCGTCGGCCACTCCGAGCGCGACCGCGTTCTCCACCGCTCCGTCGAGCTTGACGACCCGCGCGGCGATGCCCTCGCGCGCGAGGTAGTCCTCCAGCACTCCGGCATAGGACGTGGCGATCGTCATGCCTGCGAGGTCGCGCGGCTCCTGCGCGCGCCCGCGCGGCGCGGCGAGCCGGAACGTGGACGGCGCGAACCCGAGGGCCAGCACCTCATCGGCCTGTGCCCGGGAGTCGAGCAGCATGTCGCGACCGGTGAGGCCCACGTCGAGGGTGCCCTCCCCCACGTAGATCGCGATGTCGCGTGGGCGGAGGAAGAAGAACTCAACGTCGTTGTCGGGATCCTGCACGACGAGATCGCGCGTGGTGGCCGAGCGCAGGTAGCCGGCCTCCTCGAGCATCTGACGCGCCGGCTCGGCGAGCTGGCCCTTGTTGGGAACGGCGACGCGGAGCATGTCAGAGCCTTCGGTAGACGTCGTCGAGGCTGATGCCGCGTGCCAGCATCATGCACTGGAGGTGGTACAGCAACTGGGAGATCTCCTCCGCCGTGCGCTCGGGCGTCTCGTGCTCGGCGGCCATCCATACCTCGGCCGCCTCCTCGACGATCTTCTTGCCGATGGTGTGCGGACCGGCATCCACGAGACGCGTGGTGCCGGACTCCTCCTCGCGGAGCGCGAGCTTGGTGCTCAACTCGGCATAGAGCTCGTCGAACGTCTTCACGGGCCCAGCCTATTGAGCACGAACCGGGACTACTGCGCGCCCCTGCCGGCGCGGAGGACGACGGCCGTGGCCAGAGCGGCGGCCGCGGCCTCGGCGCCCTTGTCCTCCGGTGAGCCGGGCAGGCCCGCGCGATCGAGCGCCTGCTGCTCGTTGTCGGTGGTGAGGATGCCGAACCCGACGGGTACCCCGGTGTCGAGAGCGACCCTCGTCAGGCCGTCGGTGGTCGCCGTCGCCACGAACTCGAAGTGCGGAGTGCCGCCGCGGATGATGACCCCCAGGCAGATGACGGCGTCGGTGCCCGCGGCGCGCGCCTCGGCCTGTGCGACGACGGGCAGCTCGAAGCACCCCGGCACGCGGACGAGCCGGGGCGTCACTCCGAGGCGCTCGCACTCCCGCTGCGCGCCGGCGATCAGGCCGTCCATGACGACCTGGTGCCACGACGCCGCGACGATGACCGCGTTCAGCCCTCGGGCATCGACCTCGACCTGCGGGCTCCCGGCGCCGCTCACCCGGACGCCCCCGCCGACGGGAGGTCATGCCCCATGCGATCGGCCTTGGTCTTCAGGTAGGCAGCGTTGTGCGGATTGGGCTCGACGGACAGCGGGACACGCTCCACGATGCTCAGGCCGTAGCCCTCGAGTCCCGCACGCTTGGCTGGGTTGTTGGTGAGCAGTCGCATGCTGCGAACGCCGAGGTCGGCCAGGATCGACGCGCCCGTCCCGTAGTCGCGCGAATCGGCGGGCAGGCCGAGCTCGAGGTTGGCCTCGACGGTGTCGCGACCCGCCTCCTGGAGGGTGTACGCCTGGAGCTTGTGGATCAGCCCGATGCCGCGGCCCTCATGGCCGGTGATGTACAGCACGACACCGCGGCCCTCGTCCGAGACAGCCTGCAGTGCGGCCTGGAGTTGCGGACCGCAGTCGCAGCGCAGCGAGCCGAAGACGTCGCCGGTCAGGCACTCCGAGTGGACGCGCACCAGCACTCCCTCCCCCTCGCCGATATCACCCTTCACGAGGGCGACATGCTCACGCCCATCGAGCTCGCTGCGGTAGCCGTACGCCACGAAGTCACCGAACTCGGTCGGCAGCGTGGCGGTCGCCGCGCGCGTCACAAGGCTCTCGTGGCGCCGCCGGTAGCGGATCAGGTCGGCGATCGAGATCATCAGCAGCCCGTGCTGGTCGGCGAACGCCCGGCAGTCCGGAGCACGCATCATCGTGCCGTCGTCGTTGACCATCTCGCACAGCGCACCAGAACCCGACAGCCCAGCCATGCGTGCGAGGTCGACCGCCGCCTCGGTGTGCCCGGCACGGCGCAGCACGCCCCCGGGCACCGCCCGCAGGGGCATCACGTGGCCGGGCCGGGTGAGGTCGTGCGGCTCGGTCGCGGAGTCCGACAGCACGCGAATGGTGTGCGCCCGGTCCTCGGCGGAGATGCCGGTGCCCTTGACGTTGCGTGCATCGACGCTGATCGAGTAGGCCGTGCCCTTGCGGTCCTCATTGACGGCCGTCATCGGCGGAAGGTTCAGGCGGTCGAGGATCTCCCCCTCCATGCCCACGCAGATGTAGCCGGAGGTGTAGCGGATCATGAACGTGGTGAGCTCGGCGGTGGCCCGAGAGCCGGCGAAGATGAGGTCACCCTCGTTCTCGCGGTCCTCGTCGTCGACGACGATGACGGCCTCGCCGCGGGCGATCGCGGCGATCGCGTCCTCGACCGAGTCCAACTGGACGCCATCGGTCGAACGGGCCGGGGGCGGCTCGACGGCGACCGCGGCCTTCACCGTCGCCTCGTCCTCGCCGTCGGCGAAGAGCTGGTCCGCCGGGATCATGGGCTCCTCCACGAGATCAGCCGCTCGACGTACTTCGCCATCGCGTCGACCTCGATGTTCACGCGGTCGCCCACTCTACGAGTGCCCAGGATCGTCTCCGCCAGCGTGGTCGGGATCAGCGAGACGCTGAACGAGGAGTCGTCGACGTCGACGACGGTCAGCGAGACCCCATCGACCGCGATCGACCCCTTCTCGACCACGTACCGCGCCAGACCATCGGGCAGGGTCATCCGCATCACGGTCCAGTTCTCCGACGGCTCGATCGACGCGA
This sequence comes from Actinomycetota bacterium, assembly GCA_017856385.1. Taxonomy (GTDB): domain Bacteria; phylum Actinomycetota; class Actinomycetes; order S36-B12; family S36-B12; genus UBA10649. Next base: position 3,607 of record JAFMFD010000058.1, read on the forward strand.
TCTCACCGACGCCGTCGACGTGGCCCTGGACCAGGTGCCCGCCGATGCGCGAGTCCATGCGTGCAGCGCGCTCGAGGTTCACCTCGGCGCCGGGGTCCGCGTCGGCGAGGGAGGTGCGCCTCAGCGTCTCGGCCATGACGTCGGCGGAGAAGCCCTCGGGGAGCACGTCGACCACGGTCAGGCACACGCCGCTGACCGAGATGGAGTCGCCGGGCCGGGTGCCGTCCATGACCTGCCGGCCGTGGATGACCAGCCGCACGGCATCGGGCTGCTGCTCGACGGCGGCGATGGTGCCGCGCTCCTCAACGATGCCCGTGAACATCCGACCCTCCCCTCAGCGTCCCCTCGACCACGACATCCTCCCCCATGACGAGCACGTCACGGACATCGACGTCGAGCATGCGCTCGAGGGCGGGCAGGGCGATCGGCCCGTCGCCCAGGATGAAGGGGGCCACGAACCACAGCACCTCGTCGACGAGTCCGGCATCGAGGAACGCGGCGGCCAGGGTGGGACCCCCCTCGACGAGCACGTGCTGCACCTCGCGCGCATGGAGCCCGGCCATGAGGGCACCGAGGTCGTGGTCGCGGTGCAGGTGCGTGGCCGCCGCATCGTCGAGGACGCGTGCGCCGGCGGGCAGCGGACGGGCACCCACCACGACACGGAGCGGGGTGTGCGGGTGGCGACCGCCGTCCTGCGCCCGCGCAGTCAGTGCCGGGTCGTCGGCGAGGACGGTGCCGGTGCCCACGACGATCGCGTCGACGAGGGCGCGCCATCGGTGGGCGTACACCCGTGACTCCGCACCCGTGATGGTCGTCGGCCCTCCGGTCGCATCGGCGACGCGGCCGTCGAGGCTCACCGCGGACTTCAGCGTCACCCATGGACGTCCATGGGTGCGCGCATGGAACCAGGCGCGCGCCGCCCACCGCGCCGCGCCGGACTCGACACCGGTGATGACCTCCACCCCTGCCGCACGCAGCACCTCTGCACCGCCGCCAGCCTGCTCTCCCGGATCGTCGACGGCATAGACCACGCGGGCCACGCCCGCGTCCAGGAGTGCCTGCGTGCACGGCCCCGTGCGCCCGGAGTGCCGGCACGGCTCCAGCGTGACGATCGCGGTCGCACCACGTGCGGCAGGTCCGGCGTCCGCCAGAGCCACCACCTCCGCATGCGCGGTGCCCGCCCCGCGATGGTGGCCGCGACCGACCACGCGTCCGTCGTCGGCGACGATCACGCAGCCCACCCGGGGATTGCCCGCGCAGTCCACGTCGAGAGACCCGGCGAGGTCGATGGCCTCGCGCATCGCCGAGGACCAGTCGATGCTGCCGGTCACCGAACCGCGGCTCACAGCCGGACGGCGTTCTCTGCTGACGCCCGTACCTGCTCGACCATGACCGCAGGATCGTCAGCCCGGTACACCGCGGACCCGACGACGAGCACGTCGGCACCGGCGGCAGCCGCGAGCTCGATGGTGCCGGGCGCGAGGCCGCCATCGGCCTGCACCCAGATGTCAGCATCGGAGGCATCGGCCAGCTGCCGCGCCTGCCGGATCTTGGGGAGCATGTCGTCCATGAACGCCTGGCCGCCGAAGCCCGGCTCGACGGTCATCACCAGGATCATGTCGAGGTGCCGGATCACATCGCGCAGGCTGTCGAGCGACGTGCCCGGCTTCACGGCGACCCCCACGCGGGCACCCGCAGCACGGATGTCCTTGGCGACCTGCACCGGTGACCGGGTGGCCTCGACGTGGAAGGTGACGCTGCCTGCGCCCGCCTCCGCATACCCCGGTGCCCAGCGATCCGGATCCTCGATCATCAGGTGGCAGTCAGCGGGCACGTTCGTGCGCGCGATCAGGCTCTCGATGACCGGGAGGCCGAACGTCAGGTTCGGCACGAAGTGGTTGTCCATGACATCGAGGTGCACCCAGTCCGCGACCGCCGCGATGCGCTCGACCTCATCAGCCAGTCGCGAGAGGTCGGCGTTGAGCACGCTCGGGGAGATCTGAATGCCCATGGCTGCAGGCTAGTCGCTGGCACGCGTACGCGTTCGCGGCCGCCGAGCGTGGGTAGGGTGGACGACGAGGACGATGGGGCCCAGCGCTCCCGGCAGGAGGTCTCGATGCGGCCCGACGATCGCCAAGCCCGCCTGGACGCTGCGATCGTGGTGGCGCGCGAGGCCGGCGACGTCGCCCTCGGACACTTCCGCCATCTCGACCGCCTCACCATCCAGACCAAGGGCGTGCAGGATCTCGTGAGCGAGGCCGATCGGCTCACCGAGGTCGTCATCAAGGACCGGCTCATCGCGCTCTTTCCCGGCGACGCGTTCGTCGGCGAGGAGACCGGAGCGCAGGGTGTCGACGGGACTCGGGGAACCTGGGTGGTCGACCCGATCGACGGCACGCAGCCGTTCCTCCTGGGCCTGCCCACCTGGTGCGTGTCGATCGCCTACGTCGCCGAGGGCCAGACCCAGGTCGGCGTCATCTACAACCCCGTCACCGACGACCTCTACGCCGCCCAGCTCGGCGGCGGCGCCACGCTCAACGGGACACCGATGCGTGTGCGCGAGACGACGACCCTCAGTGACGGCCTGACCGGCATGGGGTGCTCCTCGCGCACGACACCTGACGACATCGGACTCATTGCCCACCGCCTGCGCGCTGCCGGCGGCATGTACCACCGACACGGCTCAGGCGCACTCACTCTCGCGTACGTCGCCGCAGGCCAGCTGATCGGCTATGTCGAGATGTTCATCAACGCGTGGGACTGCCTGGCTGGACTGCTGCTGATCGAGGAGGCCGGGGGCTGCACCTCGCCGTTCCTCGCCGACAACGGAGTGACGGGCGGCGGACGCATCGTCGCAGGAGCACCCGGAGTGTTCGACCAGCTCACTGCGCTGCTGCCCGACTAGCGCGTGCGGCGCAACAGCGCGAGGAACATCGCATCGGTGCCGTGCCGGTGCGGCCACAGCTGCACCGTCGGGCCCTCCCCGAGATCCGGCACACCCGGCAGCAGAGCACGCGCATCCTCGAGCACGATCTCGTCGCGTCCGCGGATCACGTCGCTCACGACGAACTCCGTCTCGGCGAGGTGTGGCGAGCAGGTCACGTAGGCGACCACTCCGCCCGGCCGTACCGCCTCGAGGGCTGCACGAAGCAGGTCGCGCTGCGTCGCGCCGAGTGCAGCGAGGTCGCTGGGCGAGCGGCGCCAGCGCGACTCAGGCCGACGCCGCAGGGCACCCAGGCCCGTGCACGGAGCGTCGACGAGCACGCGGTCGAACGCGCCTTCGCCCCACGGGGCATGCCGTGCGTCGCCGACGATGACGACGCCATCCGGGCCGAGGGCCGTCTCCACCAGCGCCGCCCGGTGGGGGTGCTGCTCCACTGCGGTCAGCCGGCCCCCGCTCTCTCGGGCCAGGCCGTCCAGCAGGGCAGCCTTGCCCCCGGGGCCGGCGCACATATCGAGCCACCGGCCGGCATCATCCGCCACCGCCGCGCGCGCCAGCGCGAGGGCGACGAGCTGGCTGCCCTCGTCCTGCACGCCGGCCCGCCCGTCACGAATGCAGGCCAGCGCGTCCGGCGTGCCGTCGACCAGCGTCGCGGCCAGCGGCGACCATCGGCCTGGCACCACCTCCGGCAGGGCGAGCAGCTCCTCCGGAGCCATGCGTCCGGGCCGTGCGACCAGTGAGGGCCGGGCGGCCTCGTCGTCCGACTGCAGGAGTGCGGCGAGCTCGCCCCGAGCCGGGCCCAGGGCGTCCCGAAGGGCCCGCACGATCCACGTCGGATGCGACCATCGGGTCGCGAGCCACTCGACGTCGTCGTCCGCACGATCGCCGCGCAGGTGGACCTCCCACGCGGCCACGTCACGGCGTGCCACACGGCGCAGGACCGCGTTGACGAAGCCCGCCCGCGCCGCGGCCCCGGGTCGGGAGCCCTGCTCGCGCGCGAGCGCGCATGACGAGTCGACCGCCGCGTGATCCGGGACGCGCATCGCGAGCAGCTGGTGCACGCCCATGCGCAGCACGTCGAGCAGGACGGGCTCGACTCGGTCCAGCGGGCGGTCGATGCACTCGGCGAGGATCGCGTCGTACCAGCCGCGCATGCGCAGCGTGCCGTAGGCGATCTCCGTCGCGAAGGCTGCGTCGCGGCCGGTCAGGCCGAACCCGTGGATGACCGACGGGAGGACGAGGTTGGCGTACGCGTCGTCCTCGCGCACAGCGCGCAGGACCTCCAGGGCAGCACTGCGCGGCCGGTCGCTCACTCGGCGGCCTTGGGTGTCGCGCCGAGCACGATGGCGTCCGCCCCGCGCAGCCCGCGTGCCCAGTCGGCCGCATCCATCTCGCGACGCCCCGCGGGCCGCACGGACCCAAGTCGCACGGGGTCGGTGAGCGTGCCCACCAGGACGTCGCGTCGGCCCACCCGCACCTCGCCGGGAGCGAGCACGACGTCGCCGCCCCCGTCAGCACCCGCGTCGACCCGACCCACCGGCCCGAGCCCGAGGCGCTCGCCGGCGACGAGCGTCCACGCCCCGGGCGCCGGCGTGCACGCGCGGATCTGCCGGTCGATGGCGGAGGCCGGGGAGTCCCAGCGCACGTGAGCGTCGTCGACGGTCAGCTTGGGGGCGTATGTCGCCTCCCCGGCCTGTGCGACCGGATCCGCGGCGCCCGAGGCGAGCAGGTCGAGGGAGTCGACGAGCAGGTCGGCGCCGATGACGGCGAGGCGCGCCAGCAGGCCGCCCGATGTGTCGTCCGGGGCGATCTCCTCGATGACGCTGCCCAGTACCGGCCCGGTGTCCAGGCCCTCCTCCAGCAGGAAGGTCGACGCGCCGGTGACCTCGTCACCACGCCAGATCGCGTGCTGGACGGGAGCCGCTCCCCGCCAGCGCGGCAGCAGCGAGAAGTGCAGGTTCACCCACCCGTGGACGGGGATCGCAAGCGCCGATGCCGGCACCAGGCCGCCGTAGGCGACGATGGGCGCGACCTCCGGGGCGATCGCGCGAAGTCGCTCGAGCACGTCCGGGTCCCGCATCGAGGCCGGCTTGAGCACCTCGATGCCCGCCGCCGCCGCCACCTCGGCGACGGGCGAAGGGGCGAGTGCGCGCCCACGTCCGGCCGGGGCGTCGGGACGCGTGATGACCGCATCGACCACGTGCTCGGAGTCGAGCAGCCGACGCAGGGAGAGGACCGCGGTGTCGGGCGTCCCGGCGAAGACGCAGCGCATGGTCAGAGCCAGCGCGAGGAGATGGCGTGCGGGCTCAGCCGCACATCAGGGGCCGACTCGCCGAACCACTCCGCCTGGCGAATCTGCCGCATCGCCTCCTTGCGGGTCTCCGCGTCCAGGCGGTCGATGAACAGGATGCCGTCGAGATGGTCCGTCTCGTGCTGGATGGCGCGCGCAAGGAGCGCGGTGCCCTCGATCACGACCGGCTCACCGTGCATGTTCATGCCCTTGGCGACCACCTGGCGAGCGCGCGGGGTGTCGAAGGACAGGTCGGGCAGCGACAGGCAGCCCTCCTCGCCGTCCATCAGCTCATCGGACAGGTCGAGGTCCGGGTTCACCAGGTGGCCCGGCTCGTCGTCGACCCAGTAGGTGAAGACCCGCAGCGAGACCCCGATCTGCGGTGCGGCCAGCCCGGCGCCGGGGGCATCCATCATGGTCTCGGTGAGGTCGCGCACCAGCTTGCGCAGCTCCTTGTCGAAGGTCTCCACCGGCGCTGCAGGGGTGCGCAGGACCGGGTCGCCGAAGAGCCGGATGGGCTGGATTGCCATGTCGCGAGTGTAGACACAGGTGCAGGGAGCCGATGCCGCCGCACGTGCCGGTCAGATGGTGGGCCGGTCAGATGGTGGGCGGGTCGAGGTGCACGTGCACCGGACGCGTCCGACCCTTGGCCGAGCGCGTGGCGGTGATCGCCGCGAGCTCGCGCGACAGCCGCGGGCCCTCGCGACGATCGACGACGACGAGTCCACGCCGCCGGTCCGGGTCCTGCGGGCTCGGATCGGGCAGGGGACCGAGGAGCCGATGCGGGACGGACAGCCCCGCGGCCACCTCGCGGATGTCCTCGCCCGCTCCAACGAGCGCGGCCATGCGGGTGGCCGGGGGCAGCCCCACCGCCTCACGCTCGTGCAGCTCGCGGGCGGCGAGCCACGGGGCGTCCCAGCGCACGAGCGCCTGCACCGCGGGCAGCGCGTTCTCCGCGGTGATGACGACGGGCGCCCCGGGCGCCGCGAGTCCCGCAGCCGCGAACCACCGCCGCGCCGCATCCTCGGTGGCGGCGAGGCTCGGTCGCGCCAGGAGCGTGCGCGCATCGAGAATGAGGACGGCGCGGTACCCGCCCTCCGCCTCCGGCTCCGCACCCGGGGTCGCGACCACGACGGCCGGCTGCGCTGGAACACGCGTCAGCCGCTGACCTCCGCGGCTGGCGACCACCGGGATCCGCGGGAAGGCGCGGCCGATCTCCTCGACCGTGCGATCCGCGCCGACCGCCATCGCACGCAGGGTCGTCGCCTGGCACGCCGAACAGGACCATGATCCGCGGATGGCCCCGCACCAGGAGCAGGTCGGTGTGCTGCCGCGGCCCTGCAGCACGAGCGGACCACCGCATGCGCACCGTGCCGGGGTGCGGCAGTCCTGGCACGCCAGCGCCGGGACGTAGCCACGACGCGCCACCTGCACCAGCACGGGGCCCTCGGCCAGCGCGCGACGTGCGGCCACCCACGCCGTGTGCGGGAGTCGCGCAGCCGCGGCAGCAGGGTCGCGCGCCTCGTCCTGCTCGGTGATGGCGCGGACGCGTGGCGCACGATCGGCGACGACCGATGCCGCCGGCTCGACCGACCTCGCCCACCCCGTCTCCACCCACTGCTGGGTGGCCACGGACCTCGCCGGGGAGCCGACCACCAGGTGGCAGCCTTCCAGGTGCGAGCGGAGCGCTGCGACATCGCGGGCGTTCCAGTACGGCGCCTGCGGATCGACGAGCGATTCGTCGGCGTCGTCCCACACGACGATGAGCCGCAGGTCGGGCACCGGGGCGAAGACGCTGGCGCGAGTGCCGACGACGATGCGCACTCCCCCGCGCAGCACACGAAGGAACTCGCGATAGCGCCGTTCGGGCCCCATGTCCGCCGTCAGCGTCGCGACCGCTCCCTGCGCCACTGCCTCCGGGAGGGCAGCGAGGACGCCGTCGACATCCGTCGCATCGGGCACGACCACGATGACCGATCCCGAGGGCTGCACGGTGACCGCGCTGACCAGGGACTGCACATGCGCACGCCAGTCTGCCGCCGGCGCCATCGCCCACACGGCGCGCACCGGATCGGCGGTGTCGGGCGCCCCGACCCGGCGCAGGAGCGCCCCACCCGCCGGGTAGTCCGCCCAGGGCCCGACGTCGGTCGCGGCCGCCTGCCAGGTGCAGGGCGCCACGACCGTCCGCTCCGCGCGGGCGTGGCGCGGGGGAACGGCTGATCGTGCGACATCGCTGAACGTCCCGGCCCACCGCTCGGCGACCGCGCCGACGAGCGCGAGGGTGTGCTCGGTCAGCACCGGCTCGGGTCCGAGCACGCGCTCGAGGGAGCGCAGGTCGCCGTCGCGCTCGGAGCGGATGCCGGTGGCAACGACGATGGCATTCGTCAGCCGACCGGCGAAGCGCACGCGCACGCGCGAGCCGAGGTCGACGGACCCCTCCATCGCCACCGGGACCGCGTAGTCGAAGGGACGGTCGAGGTGAGGCACCTGCGCGTCGATACGCACCTGCACCACGGACGGGAGCGGGCCCGTGGACCCCTGCTCCCGTGCGCGCGTCATGGCGCGATCATGCCCCAGGCCGCTGACGCCACCGGGGGTGCGCCGGTCAGCGGCCCGCTGCCGCCTTCAGCGCCTCGGCACGGTCGGTGGCCTCCCACGTGAAGGTCGGCCCCACCGACGTGCGCCGGGCCGGATCCTCGTGGTCGAGAAGGATGTTGCTGCCCTGCGGCCGGCCGAAGTGGCCGTAGGCCGCCGTCGTCCGGTAGATCGGGCGGAGCAGGTCCAGGTCGCGGATGATCGCCGCCGGACGCAGGTCGAAGACCTCGAGGACGGCCTGCTGGATCTGCTCGTCGGGCACGACGCCCGTGCCGAAGGTCTCGACGAAGACGCCGACCGGGTGGGCCTTGCCGATCGCGTACGCGACCTGGACCTCGCAGCGCGTCGCCAGGCCCGCAGCCACGACGTTCTTGGCCACCCAGCGCATCGCGTAGGCCGCCGAGCGGTCGACCTTCGACGGGTCCTTTCCGGAGAACGCCCCGCCACCGTGCCGGGCCATACCGCCGTAGGTGTCGACGATGATCTTGCGGCCGGTCAGGCCGGCGTCGCCCATCGGACCGCCCACCTCGAACCGACCCGTCGGGTTCACCAGCAGCCGGTAGTCGCGCGAGTCGAGATCGATGAGGTCGAGCACCGGGTCGACGACGTGGCGCTTGACCTCCGGGGTGAGGGTCAGGTCCAGGTCGACATCCCTGGCGTGCTGCGAGGACACGACGACGGTGTCGATCTTCACCGGACGGTCGTTCTCGTCGTACGCGATGGTGACCTGGGTCTTGCCGTCAGGCCGCAGGTACTCCATGGTGCCGTCCTTGCGCACCATGGTCAGCCGCTCGGCGAGCCGCTGCGCGATGTGGATCGGCAGGGGCATGAGCTCCGGGGTGTCGTCGCATGCGTAGCCGAACATCAGGCCCTGGTCGCCGGCGCCCTGACGGTCCAGCGGGTCGGCACTGCCCTCGGCACGCTCCTCGTACGCGTCGTCGACGCCCTGGGCGATGTCCGGCGACTGCTTGCCGATCGACACCGAGATGCCGCAGGACTCCCCGTCGAAGCCCTTCACGGACGAGTCGTACCCGATGCCCAGCACGGTCTGGCGCACCAGGCCCATGACGTCGGCGTAGCCGTTCGTCGTGACCTCGCCGGCCACATGGACCTGGCCGGTCGTGAGCATCGTCTCGACGGCGACGCGGCTGCGCGGATCCTGGCGCAGCAGGTCGTCGAGGATGGCATCGCTGATCTGGTCGGCCATCTTGTCCGGATGACCCTCGGTGACGGACTCGGACGTGAACAGGCGGTGAGACACGGACAACTCCCTCGATGCGTCGTGATACAGCGTTCGCAGCCCCATGGTGGTTCGCGCTTGCCCACGAGTGGGCCTGGTCTGCTCCCGGAGCACCCCACCGCGGAGGAGGGTTGCCGGCCAGCAAGCCGGGACTTGTCGCTGGCACTCGTGACCGCTGGGAACACTACCCCACCCCCGCGCCGCACAGGATCAGCGACAGGGCGCGTCTGGCGTGGTCACGCCTTCACCAGGCGTACCACTGCATCCCACACGGCGTCCGCCACCTGGGCCTTGGACCCCCGCGGGATGTCGGCCTGGCCGCCCTCGGCGTCGAGGATCACGACCTCGTTGGTGGGCTGGCCGAAGACGGCGTCGTCGCCCACGTCGTTGACCACGAGCAGGTCGCAGCCCTTGCGGGCGAGCTTCGCGCGACCGAGCTCCACGAGGTGATCCCGGCCGGAGGCCGTCTCGGCCGCGAAGCCCACGATCACCGGACGATCGCCCTCACGGCGCCGGACGAGATCCGCGAGCACGTCGACGGTCTGCTCGAGGTGCAGGTCAACGCCGGCGTCGCCCTCCTTCTTGACCTTGACATCGGCCGCCCGGGGCCGGAAGTCCGCCACCGCCGCTGCCATCACGACGACGTCATGCGCCTGAGCGGCCTCGGTCATGGCGTCGTGCAGCTGCGCGGCTGACTCCACGTCGACCACGCGCACACCAGCGGGAGGCGCCACATCCATCGCCGCGGCCACGAGCGTGACCGTGGCCCCGCGCGAGACCGCCGTGCGGGCGAGCTCGACGCCCTGCCGCCCGCTGCTGCGGTTGCCCACGTAGCGCACCGGGTCCCACGACTCCCGGGTGCCGCCGGCACTGACCACGATGCGCAGCCCGGCGAGGTCATCGGACGGTGGGCGGCGCAGGAGGTCCAGGACCGCGGCGACGATCTGGTCGGGCTCGGGAAGCCGACCCGGGCCCACGTCGGCGCCCGTCAGGCGTCCGACCGCAGGGTCGAGCACGAGCACTCCGCGCTCGCGCAGCAGCGCGACGTTGCGCTGCGTCGCGGGGTGCTGCCACATCTCGGTGTGCATCGCCGGTGCCATCACCACCGGGCCGTGGGCCGTCAGCAGGACATTGGTGAGCAGGTCATCGGCCATGCCCTGCGCCGCGCGGGCGAGCAGATCTGCGGTCGCGGGAGCCACCAGAACCAGGTCGGCCTGCTGCCCGAGGCGGACGTGCGGGACGTCCTGCGCATCGGTCCACACGTCCGCAGAGACCGGATGCCCGGAAAGTGCCTCCCAGGTCGCGGATCCGACGAAACGCAGCGCTGCGGAGGTGGGCACGACGACGACGTCGCACCCGGCGCCCTTCAGTCCACGCAGGACCTCGGCAGCCTTGTATGCGGCGATGCCCCCGGCCACGCCGAGCACGACCCGAGCAGTGCGGGCCGTCATCGATCAGGCCTCGGGCTCGTCCGAGAACGAGGACGGCGCCGCGACCGCCACTCCCGCGACCTCCTCGGGGGTCATCGGCTCGCTGGAGAGCAGACCGGCGTCGATCTCGCGCAGGGCGATCGACAGGGGCTTCTCCTGCACGTGCGTCTCCACCAGCGGCCCCACGTACTCCAGCAGGCCCTCGCCGAGCTGGGAGTAGTAGGCGTTGATCTGGCGGGCGCGCTTGGACGCGTAGATCACCAGCGAGTACTTTGAGTCGGTCTTCTCCAGCAGCTGGTCGATCGAGGGATGGGTGATGCCCTCGGGGCGGGTCGCACTCTTCACGTCAGGGCCTCACTCAACGGATCGCTTTGCGGATGGCGGGGATGCTCAGTCATCGCTGCCGGTGCCGGCGGAGGTGGCGGCGGTCACCAAGTCTAGCAAGGCCCGG
>JAFMFD010000147.1 GCA_017856385.1 Actinomycetota bacterium
TGCCCGTGATGTTGATCGCGAGCTGCGCGATGCTGCCCAATGCCTCGTCCCAGCGCCCGAACACCACGGCAACCGCAAAGTAGCCGGAGGCCGGGATCGTGGTGACGGACACGAAGACGCCGATAATGCCGGTGGACCTTGAGCTCGTGAGGGCGAGCACGCCTGCTGCGGCCGCGATCACCGCGATGATGAGCGACCACCAGTTCGGCGTGTAGATGAAGGAGACATCCGGCCGTTCGTCGCGCAGCATCTGCGGCGTGACGAAGCCGATGAGCCGTGTGAATCCGACGAAGGCCATGGTCACGACGATGGAGACCGTGAATCCGACAGCAAGTGTCGCGGCGGCCTGGCGCAGCAGGTGGGGTCGACGCCTGACCAGGGCGACACCCAGGGCGACCACCGCCATGAACTCCGGCCCGAGCACCATTGCGCCGATCACCAGGATGGGGGAGTTGATGATGACGGCGATGGCGGCAAGCAGCGTCGCCATGATCATGAAGGCCAGGAACACGGCGGTGATGCGCGACTGATCGTAGGCCTGCGCCACCACCTGCGACCAGACCACGTTGTCGGAGTCCGGTGACGACTGCTCGACCTTCAGTGCCCGCTGCGAGATCCAGGTGCCGGGCTCCTCTACGAGGATCGTGCCCTCTCGTGCCACGCCAAGCCCGACCAGTGCCTGAACGACGTCGTTGACCGCATCGCGCTCGAGCATCGCCACGAGGACGTCGCCGGGCGGATCGACGCTCGCCCCGGGGTACCGCGCGAGGCTCACCAGGCTGGCCCCGTCGCGAAGGATCTGCTCCGCCTGGTCGGCGAGAGCGGCGGGCGCGGACACCCGCACGGTGAGCATCGCCCCAGCGTAGGTGCCGGCACCGCGCTGCATGGGCAGGTTGGGCGGTCGCCGCGGGTAGGCTCGACGGCATGTGCGGGATCGTCGGCTACGTGGGCCAGAAGCAGGCCCTCGAGGTCGTGGTCGCCGGCCTGCGTCGCCTGGAGTACCGGGGGTACGACTCGGCGGGCGTTGCCGTCATCAGCGAGGGCGTGCTCGAGGTCCGTAAGCGGGCCGGCAAGCTTGCCAACCTCGAGGAGCTCCTGGGCGCCGATCCGCTCCCGCAGTCGACGACCGGCATCGGGCACACGCGCTGGGCAACCCATGGTGGTCCCACCGACCACAATGCCCACCCGCATGTCAGCGAGGACACCCGCATTGCGGTGATCCACAACGGGATCATCGAGAACTTCGCCGAGTTGCGCGACGAACTACGTGCGGCGGGGGTGCAGTTGACGTCGGAGACCGACACTGAGGTGGCTGCGCACATGCTCGCCCGTGAGGTGCCCATCGTCGACGGGGACCTGCCGGAGGCGATGCGCCGCGTGTGCCGGCGTCTGGAGGGCGCCTTCACCCTCGTTGCGCTCGATCGAGAGCAGCCTGACCTCGTCGTGGCGGCCCGCCGCAACTCCCCGCTGGTCGTCGGGGTCGGTGAGGGGGAGAACTTCCTCGCCTCCGATGTCGCGGCCTTCGTCGAGCACACCCGCCACGCCCTCGAGCTGGGCCAGGACCAGGTGGTCGTGCTGACCCCTGACGACATCACGGTCACCGACTTCGCCGGTGAACCCGTCGAGGTGCGCCCCTTCACTGTCGACTGGGACGCATCGGCCGCCGAGAAGGGTGGCTACGACCTGTTCATGCTCAAGGAGATCGCCGAGCAGCCGAAGGCAGTCGCCGATGCCCTGCGCGGCCGCATCAGCAAGGACCATCGCATCCAGCTCGACGAGACCGATCTCGACGAGAGCGTTCTGCGCAGCATCACGAAGGTCGTCGTCATCGCGTGCGGCACGGCCGCGCACGCGGGCATGGTCGCCAAGTACGCCATCGAGCACTGGACCCGCCTGCCCGTCGAGGTCGAGCTTGCCAGCGAGTTCCGCTACCGAGACCCGATCGTGGGACCTGACTCGCTCGTGATCGCCATCTCGCAGTCCGGCGAGACCATGGACACCCTCATGGCCCTGCGGCATGCCAAGGAGCAGGGCGCGCGCACGCTGGCGATCTGCAACACCGTCGGGTCCACCATCCCGCGCGAGTCCGATGCCGTGCTCTACACCTACGCCGGCCCGGAGATCGCGGTCGCCTCCACGAAGGCCTTCCTCACTCAGATCATCGCGGCCTATCTCGTGGGCCTGTACCTCGCCCAGGTGCGGGGCCTGATGTTCGAGGACGAGATCCGCGCGGTGCTCGATGAACTCGACGAGATGCCCAGCAAGGTGGACCTCGTGCTCGACACCACCGAGCATGTCCGTGAGCTCGCGCGCGAGCTTGCCGACTCCACCTCCGTGCTGTTCCTCGGCCGGCATGTCGGCTTCCCCGTTGCGCTCGAGGGTGCGCTGAAGCTCAAGGAGCTCGCCTACATGCACGCGGAGGGCTTCCCGGCAGGCGAGCTCAAGCACGGGCCGATCGCCCTCATCGAGGAGGGCGTCCCGGTCATCGTCATCGTGCCGTCCCCCCGCGGGAGGGCCGTGCTGCACGACAAGATCGTGTCGAACATCCAGGAGGTCCGCGCCCGTGGTGCACTCGTCATCGCGATCGCCGAGGAGGGCGACGAGGCCATCGCGCCGTTCGCCGACCACATCGTCCGAGTGCCTGCTGTGCCGACGCTGATGCAGCCGCTCGTCTCGACCGTCCCGCTGCAGGTGTTCGCGTGCGAGATGGCGACGGCCAAGGGCCATGACGTGGACCAGCCCCGCAACCTCGCCAAGTCCGTCACGGTGGAGTAGTCCTGATCCCCGACCTGCCGGCCGTCGTGGTCGGCCTCGGAGTCGACGTGGTGGACGTCAGGAGGTTCGCGGCCACCCTCGAGCGCACCCCCGGCATCGTGGCACGGGTGTTCACCGAGGCGGAGATCGCGGCCGCGGGGGGTCATCGCCTCCGCACGGTCTCCCTGGCCGGCCGCTGGGCCGTGAAGGAGGCCGTCGCCAAGGTCCTTGTCGACACCCGCGGCATGCACTGGCACGACTGCCAGGTGCTCACCGGCGACCACGGTGAGCCGGTGATCGAGGTGAGCGGATCCGTGGCGGAGGCGTCGCGGGCCCGAGGCATCGACCGCTGGCTGGTGTCGCTGAGTCATGATGGGGACATGGCCATCGCTGTAGTGATCGCCGGGGCGCGGAGCGTGCGGAGCGCCCCTGAGGGTGACGGGGCGCGGAGCGTGCGGAGCGCCCCTGAGGGTGACGGGGCGCG
>JAFMFD010000148.1 GCA_017856385.1 Actinomycetota bacterium
GCGTTGTCGGAGACCGGGCCGAAGGTGTCCATCGAGACGATGACGCCGACGGTGGTGAGCAGGCCGGTGCCGGCGAGCGCGATGGCGAACAGCGACAGCAGGATCGCACCGCCACCGACGAGGTACGCACCGTAGACCGCAGCGCCGATGAGCAGCGCCGAGTAGACCGCGGACTCCAGGCCGACGGAGATGCCGGACAGGATGACCGTGGCCGGTCCGGTGAGCGACGTCTTGGAGACGTCGTCGACCGGGCGTCGGTTGGTCTCGGTGAAGTAGGCCGTCAGCTGCTGGATGAGCGCAGCGAGGACGATGCCGATGATCACCGACAGGATGACGAACAGGCGCGGGTTGATCGTGTCGGCGGACTCGATGGCCGCGATGCCGCCGAGGGACTCGATCTCCTCCCAGCTCGCCGGGACCCACGTGAATACAGCCGCGACGACAAGGACGGCGGAGATGATCGCCGAGATGAAGAAGCCGCGGTTGATCGAGGCCATGCCCGAGCGGTCGCCCTTGCGCGGGGACACCGCGAAGATGCCGATGACCGCGGTGATGACGCCGATGGCCGGGATGACGAGCGGGATGACCAGGCCGAGGTTGCCGAACGCGGCGACACCGAGGATCAGGGCCGCCACCAGGGTGACGGCGTAGGACTCGAAGAGGTCCGCAGCCATGCCGGCGCAGTCGCCGACGTTGTCGCCGACGTTGTCCGCGATCGTCGCAGCGTTGCGCGGGTCGTCCTCGGGGATGCCCTGCTCGACCTTGCCGACGAGGTCGGCGCCGACGTCAGCAGCCTTGGTGAAGATGCCGCCACCGACGCGCATGAACATCGCGAGGAGCGCAGCGCCGAAGCCGAAGCCCTCGAGGACCTTGGGCGCCTCGCCCTTGTAGACCAGGACGACGAGCGCCGCGCCGAACAGGCCGAGGCCGACGGTGAACATTCCCGCGACGCCACCGGTGCGGAACGCGATCTTCATCGCCTTCTGCTCGCCCTCCTCGTTGGCCGCCGCCGCCACGCGCACGTTGCCGCGCACCGCGAGCCACATGCCCATGTAGCCGGTGATCGCGGAGAACACCGCGCCGACCAGGAAGAAGATGCTGCGGCCGATCCGCTCGCCCGTTGTCTCCGCAGGGAGCAGGAACAGCACGAAGAAGACGATCACCGCGAAGATCGCGAGGGTCTTGAACTGCCGGTTGAGGTACGCGGCGGCACCCTCCTGCACGGCGGCGGCGATCTCCTTCATGTTCGGCGTGCCCTCGCTTGCGGCGAGCACCTGCCGCACGAGGAGGGCGGCCACGACGAGGGCAGCCAGCGCGATCACAGCGACGATGACGACGAGCGTCATGTTGCTGCCGGTCAACTCGATCATGGGACTCCTTGGTCATGGGCCCGGGCGAGGGGCCATGGTGGCGTTCGGGCACGGGGCAGCACCCCGTGCGATCCAGCGGAGTCTACGCACCTCCGCCGGTCAGGCGGAGAGGGCCTCGTCGAGCGTCGAGTGGAGGGGAATGACGACGTCCAGACCGGTCAGTGCGAGCACCTTCAGGACGCGCGGGGTCGTCACCACGACGTCCAGCGTGCCGCCCGCCTCGCGGGCGTGCTTGAGGGCCGTCACGAGCACCCCGATGCCCGTCGAGTCGATGAACGGCACCCCCGACAAGTCGATCACCAGGGCACCCCCCGGCCGACGCGAGAGCGGGCCGGTCTCGGCCTCCAGCGTGGGAGCGGTGTGGGCGTCCAGCTCCCCCGTCGCCGCGACGATGCTGCGCCCGTCACGCTCGGACGTCTCGACCGTGAACTCCATCGGCCTACTGTGGCACAGCAGGTCAGGGGCCCGGCCCACAATGACCTGATGGACGCCGACGCACTGCTGGGGCTGCTGGCAGCCCCGGATCCGGGGCGGGTCGTCCACGTCCACCGGGTCCCGGAGCGCACGGCGCGCTGGGGGGACTGGCCGGCGTGGCTGCCCGACGACGTCCGGGCGGCGCTGGCCGCACGCGGCATCGACCGCCCGTGGGACCACCAGGCCCGGGCCGCCCACGCGGCCTGGTCCGGGCAGGACGTCGTGATCTCGACCGGCACCGCGTCCGGCAAGAGCCTGGCCTTCGCGATGCCGGCGCTGGCCCACATCCACGAGGGCACGCAGGCTCCCAACGGCCGCGGCGCGACCGTCCTCTATCTCTCGCCCACGAAGGCCCTCGCCCACGACCAGCTGCGCGCCCTCGACGCGTGGGGCCTGCCCTGGCTGCGCGCGGCGGCCTACGACGGCGACACCCCCGCCGAGGAGCGGGGATGGATCCGCCAGCACGCCAACTACGTGGTGTCGAACCCCGACCTGCTCCACCACTCGATGCTGCCCGGCCATCAGGCCTGGGCGTCCTTCCTTCGCCGACTGCGCGTCGTCGTCATCGACGAGGCCCACGCCTACCGCGGGGTGACGGGCGCCCACATCGCCGCCGTCGTCCGGCGCCTGCGCCGCGTGTGCCGCCACTACGGGGCCGACCCGACCGTCATCGTGGCCTCCGCGACCATGGCCGAGCCCGAGCTCGCGGCCGAGCGGCTGATCGGGTCACCCGTCGTCGTCGTGGCCGACGACGCCTCGCCGCGACCCGGCATGACGATCGCGTTCTGGGAGCCCCCCGAGCTGGAGACCGCGCCCGGCGCGCCGAAGGCCGGCCGGCGCAGCGCGCTCTCCGAGTCCGCGGACCTGCTCGCCGACTGCGTCGTGGAGGGGTGCCAGGCGCTGGCCTTCGTCCGCAGCCGACGCGGTGCCGAGGCCACCGCCGCGATGGTCCGCGAGCGGCTCGAGGAGGTCGATCCGCAGCTCGTCGACGTCGTGGCGGCCTACCGGGGCGGGTACCTGCCGGAGGAGCGCCGGGCCCTGGAGTCCGACCTGCGCAGCGGCGCGCTGCGCGCCCTGGCCACGACGAACGCCCTGGAGATGGGCATCGACATCTCCGGGCTCGACGTGGTCATCGTCGGCGGGTGGCCGGGCACGCGTGCGAGCCTGTGGCAGCAGTTCGGCCGCGCTGGACGGGCGGGGTCACCCGCGCTCGGCGTCTTCGTGGCCCGGGACGACCCGTTGGACGCGTATCTCGTCCACCATCCCGACACCGTCACCGGCCGACCCGTCGAGGCGAC
>JAFMFD010000059.1 GCA_017856385.1 Actinomycetota bacterium
CGATGATGCCGCGCTTCTTGAAGCCCGCCGCGTGGTAGCAGATGAAGACGAACAGGGCCAGCGCGAGGACGAAGTTGATGTCCGAGGCCGGCGGCTTGAGCAGCTCGAGCGTCTGGCCGTCCGCGGTGGAGTACTGGACGGGCAGGACCGAGATCCAGTTGGCGATGAGGATGAAGACGAACAGCGTCACCGCAAGTGGCAGCACGAACGGCGCCAGCGACAGGCCCATGGATGACTGGATCTGCGAGCGCATCTGGAGGGTGATGGCCTCCCAGAACAGCTGCACGCCGCTGGGAACGCCGGTCGAGGTCACGGTGAACCGCACGATGAAGGCGAGGACCAGCGTGACGGCGGCCGCCACGAGGGTGGAGTAGATGGTGTCGGTGTTGACCGTGAGGCCGAGCCACGTGGCCGTCGTGTGGTGGCCGACCTCGATCGTGCTCACCGGAAGGGCGGTCTGGATCATCCGGGCTGCTCCGCGCTCGTCGTGCTGATGGTGGACGTTCCGCTCGGGTCGGTGGCCGCATCCGTGCTCGCTTCGACGACGTAGGCCTCGCCGCGCCGGATTTTCCGCCACACCGGGATCACAGTGCTGAACACCAGGAGGACCTGGAACAGCGCCAGGCCGAACAGCACCCCGAAGCCGTAGGGCCGGAAGACGAAGGCGATGACCAGCGCGATCGCGGTGACGATCAGCAGCCGCGTCGCCGAGTTGAGGGCCATCCGGGCCTTCGCGGGGTTCTCCTTGGCCGTGATGGACGACACCGAGAACTTGACGAGGAGGGCATTGCCCAGGCCGAGCGCGAGCCCGATGGCGAAGTACACCCCGAACATGAGTGCGTCCGCCATGGTGGCGAGCACGATCGCGAGCGCCCCCACCGCGGTGCACAGGATCGACAGCAGGACCGGGCGGAACACGACCGACGGGAGGACGAATGCCTCCTCAGGCGATGGCTGAGCCATCTCACCTCCGTCGATTGCCGGGCCGGGAGACACTCCACTCCGGCCGAGCCGCACGCTATCACAGCGACGGGAGGCTGCCCGGCCGGGAAGGGGTGGCCCAAGAGCCTTGGGCCTATGAGGAAAGTCACGCCTGCGCGTGAGTCAGCCGGTGCGTGTGCGAGGGCTCCGGGCGACCTCCTCCGCAGGCCTTCCCGGACGCCTGACCCACAGCACCAGCAGAGCAAGCCCGACAACGAAGAACGCCCCCGCGTAGACCATCGGGACGAAGGCGACGAGCACCGCACTTCCGGCGATGAGCGCGGTCCAGGCGTACATCAGCAGCACCGCGCGCACCTGGGAGTGCCCCATCTCCAGCAGGCGGTGGTGCATGTGCTCCTTGTCGGGGGCGAAGGGGTTGCGGCCCGCACGGGTCCGGCGCACGACCGCGAGCAGGAGGTCGACGAGCGGCACCGCCATGACGGCCACGGGCAGCAGGACAGGCAGCAGGGTGGGCAGCAGCGTGCCGCCGGCCACGGCACTCGGGTCGATCTGGCCGGCGAGCGTGATGGTGCCGGCAGCGAGCAGGAGGCCGAGGGTCATCGAGCCTGTGTCGCCCATGAAGATGCGGGCCCGGAAGAAGTTGTGCGGCAGGAAGCCCGCGGTGACGCCCACGAGGAGGACTGAGACCAGAGTGGCCAGGGTGGCCCGCTCGAACCCGAACTCCACGGACAGCAGGTAGGCGTACGCGAAGAAGGCGCCCGCCGCGATCATGACGATCCCGGCTGCCAGTCCGTCGAGGCCGTCCACGAAGTTGATCGCATTGATGCTGATCAGCACGATCAGGACGGTGAACAGGACGCTCGTGATCGGATCGAGGACAAGCGTCCCGCCGATCGGCAGCCAGATGATGGCGATGCCCTGGAAAGCCATGACACCAGCCGCCAGGACCTGGCCCGCCAGCTTGGTCGGCGCGTCCAGACCCCACTTGTCGTCGACGATGCCCAGCGCCACGATGATCGCGACTCCGGACAGCAGCGCGAGCGCTGTGTTCGTGCCCTCGAAGACCGCCCGCATCATCGGCAGCTTGCTCGCCAGCAGGATCCCGGCCAGCACTCCCCCGAGCATCGCCAGCCCGCCGAGGCGGGGCGTGGGCTCGGCATGGACGTCCCGGTCACGGACCTCGGCGACGAAGCCGAACCGCTGCGCCAGCCTGCGGACCGGTGGGGTCAGCAGGTACGTGACCGCCGCGGCGGACAGCAGGCACAGCAGGTACTCGCGCATCGGCGCCTCAGCCCCGCGGGTAGGCCGGGTGGGCCGTGACCAGCGCGGCCACCTCCTGTGCGATCGCCTCGGCATCGGTGCCGTCGGCGTCGCGGACGGCGCGCCCGATCAGCTGCGCGATGGTGGCCATGTTGTCGACGCCCATGCCCTGGGACGTCACTGCCGGGGTGCCGACCCTGATGCCCGAGCCCTTCGAGGGCGGCTGGGGGTCATACGGGATCGCGTTCTTGTTCAGCGTGATGCGGGCAGCGTCGCAGCGTGCCTCGGCGACGTCACCGGTGACGTCGAGGCCCTGGATGTCGATCAGCGCGAGATGGGTGTCGGTGCCGCCGCTGACGGGGCGCATCCCCTCTTCGGCGAGCCCCGCCGCGAGGGCCTGAGCGTTGGCGATGACCTGCGCGGCGTACTGCTGGTACGCCGGCTTGGACGCCTCGAGCAGCGCCACGGCCTTGGCCGCCACTGCGTGCATGAGAGGTCCACCCTGCATCATCGGGAACACCGCCTTGTCGATCCGCGCAGCGTGCTCCCCCTTGCACAGGATCATGCCGCCGCGAGGTCCGCGCAGGACCTTGTGCGTCGTGAAGGTGACGACGTCGGCGTACGGCACCGGGCTAGGGATCGCCTTGCCGGCGACGAGGCCGATGAAGTGGGCGGCATCGACCATGAGGATGGCCCCGACCTCGTCGGCGATCTCGCGGAATGCAGCGAAGTCGATCAGGCGCGGGTAGGCGGTGGCCCCCGCGATGATCATCTTGGGCCGACGCTCGCGGGCGATGCTGCGGACCTCGTCGTAGTCGATCTGCTCGGTGTCCGGGCGCACCCCGTACGACGCGATGTCGAACCACTTGCCGGAGAAGTTCACCTTCGACCCGTGAGTGAGGTGGCCCCCGTGCGCGAGGTCCATCGCCATCACGGTGTCGCCGGGCATCACGAACGCCCCGTAGGCGGCGAGGTTGGCGCTGGCACCCGAGTGCGGCTGCAGGTTGGCGTGCTCGGCCCCGAACAGCTCCTTGGCGCGCTCGATGCCGATGGTCTCCGCGCGGTCGACGTCGGCACAGCCGCCGTAGTAGCGGCGGTCGGGGTAGCCCTCGGCGTACTTGTTGCTCAGCGTCGAGCCCAGCGCGGCCAGCACGGCCGGGGACGTGAAGTTCTCGCTGGCTATCAGCTGCAGCCCGCTGCGGAGTCGCTCGAGCTCGTCGAGGATGATCGAGGCGATCTGCGGGTCCTCGGCCGCGAGCTGGTCGAAGTCAGGTCCCCAGAAGGGCGTGCCGGTCATCTCGGTCCTCGTCATCATGGTCGTCGTAGTCGTCTGCATCGGCGGGTGGGCACCCGGGTGCATCGGCGCCTGAGCACCCGATCCGTCACTCTACGCGCCCTCGTCGGCATCCTCCGGGAGCACGCTCGGGCACACCCGGCGGATCGACTCCGCGCTCAGCGCCCCGGAGCGCACGATGCGTGGCGGTGCGGATCGGGCATCGACGATCGTGCTCGGCAGGGTCTGTGCTCCGGCGAGCTCGCCTGCGTCGAGGGCCAGGGCCACCGCCTCACCGACCTGTTCCAGCGCATCGTCGACCGCGATCGGCGCGGGCAGCCCGGGGACGTTGGCCGAGGTCACGGCGAGCGGACCGGTCTGGGCGAGGAGCGCGAGGGCCAGCGGGTGGAGCGGCATGCGCACGGCGAGCGGGTGGTCCGACGGCTGGTCCCACGCGAGCGAGGGCTGGGCGGTCAGGAGCACGGTGAGCTCGCCGGGCCAGAACCCCTCCATCAGCGCCCGGGCCTCGGTGCTGATCCGTGCGGCGATGCCCGCCACCGTGGCGCGACGGCCGACCATCACCGGCACGGGGGTGCTCGGGTCATAGCCCTTCGCCTCCCGCAGGGCCTCCATGCCCCGCGCGGAGAAGGCGTCCGCCGCGATCGCGTAGACCGACTCGGTGGGGATGAGGACGAGGTCGCCGCGGCGCACGGCGGCGAGCGCGGACGCGACCGCCTGGTCCCGGTGCGCGCCGTCGGGGCACGAGATGCGCTGGGTCATCGCGGCCGCCGGCGGGCGAGGGTGAATCGAGGGCGGCCGGCGAGGTCGAGCCGGTCGACGATCCCGTCGAGCAGCAGGCTGCCAGGGGACGCACCTGTTCGGCGCGCGAATTCGGGGTCGGCGCTCAGCCCGCGCAGCAGGTCCGGCACGCCTGCCGGGCCGGCGTCGTCGCCCTGCACGTCCGCGTGCTCGATCACGAGCAGTCCGCCCGGGCGGAGCAGGAGCGCGGCCGTGCGGGCCACCCCGCGCACGACGTCCAGGCCGTCCGGACCCCCGAACAGGGCGACATGCGGCTCGTGATCGCGCACCTCCGGTTCACGGGGCACCATCCGGTCCGGGATGTAGGGCGGGTTGCTGACGACGACGTCGACGGTGCCGATCAGCTCGGCCAGCGGCTCACCGGGCTCCGCCGCGCGTCGTGCATCGGCGTGGTGCAGCGTCAGGGACGAGCCGACCCCCTCGATCGCGGACCGATGCTCATCGACGTTGCGGCGGGCCCACGCGAGCGCTGCCTCGTCCCACTCCACGGCGTGCACCTGCGACTCCGGGCACTCCGTGGCGAGGGCCAGCGCGAGGATCCCGCTGCCCGAGCAGAGGTCGACCGCAACGCCCCGCGGGCCGGGGGCAGCCATCAGGTCCCTGATGGCTGCCTCGGCCACCAGCTCGGTCTCCGGCCGGGGGATGAACACCCCGGGACCCACGGCGACCTCGAGATACCTGAACGACGCGGTGCCGAGCAGGTGCTGCAGCGGGACGCGCGCGAGTCGGCGCGCCAGCAGCTGCTCCACCCGCACCTTGTCGTCCTCGGACATCGCGTCCAGCAGGAACATCCGCCCACGCGGCACCCCGAGGGCGTGGCTCACGATCTCGGCGGCGTCGACGGCGGGCGACGGGACGCCGGCACGCTCGAGTCTGCGCTCGGCATCGACGAGGACGTCGCGCACCGTGGTGCGGCCACCCCGGGTGGGGTCCTCGGCCCAGGGCGTGCTCACGTCGGCGACTCGCTCAGCCGACTCGCCTGGTCCGCCTCTACGCAGGCGTCGATCACCGCGGTGAGCTCGCCGTCCAGCACCTGGTCGAGGTTGTACGCCTTGAAGCCGACGCGATGGTCGCTGATGCGGTTCTCGGGGAAGTTGTAGGTGCGGATGCGCTCGCTGCGATCGACCGTGCGCACCTGCGAGCGTCGCACGTCGGACGCCTCGCGGGCCGCCTGCTCCTGCGCCTCCGCCAGGAGCCGCGCACGCAGGATCCGCATGGCGGACTCCTTGTTCTGCAACTGGCTCTTCTCGTTCTGGCACGACACGACGACGCCCGTGGGCAGATGAGTGATCCGCACCGCCGAGTCCGTCGTGTTCACGCTCTGCCCTCCCGGCCCGGACGACCGATACACGTCGATCCGCAGGTCGTTGGGGTCGATGACGACATCGACCTCCTCGGCCTCGGGAAGCACCAGCACTCCCGCAGCCGAGGTGTGGATCCGGCCCTGGGACTCAGTCACGGGCACGCGCTGGACCCGGTGGACGCCCCCCTCGAACTTCAGGCGGGCGAACGGCGCCTGGCCGGGCTCGGGAACACCCTTGGCCTTCATCGCGATCGAGACGTCCTTGAACCCCCCGAGGTCGGACTCGACGGCGTCGATCACCTGCGTGGACCAGCCCTGCCGTTCTGCGTAGCGCATGTACATGCGCGCGAGATCGCCCGCGAAGAGCGCGGACTCCTCCCCGCCCTCGCCCGCCTTGATCTCGACGATGACGTCCTTGTCATCCATGGGGTCACGGGGCAGCAGCAGGGCGGTCAGCCGCTCGGCCGCGGCATCACGACGTGCCGCCTGGACCTGCGCCTCCTGCTCGAACTCCGCGTCGGCCGCAGCGAGCTCCTGGGCCGCCTGCAGGTCGTCACAGGCCGACAGCCACTCGCGGTAGGCGGCCACGACCGGTCCGAGCTCCGCGAAGCGTCGGCCCAGCCGGCGCGCGGCCGCCTGGTCCGCATGCACCGCTGGGTCGGCGAGCTGGGCCTCGACCTCGGCGTACTCAGCCGCGAGGTCGGCGCAGGACTCGAACATGGCCACTCCCGATCGACGTCATGAAACAGCTCGGGCGCCGGTCGGGGGCCGACCGCGTGACGGGGGAGACACACGGCCGGCGCCGAACCGGCGCCCGGGCAGGGAAGCTACTTGGAGGTCTTGCTGCCGTAGCGGCTCTCGAACCGGGCCACGCGGCCGCCGGTGTCGAGGATCTTCTGCTTGCCCGTGTAGAACGGGTGGCACTGCGAGCAGACGTCGGCGTGGATGACGCCGTTCTTCGCCGTGCTGCGCGTGGTGAACGTCGCCCCGCAGGTGCAGGTCACGGTCGTGTCCCCGTAGGCGGGGTGGATGTCGGCCTTCATGATGTCCTCTCGTTGTCCGGGTCGGTCGTCCGGGTGGAACGCCGTGAACCGGAGCCCCATAAGTATGCCATCGCCCGGTCGGGGGTTGCGCCACGGGCCCGCGGGCCCGTGGCGTCCCCTTCAGTCGTCGTCGCCCGAGCCGCTGACCGCAGGCGTGGTCTTCTGGACCTGCAGGAGGAACTCCTGATTGCTGTTGGTCTCTCGGAGCTTGGTGAGCAGCAGCTCGATCGACTGCTGCTGGTCGAGGGCGTGGAGCACTCGGCGCAGCTTCCAGACGATCTTCAGCTCCTCGCTGGACATGAGCAGTTCCTCCTTGCGGGTGCCCGACGCGTCCACGTCGACCGCAGGGAAGATGCGCTTGTCCGCCAGGCGGCGGTCCAGCTTGAGCTCCATGTTGCCGGTGCCCTTGAACTCCTCGAAGATCACCTCGTCCATGCGCGAGCCGGTCTCGACAAGCGCCGTCGCGAGGATCGTCAGCGATCCCCCGTTCTCGATGTTGCGCGCAGCTCCGAAGAACTTCTTCGGCGGGTACAGCGCCGTCGAGTCGACACCGCCGGAGAGGATGCGCCCCGATGCAGGCGCTGCCAGGTTGTAGGCCCGCCCCAGCCGCGTCATGGAGTCGAGCAGGACGACGACGTCGTGTCCGAGCTCGACGAGCCGCTTGGCGCGCTCGATCGACAGCTCGGCGATGATCGTGTGGTCCTCCGCAGGACGGTCGAAGGTCGAGGCGATGACCTCGCCCTTCACCGAGCGCTGCATGTCGGTGACCTCCTCGGGCCGCTCGTCGACGAGCACGACCATGAGGTGGACCTCGGGGTTGTTCATGGTGATCGCGTTGGCGATCGCCTGCAGCACCATCGTCTTGCCCGCCTTCGGCGGCGAGACGATGAGTCCGCGCTGCCCCTTGCCGATGGGCGCCACCAGGTCGATGACCCGGGTCGTGAGGTTGGCCGCCGTGGTCTCGAGCTTGAGGCGGTTCTGCGGGTACAGGGGCGTCAGCTTGGAGAACTCCGGTCGGTTGCGGGCCGCATCGACGGAGCCGCCGTTCACGGTGTCGATGCGGACGAGCGGGGTGAACTTCTCGCGCCGCTCGCCGTCCTTGGGGGCGCGCGTGGCGCCGGTGATGGCGTCGCCCTTGCGCAGCCCGGTCTTGCGGACCATCGACAAGGAGACGTACACGTCGTTGTGGCCGGGCAGGTAGCCGCTGGTGCGCACGAACGCGTAGTTGTCCATCACGTCGAGGATGCCGGCGACCGGGATGAGGACGTCGTCCTCGCTGATCTCCGGCTCGACGTCGGCGAAGCCGCCGCGCTGGCGGTCCCGACGGTCGCGGAAGCGATCGCGACCGCGACGGCGCCGGCTGCGGCCGCTGCCGTCGTCGGGGTAGTCGCCCCGGTCGTTCCGGTCATTGCGGTCGTTCCGGTCATTGCGGTCGCCCCGGTCATTGCGATCACCGCGGTCGTTCCGGTCACCGCGATCGCCGCGGTCGTTCCGGTCACCGCGGTCGTTGCGGTCGTTCCGGTCACCGCGGTCGTTGCGGTCGTTCCGGTCACCGCGGTCGTTGCGGTCGCCGTCCGACCGCTGCTGCGGTGCGGCGTCATCGGCCTGCGGGGCAGCGTCGCCGCGCGCAGCGCGCGAGCCGCCATTCGCCCGGGCCTTCGGGGATCCGCCGGACCCCTGCCGCTCGGAGATGGCGGCGACCAGGTCGCCCTTGCGCATGCCGCTCGCCCCGGGAATGCCCATCTGCTGGGCCAGCTGCTTCAACTCGGGCAGCAGCATGCCGGACAGGCCCTTGGCCGAAGCCGTGCCCGTCACATCAGTATCCGTCACGTGGATTCCTTTGATTCGCCCTCGTGATCGAGGGATCGGTTCAGCCCTTCCATGCGGGGGGCCGTTCACCTGCACCGTCAGAAGCGACTGCGGTTCGCGAGGTGAGTCCCGTGCAGCACGTTCGCACGTTCCCGTTGTGGGGATCGATCCGGCGGGCCGCCTTGGGGCCCGGCGCATCAGGACGAGATCACTGTAGCACCGGGGTGCCCGGCAGGGGGTCCACTGCCCCCCTTGCGCGGGTCAGGGCTCGGGTAGCAGGGGTACCTCGCGCGCGCCGTCCGGCGACACCGCCACCTCGCGCACCGTCCAGTCGCCTGGGTCGACGACCGTGAGCGCCTCCGCCGAGGCGTCGTCGACGAAGGCCAGCACCGACGGCCCCGCACCGGAGATCACGGCTGGAACCCCAGCATCGCGCAGCAGCGCGACGAGCTCGACCGAGCGCGGGTAGGCGGCGGCCCGGCTGCTCTGGTGGATGCAGTCGAGTGTCGCCGCCATGAGGCGCGACGGATCCACCGTCAGGGCGTGCACCAGGACAGCCGATCGCGCGATGTTGCGCGTGGCCTGCTCGAGGGTCACCGAACCCGGCAGGAGGCTTCGCGCCTCGGCGGTGGCCAGCTCGGTCGATGGGACGAGGACGACGGTGCGCACGTCGGCGTGGGGATCCATGCGGATCGCGTCGGCGCGGCCGTCCTCGTCGATCCACGCCACCGTGAAGCCGCCGTGCAGGGCGGCGGCGATGTTGTCGGGGTGACCCTCGCGCTGCAGCGCCAGCTGGAGCACTTCGGCGTCGGTCATGCGCTCGCGACCGTCCGTGACCATGGCGCGCGCGAGCACGATCCCGCCCACGATCGCCGCGGCGGACGACCCCAGGCCACGGCCGTGCGGGATCGAGTTCACGCAGCGGAGGACGAAGCCGGGCACGTCTGCGCCGAGCCACGCGAAGGCCGACCTCATCGACTGGACTACCAGGTGCCGCTCATCGCGCGGCAGCGAGTCGGCGCCCTCGCCGGAGATCTCGACCAGCACCCCCTCGTCGTCGGTCACCATCGCGATGAGGTCGTCGAACACGCCCAGGGCCAGGCCCGCGGAGTCGAAGGCCGGACCGAGGTTGGCACTCGTGGCCGGCACGACGACGCGCACGGCCTCGCGCCGCAGCCCGACCATCAGTCCGCCAGTCCGAGCGCACGCGCCGCAGCCGCGACGTCGACCGGCACGACCACCGGGTCGGCCGCGCCCTCGAGGGCCCACTGGGGATCCTTGAGCCCGTTTCCGGTCAGCGTGCAGACGATCACCTGACCGGGGTCGAGTTGCCCGGTCGAGTGCATCTTCAGCACGCCGGCCACGCTCGCGGCGCTCGCCGGCTCGCAGAACAGTCCTTCGCGGTCGGCCAGCGTGCGGTAGGCGGCAAGGATCTCGTCATCCGTAACGAGATCGATGAGACCCCCGGAGTCATCGCGCGCCTGCTCGGCCTGCTGCCACGAGGCCGGATTGCCGATCCTGATAGCGGTGGCGATCGTCTCGGGGCGGTCGACGCGCTGGCCGCGCACGATGGGTGCTGCCCCCTCGGCCTGGAAGCCCCACATGCGAGGACGCGAGCCGGCGATGCCGTCGGCGGCGTACTCGACGTAGCCCTTCCAGTACGCGGTGATGTTGCCCGCGTTGCCGACGGGCAGGGCATGGATGTCCGGGGCCCGACCAAGCTGGTCGACAACCTCGAAGCTCGCCGTCTTCTGCCCCTCGATACGGGCCGGGTTGACACTGTTGACGAGCTCGACCGGGAACTCATCGGCGAGCTCGCGGGCTATCCGCAGGCAGTCGTCGAAGTTGCCGTCGATCTGCAGCAGGGTCGCGCCGTGCACGATGGCCTGGGCCAGCTTCCCCATCGCGATCTTGCCCTGCGGCACCAGCACGGCACTGCGCATGCCCGCCTTCGTCGCATAGGCCGCCGCACTCGCAGAGGTGTTGCCCGTGGACGCGCAGATGACGACCCTCGCCCCAGCCTCCGCAGCCTTGGAGATCGCCATCGTCATGCCGCGGTCCTTGAACGAACCGGTCGGGTTGGCTCCGTCGTACTTCAGCCACACCTCGCACCCCGTGACCTCGCTGAGGGTGCACGCGTACACCAGGGGTGTCCCACCCTCGCGCAGTGTCACGACGGGTGTCGCGTCCGTGACGGGGAGGCGAGCGCGGTACTCCTCGATGAGGCCCCGCCACACATGTGCCATGGCTAGGTTCCCGCCTCGCCCTCGACCCGCATGACGCCCAGCACGGCCTTGACCTCGTCCATGTCGCGCAGGTGCTCGACGGTGCGCTCGAGATCCTCCTCGCTGGCGAGGTGCGTCCGGACGATCAGGCCCGCATTGTCGCCGTGGCCCTCCTGCCTGACGACCTGGATGCTCACCCCGTTCTTCGCGAAGGCCGTGGCGATGGCGGCGAGGACACCGGGGCGGTCGGCGACGTCGAGGTTGACGTAGAAGCGGGTCTGCGCGGCCGCGATGGGCAGGACCGGCAGCTTCGCGTAGACCGTGCGCGCAGGGCCGATCGAGCCGGTCACGCGGTTGCGCGCCGCGACGACGACGTCGCCCAGCACGGCCGACGAGGTGGGCACTCCCCCGGCACCGCGCCCGTAGAACATCAGCTCGCCGGCGGCCTCGGCCTCGACGAAGACGGCATTGAACGACAGGCGCACGGACGCCAGCGGGTGCGACCGAGGAAGCATCGTCGGGTGCACGCGCACGATGACGCCCGACCCGTCAGGCACGCGCTCCGCCACCGCAAGCAGCTTGATGACCATGCCCATGGCCTGGGCCGCGCGGACGTCGTCGGCCGTGACCTTGGAGATGCCCTCGCAGTGGACGTCGTCAATGGTGACGTGCGTGTGGAAGGCAAGTGCGGCGAGGATCGCGGCCTTGGCCGCGGCGTCGTGGCCGTCGATGTCGAGCGAGGGGTCGGCCTCGAGGTAGCCGAGCGCGCGGGCCTCGTCGAAGATCTGCTCGTAGGTCACGCCCTCCTCGTCCATCTTGGTGAGCATGTAGTTGGTGGAGCCGTTGACGATTCCCATGACCTTGCTGACGCGGTCGCCCGCGAGCGACTCGCGCAGGGGGCGCAGGAGCGGGATGGCTCCCGCGACCGCCGCCTCGTAGAACAGGTCGACGCCGTTGTCGGCCGCGGCCGCGTGGAGCTCGGCCCCGTGGGCGGCGAGGAGGGCCTTGTTGGCCGTGACGACCGAGGATCCCGCGGCCATCGCGTCGAGGATCAGGGACCGTGCCGGCTCGATGCCCCCCATCAGCTCCACGACGATGTCGGCGCCGGAGGTGGCGACCGCCCGGGCATCGCTGGTCTGGATGGCCGGGTCGATCCCCTCACGCGGGTTCTCCGGGTCGAGGGCGGCCACGGCGACCAGCCGGAGGGGTGCCCCCACCCGCGGCGCGAGGTCGGCGGCGGTCTGGTTCAGCAGCCGCCCCACCTGTGCGCCCACGGTGCCGGCACCCAGCAGGGCGACGGTGACGGCGCGGTCAGGATCAGGGGGGGTCGTCGACACGGGGAAAGCCTCTCAGGTCGCCCACGCGGACAGGCACCCCACCCGAGATGCGAGTGCCACCGAAGCATCCGACACGGGGGCCACCCTCGTGTCTGCGCCGCTCCCGTGGTCGCCTTCGTCACACTGTCCGATGTGGCCGGCGGGGCCCGCCTGTCGGCCGGAGGAGGCGACATGTCCCTGTCCGCACGCAAGCTCATCGCCGAGTTCGTCGGCACCTTCCTGCTCGTCTTCCTCGCGGTGGGCGCGGCCATCTTCGGCATCGCAACCGTCGTCGGCGTCGACGGCCGGGGCCCGGGCTCCGGGGTGCTCGGCGTCGCCTTCGCCTTCGGCCTGGTCCTCTTCGCCGTGGCGTATGCCATCGGGCCGGTGTCCGGTGGCCACGTGAACCCGGCCGTGACGCTCGCGATGCTGCTCGGGCGCCGCATGCCCGCCAAGGAGGCCGTCGGCTACTGGATCGTGCAGTTCCTCGGCGCGATCGTGGCGGCGGGCGTACTCAAGCTCTTCGTCTCATCCTTCGGGGTCACGGACTACACCGGCGGCCTGGGCACGAACAGCTATGACAACGGAGCGATCAACATGCCTGGAGCCTTCGTCCTGGAGATGCTCCTCACGGCGGCCTTCGTGCTCGTCATACTGCTCGTGACCGAGCGCGTCGCTGCACCAGGATTCGCGGGTGCCGCCATCGGCTTCACCCTTGCCCTCGTGCACATCGTCGGCATCCCGCTGACCGGCACATCGGTGAACCCGGCACGGTCCTTCGGACCGGCGCTGTTCAACGGCGGTGATTCCCTCGCGCAGGTGTGGCTGTTCATCCTGGCCCCGCTCGTCGGCGCGGTCATCGGCGTGATCGTCTGGAAGCTCATCCGCAGCGACGTCGAGGAGCAGGAGTCCCTCGTCGCCGGCTCCGAGCGGGAGTAGGCGCTCCACCCGGCGCCTGCCCCTCGCGGGGGTCAGGCGCCGGGATCGAGGCCGAGCAGGTCGTCCATCGTCTCCCGGCGCAGCAGCGTCGTCGCAGCTCCGTCGCGCACGCCGATCACGGCCGGGCGCGGCAGGTAGTTGTAGTTGGAGGCCATCGACCGGCAGTAGGCGCCGGTGGCGGCAACCGCGAGGAGGTCCCCCGGCGCCAGGTCGCCCGGGAGCCAGGCATCGCGCACGACGATGTCGCCGGACTCGCAGTGCTTGCCCACCACCCGGCAGAGCATCGGCTTCGCCGTGGATTCACGCGACGCCAGCACGACGGTGTAGTCCGCGTCGTACAGAGCCGTGCGGATGTTGTCGCTCATCCCGCCGTCGACCGAGACGTACGTGCGCACCTCGCCCCCGTCGAGTTCGACGGGCTTGACCGTGCCGACCTCGTACAGGGTGATCCCGGCGGGACCCACGATCGCCCGACCGGGCTCGAAGGCGAGCACCGGCATCGGGATGCCCTCCTGCGCGCACTGCTTGGCGACGACGTCGCCGATCTGCAGCGCCATGTCGGGCACATCGAGCGGATCGTCGGAGTCGATGTACGCGATTCCCATGCCCCCGCCGAGGTTCAGTTCCTCGATCTCGATGCCCTGCTGGTCCCAGATCCGCTGCGCCACCGACACGACGCGTGCCGCCGCAACCTCGAACCCCGATGCATCGAAGATCTGCGAGCCGATGTGTGAGTGCAGCCCGCGGAGGTCCAGGCTCGGCAGCTTCGCGATGCGACGGACCGCCTCCTCTGCCGCTCCGGATGACACGGAGAGGCCGAACTTCTGGTCCTCGTGCGCTGTAGCGATGAACTCGTGGGTGTGCGCCTCGACGCCGACCGTGACGCGCACAAGCACCGACTGGACCACTCCGGCACGTGCCGCGGCATCCGCCACGCGAACGATGTCCTCGAAGGAGTCGATGACGATACGACCGACTCCGGCCCCCACGGCCTGCTCGATCTCCGTCATCGACTTGTTGTTGCCGTGCAGCAGCAGTCGCTCGCCCGGCACTCCGGCGCGCAGGGCGACGGCGAGCTCGCCGCCGGTCGCCACGTCGATGCCCAGCCCCTCCTCGGTCACCCATCGGGCG
>JAFMFD010000149.1 GCA_017856385.1 Actinomycetota bacterium
TCGAGCGTCAGGTCCGCACGCGCGGCCATGGCCGCCGTCAGGGTGCGTGCCAGCGCGACATTGCGGGTGTCGGCGGCGAACGTCACGGTCACGGTGTCAGTCACGGGTCCCTCCTCGTCGAGTTCACCCTAGGGCGCTCGCGCGCCGGTCGGGCGGGTTCGTCCGCCCCTTGTGGAGGAACGCCCGCGGAGGGCCGCCGGGGGCTCAGGTGGAGGCGACGGCCAGCCGGGCGAGTGCCGGCCCGCTGACGCGCTGGACGGTCCACTCGTCCATCGGCACGGCGCCGATGCTGCGGTAGCAGCCGAGGGCGGGCTCGTTCCAGTCGAGAACCCTCGATTGGCAGTCCTATCGACTGACGAGGGAAATTGTGCCGTCCTCGCGGTCTTCGAGCTCCCTCGTGCAGACCGGTCCTCCTCGGCCGTCGTTGATCCACTGGGCCCAACTCAATGTCCAGCCACCGACCGGCGCACCCCTCCAGTGCCCGACGTTGGAGGGGACATCAGTGCACGTCCCTGAAGTCGGTACACCGACCTGCTGGAGCCAATCATGTCCAACGAAGGGCGGATAGGTGATGACGGTGGTGTTGGGATCATGAACTGTGATGGCAAGCGATGGGTACCGGGCGTAGACATCTGCGATGGAGCCAGTACCGATGGATCCCAGTGTGAAGGTCCGGCTCGCTCCCGAAGCCAAGCTTGCGGAGGCGCTGCCATTCCAGTTGTCCTGGAGAACCGAGCCCCAGTTCGTGAAGTACCAGGATGCTGGGCAGCCATTGACGACCACCAAAGTCTGGCCCGGGTTGCCCTCGACCGAGGTGTCTGAACAGAGGTGCACCACGTGGGCCGCATGTGCTGGTGCACCCAGTCCAACTCCAACGAAGCCCAGGCTTGCGAGCGACAGTATGGCAGTTGCGAGGCGCTTCATTGGAGCAAATTAGCACTCATCGAGACCGTCGCTACGTTCCGCCCGCCAGCTTTCGCAGGGCATCGCCGGTCACGCGATGCACGGTCCACTCGGTCATCGGCTCTGCACCGAGGGCCTCGTAGAAGCCACGAGCGTCAATGTTCCAGTCGAGGACCCACCACTCGAATCGGCCGTAGTCGTTTGCGACGCACTCCTGCGCGAGAGTCACGAGCAGGGCCTTGCCGTAGCCGCTGCCGCGCAGCTCGGGCCGCACGTAGAGGTCCTCTAGGTACAGGCCGTGCTTGCCGACCCACGTCGAGAAGTTCAGGAACCACATCGCGAAGCCGCCGAGGCGGTGGCCGTCGCCGGCATGCTCGACGACGTGCGCGAAGACCTTCGGGTCGGGCCCGAACAGCGCCGCGTGGAACTGCTCCTCGGTGGCCACTGCCTCGTCCGGCGCTCGCTCGTACTCGGCGAGGTCGCAGACCATCTGCAGGATCTCGGGCACGTCGTCGGGCCGTGCGCGGCGGATCGTCCCATCGGTCATGGGCGAGAGCCTAGGGGCGAGGTCGCCCGGCCCCGTACGTCGTGCCGGCGACTCCCGTACCTGCGTCCGGCAGCTAGCGCAGGGGGGCCAGCAGCGCTGCCCAGCGTGACCGCAGAGCGAGGAAGCCCACGCCGATGGCCACGACGACGATGCCGGCGCTGAGGAAGTATGCGCCGAAGCCGAGCGTCTCGACCAGCCGGCCTATCTGGCCTCCGATGGCACCGCCCGCCGCCGCGGCGAGGTACCACAGTCCGATGAGCTGGCCGGTCAGTCCGGGTGGCGCCAGCTCGGTGGTCGTGGCGAGGGCGATCGGGACGATCAGGAGCTCGGCCCACGTGAGGACGAGGAAGGTCGCCAGGATCCACGCCGCGCTGGACATGCTGCCCTGCTGCGCGGCGAACCCGGGGATCGCGATGACGAGGAAGCTGAGGCCGATCCCGATGATCGACAGGGCGACCTTCGTCGGGGTCGTCGGAGCACGGTTGGCCAGCCAAGTCCACAGGGCGGCGAAGAGGGGAGCGAAGGCGACGACGAGCACGGGGTTCAGCGAGAGCAGCCAGCTGGTGGGAACGGTGAACGCGCCGATGTCGCGCTGCACCCACGCCTCGGTGAACTCGGTGATGGTCGAGCCGGCCTGCGTCGAGAGTGTGAAGTAGACGACGCTGGCGATGAAGAGCAGCAGGAAGGCCAGCAGGTGCCGATGCGCCACGGTGGCGCGTGGCGTGCCGCGCAGAAGCGCGGTGAACGCGACGATCGCGATGACGACGATGAGGAGGGTGACCGACGCGGAGATCGTCCCGGCGCTGAATCCTGCGGCTGCGATGGCGACGATGAAGACCAGTGTCACCGCGGCCAGTGAGCCGAGCGCGATCAGGAGCGCGCGTCGACGCTGAGCATCGGTGGCCGGCCGTGGGACTGCGATGCCGGCGTCCCCCAGCCTCTTCGATCCCACCGCGTACTGCGCGAGGCCGACCAGCATGCCGATGCCCGCAACCGCAAAGGCCAGACGCCAGGAGTAGGCGGTGGCGAGCCAGCCGCAGATCAGCGGTGCGGTGAAGGCGCCCACGTTGATGCCGAAGTAGAACAGCGAGAAGCCGCTGTCCCGTCGCGGGTCGCCCTCGGCGTAGAGCAGGCCCAGCACCGTGGAGATGTTGGGCTTGAGCAGTCCGGTGCCGGCAGCGATGACGAGCAGGCCGATCCAGAAGATCTGGTACCCGGGCAGTAGCAGGACGAAGTGCCCGATGGTGATGAGCACGCCACCGATGACGAGCGCGCGTCGCGGGCCGATGAGGCGGTCGCCGATCCATCCGCCGAGGAGGGGCGCGCCCAGCACCAGCGCGGAGTAGACGCCGAAGAGTGCCGCAGCGTCGCCCTCGGTGAAACCCTGCCCCGGGCCGGGCGGGAAGGCGCCGTCCTCCGGGCGGATCAGGTAGAGCACGAGAAGCGCGACCATGCCGTAGAACGAGAAGCGCTCCCACATCTCGACGAGGGCGAGGGTGAGGACTCCGCGCGGCTGCCGCTGCTTCACGCGCCGAGTATGGCGGCCTGCTCTCGCACTATGCCGTGGGATCGGTCGGGCCATGGGCCACGGTCTTCTCTGGCTCGACCCTTC
>JAFMFD010000150.1 GCA_017856385.1 Actinomycetota bacterium
AGTCGGTCAACGTGCAGGGTCCGCGCGCGGTGGACAACATCACGGTGGATCCGCCTGGCCAGCCGGCGTGGAGCATCGCTGCCCCGGTCATCATGACCACGAACCAGACGATCACCCTGGCTGGCACCAGCCAGTCCGGTACCCCGGTGATCTTCAGCGAGCAGGGGCCGTGCGTGATCGCCGGGGCCGTTCTGAGCGCGCTGTCGCCGGGCCAGTGCTCGGTCACGGCGCAGAGCCCGGGCACCTTCGCGATTGCTCCGGGCACGGAGACCTACACGATCACGGTCAACGCCCCACCGAAGCGCCAGAGGCGCTGACCCGTTTCTCCCGCGACGCGGGACAAGTGAGCCCCAGGCCCCCTCTACGGGCGCCTGGGGCTCACTTGTCCCGGTCCGGGCCCGCGTGGTCCCCGTCACCATCACGCGCGGACGGTGCTGGTACCGAATCGCGTCCTCACCGACCTTCTGGTTTCGCGGCGTCCTGACAACCGGGAGAAGCGAGCTAAAACCCCTGCTACGAGGGCGATTTCGCTCACTTCTCCCGCGTCGCGGGACAAACGAGCAGGGGGGACTAGGTGAGGCGGGCGAAGCCCGCGTGGGCGGTCCCGGCCGGCAGGGTGGCGCGCAAGCCGGCGTCGTCCAGTGCGGCGAGCTCGGCGTAGATGGGGGCGAGGGCCTCGACGTAGCGCTCCATCAGCTCCGGGCTGTGCGCGATGGACGCGTAGAACACCGGACCGCCGAGGAAGCCCGCCCCGAGCAGGCGCGTGGTGAGGAAGGTCTTCACCAGCAGGGGGTCGTACCCGTTGATCGTGTAGGTCGACAGAGCCGGAAGTTCACCGAGGCTCAGCGTGAGCCCGGCCTCCGCCGCCATTCGCGTCCAGTGCTGCTGCATCTCCTCGCCGATCCGGTGGACCCGGGCGGGAGCATCCTCCTGCTGCATGACGTCGAGGGCCGCCAGGGCAGCTGACGGGCCGATGCGCTCGGTCCAGAAGGTGCTCGAGATGAACGTCGACTGCGCGGCCTGCATGACCTCCTCCCGGCCGACGACCGCAGTGATCGCGTAGCCGTTGCCGAGGGTCTTGCCGAACGTCGCGATGTCGGGATCGACGCCGTAGTGCAGGTGGAGCCCACCGAGCACCCGACGGAAGCCGGAGGTGCACTCGTCGAAGACGAGCACGATGCCGTGCTTCGTGGCGAGCTCGCGCACCCCCTCGAGGAACCCAGGAGCCGGAGGCGTGCTGCGCTGCACCTCCATGTAGATGACCCCGACCTCCGGATCGTTCTCGACGATGCCCTGCAGGGCCTGCAGGTCGTTGAAGCGGAACGGGATCGATGTGCCGGCGAGGACCCGGGGCACGCCCCTCGGCTCGAGACCCGGCAGGAGGTGACCATCAAGGGAGTCGTCCGAGCCCAGGTTCGCGGCGAGGTACCAGTCGTGCCAGCCGTGGTATCCGCAGAACGCGACCTTGTCGCGCCCCGATGCCGCGCGGCCGATGCGCACGGCGATTGCACAGGCCTCGCCACCGCTGCGCGCGTAGCGCACCATGTCGGCCCACGGATGGAGCTCGACGAGGCGATCGGCGAGCCACACCTCCTCCGGTGCGTTGAGGGTGGAGAGGTTGCCCTTGTCGATCGTGCGCCGGACGGCTTCGTCGACCTTGGGGTGCGAGTAGCCCAGGATGTTCGTGCCGATTCCCATGAAGCCGAAGTCGAGGAACTCCCGGCCATCGAGATCCCACACGCGCACACCGCTCGTGCGGTCGAAGTAGGCGGGCCATCCGGCCGGCAGCATCATCTCGGCGCGCTTGCTCAGCAGCATCGACCCGCCGGGAATGCGCTGCTTGGCGTGCTGCCACAGCTTCGTCCCGGAGTCGGGCTCCCCCTTGCTCATGAGGCTCCGCGGCCCTTCCACTTGCGCAGCGGGGCCGTGACCTTCCACGACCGCGTGTTCGTCACGAAGTCCAGCTCCTGACGCAGGGCCTCCGCCGCGGCCTTGTGGGCGATCACCTGTGTCGCGAGGTCGTCGGACCGCAGCACGGCGAAGGACCGGATGCCGAGGAATCCCTCGACCGAGTCGTGGGCATCGACCACGGTGAGCGAGACCTGCGCGGGCTCCCCGGCCCTGCCGTCGCCCAGCGGCAGGCCGATGACCGCCCCGAGGTACACCGCCTGGCGCGTCGGACCCCCGGGCCCCACCGCCTCGATCATCGCGACACCGGGCATGGACCGGGTGGACACGAGCAGGATGAGCGGCCCGTCGACCGGTCGACGCACCCGGAAGTCCACCCGCCTGCCCGGGCGCACCTCGTTGCCCCAGGTCTGCGGGGCGCCGAACGTGCCAACGACGGCGGCATCCACGACCTCGTAGTCGCGCTCCCCGCGCGGCTGGCCCAGCATGGGCGTGAGCCCCTCGGACTGCAGGTGGGCCATGAGCTGGTCGGCGTGACCCCCGTCGGGTGCCGGCTGCCCCACCGCAAGCATGTACTCGCGACCGAGCTCGATGTCGGGGATCACGGGCGCCCTGCCTTCCGCCGCGGTGGCCGCGGCAACCTCCTGACCGATGATGCCAGCGACCTGCTGCCAAGTGATGGCCGCATGGTCATCCGCAGCGATCGCCTGCTCCGCCCGCCGTCGGGCGTCCTCATCGAGCGCCCGAGTCACCAGGACGTGCACGAGATCGTCGACGTCGTCCGATCGGAAGTACGCCGCGAGATCACGGCCCGCCTCGGGCAGCGAGGAGTTGTGCGCGACCACGGGCACCCGGCCGAACGCCAGGCTCTCGCTCACCGGCAGCCCCCACCCCTCGTAGCGCGAGGGATAGACCGTGAACTCGGCGTGCGCGTAGAAGCGGGCAAGGTCGGCGTCCGGGATGCTGCTGGTCAGGACACTCACCTTGCCGCCCAGTCCCTTGGTCATGACGTACGCGCGCAGGAACTCGTCCGCGTGCCAGCCCAAGCGCCCGACGCAGACGAGGTCGGGGACGTTCTCCGCCCCGCGCTGATCGATGAGCCGCTCCCAGGCACGCAGCGCGAGGATGTGGTTCTTGCGCGACTCCACCGTGCCGACGAGGAGGGCGTAGGGCCGCGGCCACGGCGACTC
>JAFMFD010000060.1 GCA_017856385.1 Actinomycetota bacterium
ACGTCGCATCCCAACGGTCGAAGGGCTCCGGGTACACGACCCTGAACCCGGGCCGTGTCACCGCCATGGCGAAGCGATTCATCGCCGCTCCTGGTGACGTGATCAACATTCACGGCTACGGCCCGGACCGGGCGATTGCGCTCTCGAAGGCAAAGCATGTGCGAGCCCACCTCGAGTCGGAGATCTCCCGCCTTGGTGGTGACGCCGGCAACCATCGGGTGTTCGTGACCTATGCCGGTGATCCCGCCCACAAGAAGGGTGTGGATGTCACGATCCACCAGCACGCCGGCACCAAGCACACGAAGGCCGCTGCGTGGGTGAACACCCACCTCGCGAAGAAGAACTCGACCCTGACCGATGAGCAGCGGGAAACGGTGACGGCGCACCTGGTGGCCTCATCGACTCCTGAGCAGGTGCAGTCGTCGTGGGATATCGACATGAATGAGGACGTGTCCATCGTGGATGCGGCCGAGATCACCGCGATCGCCCGCTACTTCCTCGACCATCCGGACCAGCACATCCTGGTCCGCGACCACGTCGGTACCGGGGTGCACGGATCCACGGTCGCGAACGCGGTCCTCGCGGAGATGGCTCGCCTCGCCGCCGAAGACGGCACGATCACGACCCGTAACGACTTCACGGATTGGCTCAACCAGGTCGTGGTTTACGTCAACAGTTTCACCGAGGACCTGAACGCCGCCGAGGTCGAGATTCACGCAGTCACCGTCGCTCTCGATGACGCGGCGGGTGCTATCGCAGGTGTCATCACCGACACCACCACGTTGATCGGTGACCTGATCACGGACGTGGAAGAGATCATCACCCCGATCGCGGCCGCCGTCGACGACGGTGTCGTGATCGCGAAGACAGTGAAGGACGTCATCGCCGTTGCCACCGTCTAGAAGCCCACTATTCCAACCATCATCTAAGGAACCTCATGAAGTCACGACGCATGGCACGCCCGTTACCCGCGCTGGTAGTGACAGTGATCGCCGGCGTCCTGGCTGGCTCGTTGGGGCACGCACCTGCCGCCGTGGCTGCTCCGCCGCAACCGGCCAAGGCGAAGGGCGAGGTCTGCGAGCGGGTCGGTGACAGCACGTCCAAGAAGGCGCACTGCGTGACGTTACGGATCGTGGGTGACTCGTCCACGGATGTCGGGGAGGACATCCGTGTGGCGGGGACAGTGCACGAATCGAAGCGGCACGAGAAGACACGAGTGGTCATTGAACGTGCCATCGACGGGGGAACGTGGCACGACCACGGAAAGAGGTGGACCAAGGTGACCACCGTCGACGTGGGTCCGTCGGGTCGCTTCGCGACGGACGTGACCGTCCACCGGCGCGGGCTGCATACGCTTCGTGCGCGCGTCATCGACCCCAGCGGCAAGGGCAACGCCCAGAGCGCAGCACCGAAGACTCGCAGTGTGGACTTCCGTGATTCCGGTGGGGATTCGGTGTCCGACTCGGTTCAGGCAACCGGGGGGCACATGGGTTCCGCTGTCGCCATCGAAGTCGTCGTCAAGTCGCGCACCCTGAAGGTGCAGTGCCTCGCCATGGGCGGTGGCCAAGTCGCCTGGACAGCCCCCATGCCGCTGCCGGCCACTTGTGCCTTCGTGGGGGACCAGAGCATTCCCAGTGTTGCGGGGCTCTTCCGGCTGGTCGACGGAACCGACGTCTACGCGACACCCTCGGCAGATGAGCGATTCACGAGCAAACCGACCTGCTCCGGTGACAACTTGGGCGTGCAGAAGGAAGGCACCGTGGCGCATGTGGAGATCACGGAGCCAGACTTCGGGCAGACCGCCGGTTACGGCTACGCCGTGAAGAAGACGTACCTGAAAGAGGGTGCCTCTGAACTGACGACATGCAACTACTTCCTCTTCACCAAGAGGGAGGCAGACTTCTTCAGCCAGCCTACGTGGGCGATCGTCGCGGAGGCGGGGGCGGCATTGCTGGCGGTTGCCACCATCGGTCTGGAGGTCCTTGGGGCGTTGGGTGTCTTCGGATCCACCGCGGTCGTGGTGGAAACCGGGGAAGCCGTTGCCGGAGGCGGAGAGCTGGAGGCGGGCGTGCAGGGGTTCGATGGCGCTGCCGAACGC
The DNA here is from genome assembly GCA_017856385.1 of Actinomycetota bacterium. Taxonomy (GTDB): domain Bacteria; phylum Actinomycetota; class Actinomycetes; order S36-B12; family S36-B12; genus UBA10649. The sequence continues at coordinate 2,099 of JAFMFD010000060.1, forward strand.
TTTGGCGGCGTCATAGAAGAGGCAGGGATCGACCAGACTCAGGCGTGGGCCGACCTGGAGAACAACTGGGGAAACGGCCTTAACACCGTCCGGTTCGGCCCTCTCGTGGACGCCGATGCCGCGGAGGCCGGTCAAATGACGGAGGAGGAACTCGAAGACAAGATTCTGGGTAACGACGTCGAGTACGTCGGATATGAGTACGCCAAGACTCTTCAAGCTGTGTGGATGGACTAGTCCCATGAAGCACGCGATTCTCGCGGTCACAGCGGCGGCTCTTGCTTTCCCTGTCGGGTTCGCGGCTCCCGCGTCTGCGGACATCTTCGGAAACACACTGACGGCGTCCGCCGACAACAGTGCGGGAACCGTGCCCATGTCTGTGTCCGTTCAGGTCGAGTGCGGGGAGGGGCTTGACTCCAACGGATTCGCACTTCTCAACGATGTGATCCCTGCCGGCGAGACGCGCGGCGAGGTCCCGTCCTGTCACCTTCCGGCGGGGTCGAATGGCGAGTGGTCCCTGAATCTGAACGGTGTCGAGTGCGCGGGCAGGATCATCAACCCGTACGTCGGTGGGCTCACAGCAGGGCGTTGGAATCGCGGGTATGACAACTGCCCATGGCCCTCAGTGATCGAAGAGGGCGGCGCCGAGTACACGCCGTATTTCCGGTGGGCGAAGAATGACGACGGCGTGTACAACCTCACGGTCACACCACCGGAGGTGTGGCAGGCGATGGTCGCCCCGTCCCAGACCCCGCCGGTCGCGGCCGCTGACGCCAACGTTGAGTCGACTCAGGGCAGGTCGAGGAACTCTGGGTATGTGACCGCCAACCCGGGTCGGGTCACGGCGATGGCGAAACGATTCGCTGCCGCTCCTGGCGACATGATCAACATTCACGCCTACGGCCCGGACGAGGAGATTGCTCTCGCACGGGCGGAGCATGTCAAAGCGCATCTTCTGTCGGAGATCACCCGCCTCGGCGGAGACCCAGACGCCTACCCGGTGATGGTCGTCTACGCCGGTGACCCTGCCCATAAGAAGAACGTCCACGTCACCATCCACCAGCACACCGCGTCGCTTGGCACGGACCCGGATGGTGGGACGCTCACCATCGGAGGCGCCTCATGAAACGTCCCATCGCTGCGGCAGTTGTCGGAGCGTTAGCGATCCTCCCGGTCGCTGCAGCTGTGCCGGCTCACGCGGATAACGACCTCTCCATCAAAGTCGACCCGCGCGACTGGACGTGGCGCGGCACCATCAGCATCGGACCTCGCACCATTTGTGACGACGACATTGGCACCAACTGCAGGATATATGAGCCTCTTGCCTCACAGTCCTTCGCAGTGACACCAGGCAGCGGCCTCCAAGAGATCCTCAACACGTCGATGTATTGGACCGATGATGATTTGAATGTAATCGTCAACGACAGCGAGTTCATCATCGGAGAGACCACATATGTCGGGGCGCCCATGTGGATCTCGATCGACGATCGCATCGTCGGGACGATGGCCCCCACTCCTCTCTACGAGGGTGACAAGGAGATTGCCTCAGGCGCGATCGGTCTCAGCTGGGCCTTCGGTGAGCCGGGTGGAGAGTACGAACTGAAGTTCTACCCCAGCACATGGGCTCTGTCACAGAAGAGCGTGAAGAATGCCGCAAACGTCACGGTCAGCCAGATGGACGTGACTGATACCGCAGGGTCGCGGTCGAAGAGCACCAGCTATGTAACGGACCAGCCGGGCCGTGTCACCGCGATGGCGAAACGGTTCATCGCTGCTCCTGGAGATGTGATCAACATTCACGGGTACGGCCCGGACCGTGACCTGGCGCTCGCCCGCGCGAACCACGTCCGTGACCACCTCATCTCCAAGATCACTCGCCTTGGCGGCAACCCCGATGCCTACCCGGTGATGGTCGTCTATGCCGGTGATCCGGCCCACAAGAACGGGGTCCACGTGACGATTCATCAGCACGCCAGTTCATCGATCACGGTGCCAGAGAGCGCCTCTCAAAGGACCGGAGACAATTCGTGAAGCGGGCTGTTCTGGCTGCGACTGTCGCAGCTCTGGCGATCCTGCCGGTGGGGCTCGCTGCTCCGGCTCACGCATCCAACGACGTGCATATTCGCGTTGACCCGCGCGACTGGACGTGGAACGGGACGGTATCCGTCTCCTCGGTCTCGTGCAACAACAGGGGGTGCTATAACCCGGCCGAGGTGAAGACTCAGGACTTTGCTGTGGGGCCTAATGCGGGCCTGCAGGGGATTCTCGACTGGACGTGGGGCGCCTCAGACACTTACCTCGTGAGAATGGGCGACAGCACACTCACGAGCGGCGACATGACTTGGTACCCGCGCCAGATATATATTCAAGTCACCGACCCACTGGTTGGTGAAATGAATGCCAGTAGAGGTCCGTCCGATTCCGGTCTGGTAGGTACGCAATACGACTTTGGTAAGCCCGGTGGTGAGTACGAGTTGAAGTTCTACCCCGGTTTGTGGGTCGCACAAGCGCAGCCGCTGTGGGATGCGCTGACGCAGACTCCTACCAACGCTGCGAGCGTCACGGTCAGTCCGGCGGACGCGGCCGATGCCGCAGCGCGTGCGAAGAACACCGGGTACGTCACTGATCAGCCGGGACGGGTGACGGCGATGGCGAAGCGGTTCGTCGTCGCTCCTGGCGATGTGATCAACATTCACGGGTACGGCCCCGACCGGTTGGTCGCTCTGGAACGGGCAGACCACGTCCGTGACCACCTCCTATCCGAGATCAGCCGCCTCGGTGGTGACCCAGACACCTACCCGGTGATGGTCACCTACGCCGGTGACCCGGCCCACAAGAGGGGCGTTCACGTCACGATTCATCAGCATTCAGCAGTACCCGGAAGCGCTTTCGAGGGTGCCCCTCGAGCCGTGGGAGGTAGGTCATGAAGCACGCCGTTCTGGCTGCGACTGTCGCAGCTGTGGCGATCCTCCCGGTAGGGCTTGCTGCTCCGGCTCACGCGTCAAACGACCTCCACATCCGGGTCGATCCCGTCGACTGGACATGGAGCGGCACCATCAACGTCGGCGGTGGCCCCACGTGCGACGCTGGCGGCTGCAGAGATGAAGCCCCCCTGATCTCGAAATCCTTCACAGTGGGACCGGGCGGGGGCCTCCAGGACATTCTCGTCCAGTCAATCTCCGCCTTCGACAAGCCCTTGGAGGACCGGAACGCCGCCGTGAACGTGACCATCACCGACAACGTGTTCAGTGGCGGCGGCCTCACACGCAAGGGAACGTCACTGCTGATCGAGGTCGTGGATCCCTTGTTCGGGGACATGAGCGCGGCCTTGATCGGGCAGTACGGTGAGGACGGGAGTGGGGAGCCGACCCCTGATGACATCAGGATTCAATACAGCTTCGGCGAGCCGGGCGGGGTGTACGAGCTGAAGTTCTACCCCCCGATGGGTGTTCCGTCAGCGCAGAACGTGACAAGCGCAGCGGACGTGAGCGTGGACAGCCCTGCTGGCATGCGGTTCCCACCCAAAGACACCACGATTCAACCTGAGTCTGGCTCCGCGCTCGCGGCGAACACACGCGCCAGGAGCAGAGCCGAGTACGTGACCCGCAATCCGGAACGGGTAACCGCGATGGCCAAGCGGTTCGTCGCCGCCCCCGGCGACGTAATCAACATGCACGCATACGGCCCCGACCAGGGTGTTGCTTTGGCACGGGCAGACCACGTTCGTGCGCATCTCCTGTCGGAGATCACCCGTCTCGGTGGTGACCCGGACACCTACCCGGTGATGGTTGTCTACGCCGGTGACCCCGCGCACAAGAAGGGCGTGCACGTCACGATCCACCAACACGCCGCGTCGGCTAGTGCTGACACTGGGACGCGCACGATCGGCGCGGGCGCATGATGCGCGCTGTTTCGGGCGCCACTGTCGCGGCACTGGCGGTCCCGGGGGCTCTCGCAGCTCCGGATCACCCGGGCGACGACATACACGTCCTGCTCGACCCAGTCGACGGGGCGTGAGGCGGAACGACCATCTACCGATGGTGGAGATACCTGACGGGGCAGGCGGGGGCGCCGCAGTGGGCCCAGCGGGTAAACCCCGGGTCTGTCTGGTTCATCCCGATGGGGGCGCGTGACATCTGATCGCCTCGCAATGATCAGCCATCGGGTTCGTCACTGAGGCGCTGTGATGCGAACTGCGTGGGTCGTCGGTAATCGTTTCGGTAGCAGCAAGGCTCCGAAAACGCAGGAATCCGGCCCCTGCGGACCGGATTCCCTCGTACGCCGCGTAGGACTTGAACCTACAACCCGCTGATTAAGAGTCAGCTGCTCTGCCAGTTGAGCTAGCGGCGCGAGGGGAAAACAGTATCACCGGGTTCGGTCAGGCCCCCGAGGCGGCTTGGTGGATGGCCCGGCCCAGCACCCGCTGCCCCGCGGGATTGGGGTGGAACGAGGCGCTCGGGAAGCCCGAGAGGGCCGTGATTCCGAAGACCCAGGCGGCATCCCCCGCGCACACGCCGTGGCCCTCGGCGCTCTCCCCGGAGGCCCCCCACGTCCCGGCGACGGGCTGCCAGCCCGGGATCCGCGCCGTCGCCGCGATGACCTGGTTGAGCGACCCGGCATCCATGGCCAGCGGAACCGTGGCGCCGCTGACCGTCACGTAGGGGTACGGGCGTGGGGGCGTCGGAAGCAGGACCGTGTCACGCGCCCAGCCGAAGTCTGACGCCGTGAGCGTGAGGTAGCGGCAGGGTGCGCCCACCTGGTCGCGGGTGATGTCGGGGTACATCGTGGGCAGCACACGGGCGCCTGGAGCCAGGGCGAGTGCCGGGACGGTGCGCCCGTCCTTGAGCGTGCAGGTAGGCCCACCGAGGCAGGCGGCGATCCGGTCGAAGTCAGCGGGCAGCATGCCGGTTCGGGCCTGGACCCCGGCCTGCACCGTCGGGTACGACTGCAGCACTCCGGCGGGTGGCTTGGTGAGCGGGCAGTTGTTCGACAGAGCGCACGCCTGCAGGATCGAGGTGAAGCCGACGTCGTTGCCGCCGATGGTCAGCAGGACGAGGTCGACTTCGCGACCGCCGACGATCTGCGCGGCCTGCTCCACCTGCGACGCAGTCTGTCCCGCGGCTGTCTGCGCGCCGAGGATGCCGCGCGAAACAGTTGCTCCCGAGCAGGTCACGTTGACCAGCGTCACGGAGGTCTTCGAGGACTCCTCCTCCAGCGCGAGCGCGGCCTGCGCGGGGGCACCGAGCACGCTGCGGTTGCACGGGTCGTCGTCCCAGTAGGGGGAGAACGGGCCTGCCTCCGCGAGCCACGCGTCGACATTGCGCGGGTTGCCCTCGCCGGAGGCGTACGAGTCGCCCAGGGCCACGACGAGGATGTTGCGCACGCGCGCCGTGGTCGCCTGGCGTGCGGTCCGGCCCGCGGACCGCACCTCCAGAGTCAGTCGGTAGGTCTCCTCCGGGAGGACGAGCTCCTGCACGCATGTGCGCGGATTGAGCGGACGCCACTGCGTCGTGCGGACGACCTCGCCGCCGCGGGCGATCCGCCAGCGGAACTCCTCGCCGCTGGACCGGCAGGCGTCGAGCGACACCGGGAAGCCCTTGGGTGAGAGGTACCACGAGAGCGATCCGTTGATGAGCCGCTCATGGGACTGGGCGATGCGGTTGCCGGCGCCCTTGAAGCGCGTCGACGGCTGCCGCGACATCGCACCCTGCGCGGGGAATCCGCCGTCGCCGTCGATCGTGCCGTTGCCGTCGACGTCCTTGGCCTGCGGGACCATCGACCACGACGCGCGTGCGGTGGGGGAGGGCGCGGCGGCGGCAGGCGCCGCCGGCAGCGACACCAGGACCATGCCGGCCAGCACTGCGGCGATCAGCGCCTGTCTCACGGCAGCAGTCTCACAGGTGTCTCGTCGAGCTCGATCGCACCGTCGACCGGCGCGCACGTGTTGTCGGTGCGGCACACCTCGCTGAAGCCCGCGGGCGGTGCGAGGGCGGCGGGGCCGTCGATCGACCAGACGATGCGCGTGGGCACCCCGCTCTTGGTGACGTCGCACGACGCGAGCCCTGCCTCCTCGGTGCAGCCGAGGAGCTCACCTCCGACCAGCCACTGGTCGACGACGCGCAGACCCTTGACGGCGCCGGAGCCGTTCGTCAGCTGCATGCCGAGCAGGGGGTACGGCTCGGGCGTCCAGATGTACCAGTAGGTGCGGGCGATCCCGAGGGCGAGGGAGTCCATGGTGGTCTGCACGACCCAGTCGCGCGCCCGGGATCCCTCGATGGACTGCCGCGGGTTCGTCGGCCCGGGGCCGGCGAGCCCGTAGTTGAGCTCGGTGTCCCACACCGGCAGGTCCGGCGCCTGCACCGCGGTGAGGGTGTCGCGCACCTGCGCGATGAACTCTGCGCGCGCGTCCGTGTCGTCGCGACTGGCCGGGTAGAGATGGACGGCGAGCACGTCGACGGGCCAGTCGCGCTCCTTCAGCGCCGCGAGGTACCCGGTGAAGAAGCGGTCGAAGGCACCCTCGAGGCGCACCGTGGTGCTGGCGGCGACCACCGTCGCGCCCGGGTCGATGTCCTTGATGATCCGGTAGGCGCGCTCGGTGAGGTCGGCCATCTGCTCGGGGGTGCCGTCCCAGAACATCGACAGGCTCGCCTCGTTCCACACCTGGTACGACGTGATGCGCCCGGCGTAGCGCTTGGCCACCGCCGCGACGTAGCGATCCCAGGCATCGATGTCCCGCGGTGCCGACGCGGCGCCCGGCGCGGGGTAGTCGGCCGCGTCGATCCGCTTCGCGTTCCAGGCCGGCGTGGTGCCGAGGACGAGCAGGATGTCGTCGACCCCGTTCGACTCGGCGTTGTCGACCGACTCGTCCAACTGCGCCCAGTCGTAGCGGCCCCTCGTCGTCTCGATCTGCGACCACGACGTGCCGGAGTCCCACAGGCGCAGTGAGCCGACGGGCACGTTGGAGTCGGGCCATGCGCCGTCCTGGACGCCGGCGACGTGCAGCCCGGAGATGGACGCCGCGATCGGCTGCGGGGTCGTCGTCGGAGTGGCCGATGGCGTCGCCGTCGCGGTGCCGGTCGCGGCGGTCGGGGAGGGAGCGGTCGTCGTCGTTGTCGACGGCGACGCGGACGCGGACGAGGTGCTGGGCGCCGGCGCGGCCGAGTCCGGCGACGCGCAGGCGGCGAGCGTCGCGCCGCAGAGCAGGGCGCCGACGATCAGGACAGACGGCTCGCGGCGCACATCGGCAGCCTACGTGCCGCTCGCCCCGGCCTCCCGCTCCTCGACCAGCCGGGCGATGCGGGCGGCCGCCTCGGTGGGATCGATCCCCTGGGCGGCGGCGGCTCCCAGCAGGAACGTCGTTACGGGTGCGGCCGGTCGCGCGACGCCGTGCGCGGCAACGCGCGCGACATCGAGGATCGCTGCAAGGTCTATCGGGGTGTCGATCCCGAGCTCGCGTCGGACGAGGTCGACCCAGGGGCCCAGGGCGTCGGAGTCAGCGGACATGACGCGAGCCTAGGCGGAGGCCGAGCGCCGGCGCGCGCGCACGAGATCCTCGGGGGTGTCGATGTCGAGGAGATCGTCCGTCGGCGCCGCGAGGGTGGTGGTGCGCACGCGGGCGACGAGGTCGCGCATCGGGCGGTCCGTGAGGGGTCCGGCATCCGCGACGGCCGCGCGTAGGGCGGCCGTGCGCCAGGCGCTGCACAGCGGCTGCTGGCGTCCGTCCTCGCCGACGGTGAGCACCGCGTCGACGTCGGCATGCTCGTGCAGGGCGCTCAGGGCCTGCTGCATCGGAGCGGCCCCCCACGGCATGTCGACGGCGAGGAGCCCGACGAGCGGCGTGCGGACGAGCGTGATCGCCGCCGCGACACCGGCCGCCGGGCCGCCGCCCGGCGGGTCCTCGCGCGCGAACTCGACAGGGCGGCACGTGCCGATCACGTCACCGCACACGACGGCGGGCATGCCCGCGGGAAGTGACCGCAGCACGTGGTCGAGCAGCCCCTCGCCCGTCACGTCCAGTCGTGCCTTGTCGGCACCGCCGAGGCGTCGGCCCGTGCCGCCGGTGAGCACGATGACGGAGGCATCGCTCATGGCAGCGTCACCTTCCATCCGGCGGGCGCGATGTCGATGGAGCACCCGCTCTCCCCGGACTCGACGCACGCGGTGAAAGTCTGCCACTCCTGTGCGTCGAGCAGCGGCGTCACCGGGGGCAGCAGGAAGTCGACGACGAAGGCGAAGGACATGCCCACGAGGGCGACGACCGCCACGATGCGCGTCCAGCGCGGCCTGCCGCGGATGCCGAGCACGAGGATGAGGATTGCGAAGGTGAGCGCGGGCAGGAAGTAGCGCCCGCCGTACGGCGCCTGGAGCAGGGCGGACGGCTCATCGGCTCCGAGGATGCCCAGGACCGTCGCGATGACCGCGGAGGTCACCAGTGCGATACCTGGCCATCGACGACCCATCAACGCGACGAGCAGCACTGCGAGCAGGAAGGCGGCGCCCGCGGCGAGCACGGCGATGAGGACCGGTCTCGTCGTCACGTCGGCAAGGCCCCGCTCGCCCGCGATCGCGACCGACCCGACCCGTTGGAGTGCGATGCGCGCGAAATCGAGCGGCGCGGCGACCTCGGCGAGGGCGCGGGGAGAGTTGACGAGGGTGATCCCCTGCACCACTGCGGTCGCGAGGATCACGACGAGCCGCACGATGGTGATGCCCTCCTGCCGGACGATCACGGCGGCGATCGCGACAGGCAGCACGATCCACGACGTCAGCCCGGTCAGGCCGATGACGACGAGCCACGCGAGCTCGACGACGAGCCACGCGCGACTGCGCGGCGCAGGGGCCATGAGCAGCAGGGAGGCGCCGACGGGGAACCACCAGTGCACCGTGAGGAGGAGTCCGGTCGACTCCCACGCACCAGGGGTTGCGAGCAGGAGCACGAAGGCGAGCGCTTGCAGTCCACGCCCACGGAACAGCTCGGTCAGCCGTGACTGCAGGACGACCGCGACCGACCCGGTGATCAGCACGAGTGAGATGACGAGGATGAGCAAGGGCGCCCACGCCAGCGGCGCCGCGTCGATCAGCGCGAAGGCGAGCCGCTGGACGACCCACAGCTGGCCGTTGTAGGGCGTCAGGATGTCGGCACCGGGCAGGAGGGCGTCGCGCAGGAACTCGGCACCATCCTCGGCCCAGAGCCATCCGGTCAGCGCCTCCTGGTGCCGTCGCGCGACGAGCAGCGCGAGGCCGCCGATCACGAGCAGGACGGTGAGCCACCGGGGCAGCGGACGCCGGTCCGAGGCCGAGAGCGTCCGAGAGGGCACGCGCGGAACCTAGTGGAGCCGGGGGCGAGAGGGAAGGCCGATGGCTCGGGGCAGGCCCGCGGCCCGGTCCTAGGATGATCAGGTACCTTCCGCCGCCGACGCAAGGACCCCGGTGCCCGACTCGCTCGCCGTCCCCGACACCACGTACGACCAGTGGCTGGCGGAGGTCCGGCGGGTGCTGCTGAAGTCCAGTCCGGACGCCACCGACGAGGAGTTCCGCCGGGCGTTCGAGACCCGGCTGGTCTCCCGCACGGACGACGGCATCGCCCTGCGGCCGCTCTACACCGCAGACGACGTGCCCGGCCCCCTTCCCGCGCCGGGGCAGGCGCCGTACCTGCGTGGATCGCACAGCGCCCCGCGACCCTGGGAGGTGCGCCAGCGCGTGTGGCCGTCGGTGCCCGGGTCGTCCGCGGTGCAGGAGCTGGAGTCCGGCACCACCGGCATCCTGCTCGCCGTCGACTCGAGTGACGTCGCCGCCGCCGTTGCCTCGGGACTCGACGGCGTCCTGCTGGACCTGGCGCCCATCACGCTCGACGTGCGAGACGTCGAGCGGCAGGTGCTCGCGGCATGCGCGCTGCTCGACCTGTGGGAGTCCGTCGACGTCGACCAGCGTCGTGGCTGCCTCGGACTCGACCCGCTCGGTGCGTGGGCCCGGACCGGTGGCTCGTTCGACCTCTCGCTCGCGATGGACGAGGTGGGGGCCGTCGTCGCGGATGCGGGGCAGCGTGCGCCGCGTGCGCGCGTCGTCGTCGTCGACGGCACCGTGTGGCACGAGGCGGGCGCGACCGAGGCGCAGGAGCTGGCATGGACGCTGGCCGCCGGAGTGTGGGCGGTGCGCGAGCTCGTCGCCCGGGGCATCGACCTGCGGCGCGCTGCCGCGGCCCTGGAGTTCCGGATGTCGGCGACGGACGACCAGTTCCTCACCATCGCGAAGCTGCGCGCGGTGCGCGTGCTGTGGTCGCGGGTGCTCGAGGTCGCCGGCCTGCCGGACGCCGAGCGCGCGATGCACCTGCATGTCGAGGGGTCCCGCGCGATGCTCACGCGCTACGACACCTGGGTCAACGCCCTGCGCTCAACCATCGCCTGCTTTGCGGCGGGCGTCGCGGGTGCTGACGCCGTGACCGTCCAGCCGCACGACCTGCTGCTGCAGGACGGTGGCTCGCCGCTCGGTCGGCGCGTGGCGCGCAACACGCAGACGATCCTTCAGATGGAGTCGCACCTCGATCGCGTCGTCGACCCTGCGGGCGGGTCCTGGTTCGTCGAGAGCCTCACCCGCGACCTGGAGGCCCGGGCCTGGGAGCTGCTCCAGCAGACCGAGCGCGCCAGCGGCATCGTCGCCATGCTCGCCGCAGGCACCGTGACGAATGCGCTTTCGGAGGCACGGGCCGCGCGGCAGGCGCAGGTGGCCGTCCGCCGCCGTCCGCTCACCGGCGTGAGCGAGTTCCCGAACATCGACGATCCGGCACCTGCTCCGATGCCGGCTCCGGAGCCCGCGGACGGCACTCTGTTCGCCCCGATCACCGCTCACCGGCTTGCCGAGGACCTCGAGGCCGAGCGGGCCCGCGCCGATGCGGTCGCAGGCGCGTCTGCTCGTCCCGTCGTGTACCTCGCGACGCTCGGCACGACCGCGCAGTCGACGGCCCGCGCAACCTTCGCCAAGAACCTCTTCGAGGCCGGGGGCATCCGCACGGTCACCGGGCCGGTCGAGGAGTTCGCGGCATCGGGCGCGACTGTGGCCTGCCTGTGCTCGTCCGACGCGGTGTATGCCGAGGCGGGGGCGCGGGCCGCGGCGTCACTGCGCGCGGCGGGGGCGTCGCGCATCTACCTGGCCGGCCGCGCAGCGGACGTGCCGGGGGTCGACGAGGAGGTGGGTCTCGGCTGCGACGTCCTCGACGTCCTCGGCCGGGCCCTCGATGTGCTGGGAGTGGCGCGATGACGAGCCTGTCGATCCCCGACCTGTCGAGCGTCGACCTCGGCGGGCTGCCCGCCGCGAAGGATCGTGCGGCGTGGGCGGCGGCGGTGCGCGAGGAGTCCGGGCACGATCCCGCCGAGCTCGTCTGGGACACGCCCGAGGGCATCGACGTCGCCCCGGCCTTCGATGCGGCCGATGTTGCCGGGCTGGACTTCCTGCATACCTATCCCGGACTTCCGCCCTTCCTGCGCGGGCCCTACTCGACGATGTACGTCAACCAGCCGTGGACGATCCGGCAGTACGCGGGGTTCTCCACCGCGGAGGAGTCGAACGCGTTCTACCGTCGCAATCTCGCGGCGGGCCAGAAGGGACTGTCCGTCGCGTTCGACCTCGCCACCCACCGCGGCTACGACAGCGACCACCCACGCGTGACCGGCGATGTCGGCATGGCAGGCGTCGCCATCGACTCGATCCTCGACATGCGGCAGCTGTTCGAGGGCATTCCGCTGGACCGCATGAGCGTGTCGATGACGATGAACGGTGCTGTGCTGCCCGTGCTCGCGCTGTTCATCGTCGCGGCGGAGGAGCAGGGTGTAGCGCCGGACCAGCTCACCGGCACCATCCAGAACGACATCCTCAAGGAGTTCATGGTCCGCAACACCTACATCTACCCGCCCGAGCCGAGCATGCGGA
>JAFMFD010000151.1 GCA_017856385.1 Actinomycetota bacterium
GGGTCGAGGATGTCGATGAGGCGCTTGTGGGTGCGCATCTCGAAGTGCTCGCGGCTGTCCTTGTACTTGTGCGGTGAGCGGATGACGCAGTACACGTTCTTCTCCGTCGGCAGCGGCACCGGGCCCGCGACCTGAGCGCCTGTGCGCGTGACCGTCTCGACGATCTTGCGCGCCGAGGAGTCGATGACCTCGTGGTCATAGGCCTTGAGCCGGATGCGGATCTTCTGTCCCGCCATGGTGGCTGGTGTCCTTACTCATGTAGTGCCGCTGTGGAAAGTGGTGCCTGTCGTGCGGGTCGTGCCGGACGTGCTCGTCCGGTTTCGTGGGGGGCAGCGGGTCGCGCCGCCCCCCACGAAGCTTCCGGGTGCTACTTCAGGATCTTCGTCACGCGGCCGGCGCCGACCGTGCGGCCACCCTCGCGGATGGCGAAGCGCAGGCCCTCCTCCATGGCGATCGGCTGGATGAGCTCGACCTTCATGTCGGTGTTGTCGCCGGGCATGACCATGTCCTTGCCGTCAGGCAGGCTGACAACGCCGGTCACGTCCGTGGTGCGGAAGTAGAACTGCGGGCGGTAGTTGTTGAAGAACGGCGTGTGACGGCCGCCCTCGTCCTTGGAAAGGATGTACACCTGCGCCTCGAAGTCCGTGTGCGGGGTGATCGAGCCCGGCTTGCAGCAGACCTGGCCGCGCTCGACGTCCTCGCGCTTGGTGCCGCGCAGGAGCAGACCGACGTTCTCGCCCGCCTGGCCCTCGTCGAGGAGCTTGCGGAACATCTCGACGCCGGTGACCGTGGTCTTCGTGGCCGGGCCGGGGCGGATGCCCACGATCTCGATCTCCTCGTTGACCTTGACGATGCCGCGCTCGATGCGGCCCGTGACGACGGTGCCGCGGCCGGTGATCGTGAAGACGTCCTCGATCGGCATGAGGAACGGCTTGTCGACCTCGCGCTCGGGGGTCTGAATGTAGGAGTCGACCGCGTTCATCAGCTCGAGGATCGACTCGCCCCACTTGGCGTCGCCCTGCAGCGCCGGGAAGGCCGCCACACGCACGACCGGGATGTCGTCGCCCGGGAACTCGTACGTCGACAGCAGCTCGCGGACCTCCATCTCGACGAGCTCGATGAGCTCCTCGTCGTCGACCATGTCGCACTTGTTCAGGGCGACGACGATCGCGGGGACGCCGACCTGGCGGGCCAGGAGGACGTGCTCCTTGGTCTGCGGCATGGGGCCGTCGGTGGCGGCGACCACGAGGATCGCGCCGTCCATCTGGGCCGCGCCGGTGATCATGTTCTTGATGTAGTCGGCGTGGCCGGGGCAGTCGACGTGCGCGTAGTGACGGGCCTCCGTCTGGTACTCCACGTGCGCGATCGAGATCGTGATGCCGCGCTGACGCTCCTCAGGGGCCTTGTCGATCATGTCGAACGGCGTGAACGGGTTCACGTCCGGGTACTTGTCGTGCAGCACCTTGGTGATGGCCGCCGTCAGGGTCGTCTTGCCATGGTCGATGTGACCGATGGTGCCGATGTTGACGTGCGGCTTGGTGCGCTCAAACTTGGCCTTCGCCACTTGAGTTCTCCCTTGTTGTCTGCCGTCCGGCGGTAACGCGGATCGGTGTTCTGTGGTGTTCTGTTGTGTTTCGTGATCCGCGACTACTCGCCGCGAGCCTTCGCGATGATCTCCGTCTGCACGTTGGATGGAACCTGTGCGTAGGAGTCGAACTGCATGCTGTAGCTGGCGCGCCCCTGCGTGCGGCTGCGGAGGTCACCCACGTAGCCGAACATCTCGGACAGCGGCACCAGCGCCTTGACCACCCGCGCGCCCGACCGCTCCTCCATGGCCTGGATCTGGCCACGGCGGGAGTTGAGGTCACCGATGACATCGCCCATGAAGTCCTCGGGCGTGGTGACCTCGACGGCCATCATCGGTTCGAGGATGACCGGGCCTGCCTTGCGGGCCGCCTCCTTGAACGCCATCGAGCCGGCGATCTTGAAGGCGAGTTCTGAGGAGTCGACGTCGTGGTACGCGCCGTCCTGGAGCGTGACCTGGACGTCCACCATCGGGTAGCCGGCCAGCACGCCGTTCTCCATGGCCTCCTGGCAGCCCGCATCGACCGAGGGGATGTACTCGCGGGGGATGCGACCGCCGGTGACCTTGTTCTCGAAGACGTAGCCGCCCTCGGCGCTTGCCGTCGGCTCGATGTCGATGATGACGCGACCGAACTGGCCGGAGCCGCCCGTCTGCTTCTTGTGGGTGTAGTCGACCTTCTCGACCTTCTTGGTGATGGTCTCGCGGTAGGCGACCTGCGGCTTGCCGACGTTGGCCTCGACCTTGAACTCGCGCTTCATGCGGTCGACGAGGACCTCGAGGTGGAGCTCGCCCATCCCGCCGATGATCGTCTGGCCGGTCTCCTCGTCGGTGCGCACGTGGAAGGTGGGATCCTCCTCGGCCAGCCGCTGGATGGCGATGCCGAGCTTGTCCTGGTCGCCCTTGGACTTGGGCTCGATCGCGATGTGGATGACGGGGGCCGGGAAGGTCATCGACTCCAGCACGACCGGGTTGCTCGGGTCGCAGAGGGTCTCGCCCGTGGTGGTGTCCTTCAGGCCCATGACGGCGACGATGTCGCCGGCGCCCACCGAGTCGATCTCCTCACGCTTGTTCGCGTGCATCCGGTAGATCTTGCCGATGCGCTCCTTGCGGTCCTTGACGCTGTTGAGGACCTGCGAGCCCGACTCGAGCTTGCCCGAGTAGACGCGGATGTAGGTGAGCTTGCCCAGGTGGGGGTCGGTCATGATCTTGAAGGCGAGCGCGGCGAACGGCTCCGAGTCGGCCGGCTTGCGCTCGACGATCTCATCCTCGCGACCCGGCTTGTGGCCCTCGACGGCGAGGATGTCCAGCGGGCACGGCAGGTAGGCCACGACGGCGTCGAGCATGGGCTGCACACCCTTGTTCTTGAACGCCGACCCGGTGAGCACAGGGGTGAGCTTGTAGGCGAGGGTCGCGCGACGGATGCCCGCCTGGATCTCCTCGACCGAGAGCTCCTCGCCCTCGAGGAACTTCTCCATGA
>JAFMFD010000061.1 GCA_017856385.1 Actinomycetota bacterium
CAGTACGCATGAGCGGCCACTCCAAGTGGGCGACCACCAAGCACAAGAAGGCCGTCATCGACGCCAAGCGGGGCAAGCTCTTCGCTCGGCTGGTCAAGAACATCGAGGTGGCCGCCCGCACCGGCGGCGCGGATCCCGATGGCAACCCGACCCTGTACGACGCGATCCAGAAGGCGCGCAAGAACTCTGTCCCGCTCGACAACATCGAGCGCGCGGTCAAGCGCGGCTCCGGCGCCGAGGCGGGCGGTGCGGACTGGCAGACGATCATGTACGAGGGCTACGGCCCCAACGGCGTCGCCGTCCTCGTCGAGTGCCTCACCGACAACCGCAACCGGGCGGCCACCGAGGTTCGCGTGGCCATGACCCGCAATGGCGGCTCGATGGCCGATCCGGGCTCGGTGTCCTACCTGTTCAACCGCAAGGGCGTCGTCATCGTCCCGAAGACCGAGGGCATGACGGAGGACGACATCCTCCTCGTCGTTCTCGATGCGGGGGCCGAGGAGGTCAATGACCTCGGCGAGGCCTTCGAGGTCATCTGCGAGGCGACGGACCTGATCGCCGTGCGCAGGTCCGTGCAGGAGGCCGGCATCGACTACGAGTCCGCGGAGACGAACTTCCTGCCGAGTGTCTCGGTGGAGCTCGAGGAGGACGGCGCCCGCAAGGTCTTCCGGCTTATCGAGGCACTCGAGGACAGCGACGACGTCCAGAACGTCTACGCGAACTTCGACGTCAGCGACGAGGTCATGGCGGCGGTGGAGTAGTCACCTCCCAGCGTCAGGGGAACCAGATGAACGACTACGTCGGCACGCAGCTGCGCGGGTGGGACGCCGCGACCTTCCGGACGGCCAGCGGCGACCCCACGATGCGATCCACGGTCGTCGCGCTCGCCGTCCTCGAGCGGGCACCTGACTGGGTCCGGCTGCGCGACCGCGTGGAGCGGCTGACCCTGTGCGTCCCGACCCTGCGCAAGCGTCCGCTCTACGGGCTGTTCGGGTTCTCCGCCCCGCGGATGGCCGTAGACCCGGACTTCGACCTCGACGTGCACCTGCGTCGGTACCGGCTGCCCGAGGGTGCCGGCTGGCAGGACCTGCTCGACGACGCCCGCCGGATGAGCCTGACCGACTTCGACCCCGACCGACCGCTCTGGGAGGCCGCACTCGTCGAGGACCTGCCGGGTGGGGCGGCCGCGTTCCTGCTCAAGCTGCACCACTCGATCGCCGACGGCCAGGCGACCGTGCTCATGGGGCTGAGCCTGTTCGAGTTCGCGCCCGACACCGACCCGAACGAGCCTCCCGCACCCGAGGCGCCGGAGGCGGAGGATGTGACGACCCGCGACGTCAGCACGGCGAACCTGCTGGACTCCGCGCGATGGGGCCTCGGTGTGGCCGAGGCTGCGGCCCGCGGGGCCCTCGGCCTGCTCACCGGCACGTGGTCCGATCCGCAGGGCACGTGGACGGGAGCCTGGTCGACCCTCACCTCGATCGGGCGCGTCGCGGCTGCCCCGGACGCGGCGCTGTCGCCGGTGCTCATCGGCCGGGGGACGACCTACCGGTTCGCCGCCTTCTCGCTGCCGTTCGCCGATGTCCGGGCCGCCGCCAAGGAGCACTCGGCGAGCGTCAACGACGTCTTCCTCGCTGCCGTGGCGTGCGGCATGGACGCCTATCACCGTCGCCACGGCGTGGTAGTCGAGGAGCTGCGCATCAATGTGCCGATCAGCCTGCGCGGCGACGCCGGCGACCGCTCGGGCCGGGCCTCGAATGCCGTGAGCATCGCGCGGTTCCCGCTGTCCATCGCGGGACTGACGGTCGCGGAGCACCTGCAGCAGGCGCATGCCCTCGTGGAGAAGTGGCGAGACGAGCCGGCGCTGCGCCTCGCGGACCCGCTGGCGGACATCAGCTGGGTCGTCCCGGTGCCGATGCTGGCCCAGGTGGCGCGTGCGTCCGACCTGACGACCAGCAATGTGCCCGGGCCGCCCATGCCGCTGTACCTCGCCGGGGTGCGCATGACCGCCGTCTACCCGCTCGTCGCGACGATCGGCGCGGCCGTCAACGTCACCATGGTCACCTACGACGGCACTGCGTCGATCGGCGTCTCCATGGATGACCGGGCGGTGCAGGACCCGCAGGACCTCGTCGCCGACCTGTGCGCGGGATTCACGACCGTCACGGGGGGTCAGGTCAGCCCGGATCCGGCCCCATAGCCGCACCGGCACTGCCCCATGGCGTCCGAGAGTCGCTCCCGGGGCCTGACGGAGGTGGGCGCTAGCCTTCCGAACAGGTGTTCGGACGATCCGGGCATCGCCGTGGGCAGCCGGCCCGCGGCCGTGGTCGGGAGGTCGCATGCGCGTGCTGGGCATCGATCCCGGGCTGACCCGCTGCGGGGTCGCCGTGGTCGACGGAGCCCCCGGCCGCACCCTGACCGCGCACCACATCGGGGTCCTGCGCACCGACCCCGACCAGCCCACCGAGCAGCGACTGCTCGCCATCGAGCGCGGCCTCGCCGACCTGGTCGATGGCTGGAGCCCCGAGGTCATCGCGATCGAGCGGGTGTTCAGCCAGCACAACGTGCGGTCGGCCATGGGCACGGCCCAGGCAGCGGCGATGGGGCTCCTGCTCGCCGCGCAGCGGGGAATCGCCGTGGGTATGCACACCCCGACGGAGGTGAAGGCCGCGGTCACCGGCACCGGACGAGCGGACAAGGCGCAGGTGACCACCATGGTCGTCCGCCTGCTCCGCCTCGATGCACCTCCGCGACCGGCGGACGCCGCCGACGCGGTGGCCATCGCGATCTGCCAGATCTGGCGCGGGACCGGCCAGCGGCGCCTCGCCGAGGCCTTGGCGGCGGCGCGATGATCTCCTTCGTGCGCGGCACCGTGGCGGCCGCATCCGGCGACCGCCTGGTCATCGACCTCGGGGCGGTCGGCGTCGACGTGCTGTGCACGCCCGCGACGGCGGCATCCGTCCGCCCGGGCGACCACGTGGAGCTGCGGACCACGATGGTCGTGCGCGAGGACTCCTGGTCCCTCTTCGGATTCCTCGAGGCCGACGAGCGGATGGTCTTCGAGCAGGTGCAGACGGTGAGCGGCATCGGGCCGCGCATCGCCCTGGCTCTGCTCGGGACGCTGACCCCCGACGAGCTCCGCCGCGCGGTGGCGGCCGGCGACGAGGCCGCGCTGACCGCGGTGCCGGGTATCGGGCGCAAGGGGGCGCAGCGCCTTCTGCTCGAGCTGGCCGATCGCCTGGGCGCACCGTCGGGCGGGCCGGTGCGCACCGGCCCGAGTGCCCCGGCCTCGGGATGGCGGGCCGCGGTCGCCGCCGGCCTGACGTCGCTGGGCTGGTCCGCGCGCGAGGCGGATGCGGCGGTCGCCGCCCTGGACCCGACTCTGACTGCTGCGTCCGATGCCGACCCCGCGGGCGCCGACATCGGCGGTCTGCTCAAGGCGGCCCTGCGCGGGCTGGACCGCACATGACCCTCCAGCCGGGGCCGGATGCCGAGGATGCCCTCGTCGAGGGTGCGCTCCGCCCGACCCGCCTTCCGGAGTTCATCGGCCAGGAGCGCGTGAAGTCCCAACTCGGCCTGGTCCTCGAGGCCGCGGCGCGACGCGGCCGCGCCGCCGACCACGTCCTGCTGAGCGGACCGCCCGGCCTGGGCAAGACCACGCTCGCCGGCATCATCGCCACCGAGATGCAGGCCCCACTGCGCATGACGGCGGGTCCGGCTCTGCAGCATGCGGGCGACCTCGCCGCGGTGCTCTCCAGCCTGCAGCCGGGCGAGGTGCTGTTCATCGACGAGATCCACCGCACGGCGCGGGCCGCCGAGGAGCTGCTCTACATGGCGATGGAGGACTTCCGGGTCGACGTCGTCGTCGGCAAGGGTCCCGGGGCCACCGCGATCCCGCTGCAGATCGAGCCGTTCACACTGGTGGGGGCCACGACCCGGGCGGGACTGCTGCCCAGCCCCCTGCGCGACCGTTTCGGGTTCACCGCCCACCTCGACTTCTACGACACAGCCGACCTCGAGGTCATCGTGATGCGCTCGGCCGGGCTGCTCGGTGTGGCCGTCGACACCGAGGGCGTCGCCGAGATCGCCGGCCGCTGCCGGGGCACGCCGCGCATCGCCAACCGCCTGCTGCGCCGGGTCCGCGACTGGGCGCAGGTCCACGGCGACGGAGTGGTGACCCGCGCGTCAGCCCGCGCGGCCCTCGATCTCTACGAGGTCGATGCGCTGGGACTGGATCGCATCGACCAGGCCGTGCTCGACGTGCTCATCCGACGGTTCGGCGGCGGACCGGTCGGCCTCTCGACCCTCGCGGTGGCCGTCGGAGAGGAGCCCGAGACCATCGAGACCGTGTCCGAGCCGTTCCTCGTCCGCCTGGGCATGCTGATGCGCACCCCGCGCGGCCGGGTGGCCACCGCCGCGGCCTGGCGCCACGCCGGCCTGGAGCCGCCCGGGCCCGACGGCCCGGACCAGCAGGTGCTCGAGCTGGCCTGATCGCCCTCGGGTAGCCTCGGATAGCGCCGCCAGGTGCCCCGAACCGGAGGTTCCCATGGATCCCATGAGCCTGTTGCTCATCGCTGCTGCAGGTGCGGCCTTCTACTTCCTCATCATCCGCCCTGGCCGCCAGCGCCAGCGCAAGCAGCAGGAGATGCTCACCGCACTCCAGCCCGGCACCGAGATCATGACCACGGCCGGGATCTTCGGCACCATCGCCGTCGTCACCGAGAACGAGCTCAGCATCGAGGTCTCGCCGGGAGTGTTCATGCGGATCGTGCCCGCCGCGGTGGCCCGGGTGGTCGAGCCGGCGAGGGACCCCGAGCCTGACGAGGCACCCGCGAGCGAGGAGTGAGCGGCTCGTAGACTGGCGCGCCAGTACCCGCAGCACCGACGCACTCCCAGCACACCGGTTCCGCCCCTCCGGCGGAGAACCGGGCTCGTCACCTGAAGGAGCACAGTGGCGCCTCCGACCACCAGCAAGCCGGTCCGGCTGCTTGTCGCGCTCGGCGTGGTCATCGTCGGGCTCGCCGTGTGGGCCTTCTGGCCCGGAACAAGTTCGTCGGTGCGCCTGGGCCTGGACCTGCAGGGCGGCACTCAGGTGATCCTCAAGCCGACGCCGATCTCCGAGGGCGCCGAGATCACCGACGAGCAGCTCTCGCAGACGGTGTCGATCATCCGCCAGCGCGTGGACGGTCTCGGCGTCGCAGAGGCCGAGGTGACCACGCAGGGCTCAGGTGGCGGGGCCGTCATCGTGGTCTCGGTGCCGGGCGTGAACCAGGACCGCGTCGTGGACCTCGTCCAGCGCACGGCCCTGCTGGACTTCCGCCCGGTGTGGGGGATCTCCGGCGCTGCGCCGCTGACCGCGACTCCCGCACCTGAGCCCGGCGCGACCGACGCGGCTAGCCCGGGTGCCAGCCCGTCGGCCAGTCCGTCGGCCTCCGCGTCCGCCCCTGCCTCGACTGCAGCGTCGGCAGCGGCCTCACCCGAGGCCTCCGGCTCGGGGACCCCCGCCCCGCTGGTGCAGGCTGCCGAGAACTCCCCGGAGTTCCAGGAGCAGCTCGCCGCGCTCGACTGCACCGATCCCCTGAACTTCACCGGCGGGCGCCCGGATGATCCGGAGAAGTGGCTCGGCACGTGCGATGTGACCGGCACCGCGAAGTACAACCTCGAGCCCGCGTTCATCAAGGGCACCAACGTCACGAACGCCAACGCGGTGCTGCCGCAGGGCGGTATGGGCTGGGTGGTGTCGCTGGAGTTCGACAGCGAGGGAGCCCGCGCCCTGGCCGACGCGTCGACCAAGCTCACCGGCCTGCCCGAGTGCGGGACCCCTGGGGGCAATCCCTGCAACGCCTTCGCGATCGTGCTCGACGGCGTGGTCACCTCGGCACCGCGGTTCAACGAGCCGATCCTCGGCGGGCAGGCGCAGATCGAGGGCGACTTCACCGCCCAGGAGGCGCGTGACCTCGCGAACGTGCTGAAGTACGGAGCCCTCCCGGTGACCCTCGAGCCCGTCGACGTCACCACGGTGTCGCCCACGGTCGGCAATGACCAGCTGCGTGCAGGCATCATCGCCGGCCTGCTCGGCCTGCTGCTGGTCGGCGTCTACCTGCTCCTCTACTACCGGATGCTGGGCCTGGTCGCCGTGCTCTCCCTCGTGATCGCGGGCGGCATCCTCTACCTCGCCTTCGTCGTGCTGAGCAAGACCATCGGGCTGACCCTGACGCTGGCAGGGGTCGCCGGCGCGATCGTCGCCATCGGCATCACCGCGGACTCGTTCATCGTGTACTTCGAGCGCATCCGAGACGAGATCCGTGATGGCAAGTCTCTGCGCCAGGCGTGCGACAGCGGCTGGGTCAGGGCACGGCGCACGCTGCTGGCCGCCGATTTCGTGTCGATCCTCGCCGCGGCGGTCCTGTACTTCCTCTCGGTGGGCAGCGTGCGCGGCTTCGCCTTCGTCCTGGGCCTGACCACGCTCATCGACATCCTCGTGGCGTTCTGGTTCACGCACCCCCTGACCGTGCTCATCGGGCGCACGGCGTGGATGCAGCGCGGGTCCAAGATGACCGGGCTCGACAAGTCCCGCCTCGGGGTGGACCACAGTGCCCAGTCGTCAGGCGGTCGGGGACGCGGGCGAACTCGCCAGTCGAGCAAGGAGGTGTCCGCATGAGCAGGCTCGGCAGCCTCGGCCATCGGCTCTACGCGGGGGAGGTCTCCTACGACTTCGTGGGCCGCAGCAAGCGGTGGTACATCATCTCCGCCGTCATCGTCCTCATCGCCATCGCAGCTGTGCTCATCCGTGGCCTGAACTTCGGCATCGAGTTCCGCGGAGGTGCCGACTTCTCGCTGTCGAACGCGACCTGCACTGTCGAGCAGGCGCGCGACGTGGCCGAGGAGGCCACCGGTGCGCAGTCGATCGTGACCCAGACCGCCAGCGGGACGGTGCGCGTCCAGACCGAGACGCTCACGCCGGAGCGGAGCTCCGAGGTGGCCGGCCTGCTGGCCGAGGCCTGCGGCATCCCCAAGGACGAGGTCAGGGTGCAGGTGGTCGGGCCGACCTGGGGCCAGGAGATCTCAAGCAAGGCCCTGCAGGGCCTGCTGATCTTCATCCTGCTCGTGACGATCTTCCTGTCCATCTACTTCGAGTGGCGGATGGCGATCGGTGCCCTGGTGGCACTGGCGCATGACCTCATCATCACGGTGGGCATCTACGCGCTGGTTGGCCTGGAGGTGACGCCCGCCACGGTCATCGGGCTGCTCACGATCCTCGGCTACTCCCTCTACGACACCGTCGTGGTGTTCGACAAGGTCAAGGAGAACACCCGGGGCGTCACCGGCCAGTCCGTGCTCACCTACGCCGAGGCCGCGAACCTCGCCGTCAACCAGACCCTCGTGCGATCGATCAACACCTCGGTGGTCGCGCTGCTCCCCGTGGTCGCCATCATCATCGTGGGCGCCGGTCTCCTCGGCGCGGGAACCCTGCTGGACCTGGCGGTGGTCCTGGCCATCGGCATGGCCGCGGGCACGTACTCCTCGATCTTCATCGCCACGCCGGTCCTCGTGGACCTGAAGAACCGCCAACCGGAGATCAAGGCGCTCCAGGCCCGGGTGCTCGCCCGTCGCAAGGCCGGTCGCACGGAGGCCTCCCCGCGTGGGGCAGGCGAGGGCGATGACGCCGATGGCGACGACGAGTCCACGGGTGACGGCACAACTTCGGGCTCCCCGTCCACCCGGGTGCCGGGAGGCCCGCGCCAGCAGCCTCGACGGCAGGCTCGATCGCGCCGTCGCTGACCGTCTCGGCACCTGACCGCTGCAGGGGAACGGCCACCTTTCGTACACTGATCGGGTCACGGAGTCTCCGTGCATGGGCCCGGTAGGGGAGGGGCGTGACCGCAGAGGACGCCGTTGCCACGGAGCCGGAGTTCCCGGCCCCTGTCCTCGCGGTGCCTGACGCCGGTCGACGCCGGTCGCGGTTCGGGCGGCTGTCCGGCTCCCGCGCCGGCACCCCGGAGCTCGAGCCGCTCCTGCGGACACTGCGGAAGTACCACCCCAAGGCGGACACCCGGGTCGTGGAGCGCGCCTACGAGACGGCCGCCTACCTGCACCGCGACCAGACGCGCAGGTCAGGTGAGCCGTACATCACGCACCCGCTCGCGGTCGCCACGATCCTTGCCGACCTCGGAATGACGGCGCCGACGCTGGCCGCCGCGCTCCTGCACGACACCGTCGAGGACTGCGGATATGCGCTCGACTCGCTCCGCGAGGACTTCGGCGACGAGATCGCTCAGCTCGTCGACGGCGTCACGAAGCTCGACAGGGTCCGGTACGGCGAGGCATCCGCGGCCGAGACTGTGCGCAAGATGGTCGTCGCGATGGCGCGCGA
Organism: Actinomycetota bacterium; assembly: GCA_017856385.1. Classification (GTDB taxonomy): domain Bacteria; phylum Actinomycetota; class Actinomycetes; order S36-B12; family S36-B12; genus UBA10649. The sequence goes on from JAFMFD010000061.1 coordinate 8,375, forward strand.
CATCCGGGTGCTTGTCATCAAGCTCGCCGATCGACTGCACAACATGCGCACCCTCCGCTTCATGCCCGAGCCCAAGCAGCAGCAGAAGGCCAGGGAGACACTCGAGATCTACGCGCCGCTCGCGCACCGCCTCGGCATGAACGCCATCAAGTGGGAGCTCGAGGACCTCTCCTTCGCCACCCTCCACCCGAAGATGTTCGAGGAGATCGACCGCCTTGTCGGCCAGCGCGCGCCTTCGCGCGACCAGTACCTCACGCGGGCGATCACGCGGATCGAGGCGGACATGAAGCAGGCGAAGATCAAGGCGACAGTGACGGGCCGACCCAAGCACTACTACTCGATCTACCAGAAGATGATCGTGCGCGGGCGCGACTTCGCCGACATCTACGACCTCGTGGGCGTGCGGATCCTCGTTGACTCGATCCGCGACTGCTACGCGGCCCTGGGCATCGTGCACTCCCAGTGGAGCCCCGTGCCGGGCCGCTTCAAGGACTTCATCGCGATGCCCAAGTTCAACATGTATCAGTCCCTGCACACGACCGTCATCGGGCCCGATGGCAAGCCGGTGGAGCTGCAGATCCGCACGCATGACATGCACCGGGCTGCGGAGTACGGGGTGGCCGCCCACTGGCGCTACAAGCAGGGCCAGAACGGGAAGGGGGGTCCCGACGACTTCACCTGGCTCCGGCAGCTCGTCGAGTGGCAGCGCGAGACCGAGGATCCGGGGGAGTTCCTCGACAGTCTGCGCTACGACCTCGGGGCCTCGGAGGTCTTCGTCTTCACCCCCAAGGGCGATGTCATCGCCCTGCCGACCGGCGCAACGCCGGTGGACTTCGCCTACTCGGTGCACACCGAGGTCGGCCACCGCTGCGTCGGGGCTCGCGTCAACGGCAAACTCGTGTCACTGGACTCCTCGCTGGCGAACGGTGACGTGGTCGAGATCTTCACCTCGAAGGCGGAGGGTGCAGGGCCCAGCCGGGACTGGATCGACTTCGTGCAGTCACCCCGTGCTCGCACGAAGATCAAGGCCTGGTTCACGCGCGAGCGCCGCGACGAGGCGATCGAGGCCGGCAAGGAGGCGATCGTCCGGGCGATGCGCAAGCAGGGCCTGCCCCTGCAGCGCATGATGACGAACCAGGCGCTGAAAGCCATCGCGGCGGACCTTCATCAGCAGGACATCTCCGCGCTGTATGCGGCGGTGGGCGAGGGTCGGATCACGGCCGAGACCATCGTCAAGCGGCTGGTCGACTCCGCGGGTGGCATCGATGGGGCCGCCGATGACGCTGCCGAGACGGTGAATCCGTCGACCGTTCGGAGTCGGCAGCGTTCGACGGGCGACGCCGGGGTCGTGGTCAAGGGTGCTGCGGATGTGTGGGTCAAGCTCGCGAAGTGCTGCACCCCGGTGCCCGGCGACGAGATCGTCGGGTTCGTGACCCGCGGGGCGGGGGTCTCGGTCCATCGCTCCGACTGCATCAACGTGCCCGGCCTGCAGGCCGAGCCGGACAGGCTCGTCGAGGTCGAGTGGGCGCCGACGGCCAACAGCATCTACCTGGTCAACATCCAGGTCGAGGCACTCGACCGGGCACGCCTCCTCTCCGATGTGACCCGTGCGCTGTCCGACACGCACGTCAACATCCTCAGCGCCGCCGTCACGACGACCCGCGAGCGCATCGCGATGTCCCGCTTCACGTTCGAGATGGCCGACCCCAAGCACCTCGGCTCGGTCCTGAAGGCGGTGCGGCAGGTGGAAGGCGTCTACGACGCCTATCGGATCTGACGCTCCCGAGCGGCCGGACTAGTCCTGGCCGAGCAGGGCGCGCGTCGACGTGATCTGCGCATCGAGCTCGGCGACCGCGGCGGCGTCACCACGCGCCTCGGCGGCATCACGCTTCTGCTGCAGGCGGGCGAGTGCCTCCGCGAAGGCGTCGGTGGCCGAGGTTCCGCGAGAGGAGCTCCACGAGGCCTGCTCCTGACTGCGCACCGCCTCCTCGACCGTGCGCAGTCGTCCCTCAAGGCGACCACGATCGGCGCGCGGGACGTCTCCGGCCTTGTCCCAGCGCTCCTGGATCCCCCGCAGGGTGCGCTTGGCCGCGGCGAGGTCGGTCACGGGGAGCAGGGCCTCGGCCTCGACCAGCAGCGCTTCCTTCGCGGGGAGGTTCGCGCGGAGGGCGTCCTCGGCAGACTCCTGCGCGGCTGAGCGCGCGGCGTAGAAGGCGTCCTGCGCCGCCTTGAACCGTCGCCAGAGCTTGTCCTCGTCGGTCCTCGACGCGCGAGGCAGCGCCTTCCACTCATCGAGCAGGTCACGCAGCTGCTTGGTCGTCCGCTGCCAGTCGGTCGACGTGGCGAGTGCCTCTGCCTTCGCGATGACCGCTCGCTTGGCCGCGATCGCGTCCTTGCGCTGGGCATCGACCTCGGTGAAGTGCTGGCGGCGACGCTTGTCGAAGGCCGTGCGCGATGAGCTGATCCGCTTCCACAACTCCTGCTCGGCAGTGCGATCACCGCGCGGCAGGGCCTTCCACTCCTCGACGATCGCCGCATAGCGCTCGGCCGTGGTCTTCCAGGAGGTCGAGCCGCTCAGCGCCTCGGCCTCGACCGCGAGCGCCTCGCGCGTCGCGAGGGCGGCCGCACGCTGCTCGGCCCGCTGGGCCCGGGCGGCCTCGCGGCCGGCCTCCGCTGCGGTCTCGAGGTCGGCGCACCGGGTCTCGAGGGCGACGATGTCACCGACGAACGACCGTGCCGCGAGCGCCTCGCGCACGCGGGCGACGACGGCTGCGGCCTGATCGGCGCTGGCCCTGCCGTCGGCGAGCCGAGCGGCGATGAGGTCCACCTCGACCGCGAGGTCGTCGTACTTGCGCGCGAAGAAGGCCAGGCCCTCAGCGGGGTCACCGGCCGCCCACTGGCCCACCGCGACCTCACCCTCGGGAGCCAGCAGGTAGACCGTCCCGTCGGGATCCACGCGACCGAACTTGGTGGGATCCGTGGCGGGAGCGCTAGTGCGGGGGGCGGGACGCGGAGGTCCGGTCGGCCGCAGGGCCGCAGGCGTCGGCACGCCGATATCGGCCATGGTTGCCTGCCTTCCTTGTCCGGACCCGTGGTCGCGCAAGCCTATCGGCCCCGGTTGTCCGCTAGGAGCGTTGGACGGTCGCCGTCTCGATGACCATGGGCTGCCGGGGTCGGCCGTCCGTGCTGCCGTCCTCGGTGCCCACGGATGCGATCTCCTGGACGATGTCCAGGCCCTCGGTGACCTGACCCCAGACGGTGTAGGCCGGCGGCAGCGTGGTGTCCTCGTAGACGATGAAGAACTGCGAGCCCGCGGTGCCGGGTCCCGCGTTGGCCATGGCCACGGTCCCTGCTGGGTAGTTGACCGCCCCGTCGGCGGGCAGGTTCTCGTCCGGGACGACGTATCCGGGGCCACCGGTGCCGTCGCCCGCCGGGTCGCCGCACTGCAGCACGAAGATGCCCTCCGTGGTGAGGCGGTGGCAGCCGACCGCGTCGTAGAAGCCCTGCTCGGCGAGGAAGGTCGCACTGCCGACGGTCTGCGGGGCGCGCTCGTCGAGGGCGATCACGATGTCGCCGCAGGTCGTCGTCAGGGTGAGCGAGTCGGCGGCCGCGACCTCACCGGGTGCATCGAAGCTGATGTCGTTCGCGCGCGTCGGGATCGCCGGACCGCAGTCCAGCACGGCCGGCTCCGCGATGGGCTCGTCGGTGCTGGCGGGGTCGGTGCTGGCGGGCTCGGTCGGTGCGGGCTCGGTCGGCGCGGGCTCGGTCGGCGCGGGGGTCGGCGCCTCGGCGACCGGCTCGGAGCTGCTCGAGGCGAAGACGACCACGTAGGCGACGCCGCCGAGCACGAGTGCGGCGATCACGATGATCGCCGTGATGCGCTGGTTGCGCTTGCGACGCGTAGCCGCCTGAGCGCGACGTGCCTGCTGACGCTCGTGCTTCTCGCGCGCCAGCTGCCGCTCGCGCCTGTTGCCCGCCATCACGTGCCCCTTCCGTTCCTCGGGTGAGTGTAGGCGGGGCCGAAGCCACCCTCTCGGTAGGCTTGGGTGCTCGCCATCAGGGCGCGTCCACCGCGCCACGTGCGTCCGGGCAGAGGAAGGGTCGAACGTGCTCATCGCCGGGTTTCCCGCAGGCTCCTGGGCGACCAACTGCTTCGTGATGGCGGCTGGCCCCGGGGAGCCCTGCGTGATCGTCGATCCGGGCCAGGACTCGATCGCCGGCGTCCACGACCTCATCCGCGAGCACCGGCTGCTCCCCGCGGCCGTCCTGCTCACCCACGGGCACATCGACCACGTGTGGTCGGTGGCCCCGCTCACGGCCGAGTTCGAGGTGCCCGCGCTCATCCACGCGGACGACCGGTACCGGCTCGCCGATCCGGCCGGAAGCTCGTTCAGTGCGGCCCGCGAGCAGTTGCTCGCGATGACGAAGAACTCCCTGGAGCTCACCGAGCCCTCGGACGTGCGCACGATCGAGGACCTCGAGGTGCTCCAGATCGCCGGGCTGGACCTCACCGTGCGCCATGCGCCCGGCCACACCGAGGGGTCGTCCGTCTTCCTCGTCGACGGGATCATGGTGAGCGGTGACCTGCTCTTCGCCGGCTCGATCGGCCGCACCGACCTGCCCGGTGGCGACCATGCCCGGATGGTCGAGTCGCTCCGCCGGGTGGTGATCCCGGCGGACGACGACCTGGTCGTGCTCCCCGGACACGGGCCGCAGACGACGATCGGCGAGGAGAAGGCCACGAACCCGTTCCTGCGCCCCCTGCTGTCGGACGATGAGGTCCCCGTCAACCCGCGGGGGTTGTGAGATGGCGAAGCCGGGTCGGGTCAGCGGCTTTCCCGAGTGGCTCCCCGAGGGCCAGGTGGTGCAGCAGGCCGTCGAGGACGCCGCCCGCCGGGTCTTCCGGCTGCACGGCTTCTGCGGTCTGGAGACCAGGGCCGTCGAGCCGCTGGACCAGATGCTGCGCAAGGGCGAGATCGACAAGGAGGTCTACGTCCTGCGCCGGCTGCACGCGCAGGAGTCCGAGGCCGACTCGGGCCTGGGCCTGCACTTCGACCTCACCGTGCCGTTCGCGCGCTACGTCCTCGAGAATGCCGGCAGGCTCGAGTTCCCGTTCAAGCGCTACCAGATCCAGAAGGTATGGCGCGGTGAACGGCCGCAGGAGGGACGCTTCCGGGAGTTCACGCAGGCCGACGTCGACGTGGTGGGTCGCGACACGCTGCCCTTCCACTTCGAGGTGGAGATGGCCGTCGTCATGTCCGAGCTGCTCGCATCGCTCCCGATGGTTCCGCCCGCGACGATCCAGGTGAACAACCGCAAACTCGCCGAGGGCTTCTACCGCGGTGTCGGCGCGGATGATCCCGATGCGGTGCTGCGGGTGATCGACAAGCTCGACAAGATCGGCGTCGACGCCACGGAGCGACTG
>JAFMFD010000062.1 GCA_017856385.1 Actinomycetota bacterium
CGCGTGCGTGCTCGGCATCAACCAGGACCCGGTCACCATCAAGCAGGTCGAGGTCGCGATCATCGACCGCGCGTGGGAGGCGGGCTGGGTGACCCCGCAGCCGCCCGCACGGCTGACCGGACGCACGGTCGCCGTCATCGGCTCCGGACCCGCGGGCCTCGCGGCCGCCCAGCAGCTGGCCCGCGCGGGACACACAGTCGCGGTCTACGAGCGGGCGGATCGCATCGGCGGCCTGCTGCGCTACGGGATCCCTGAGTTCAAGATGGAGAAGCGCCACCTCGACTTGCGCCTGGCGCAGATGGAGGCCGAGGGCGTCAAGTTCCGCCCCGGCGTCGAGATCGGCATCGACATCACCGGCGAGGACCTGCGCAAGCGGTACGACGCCGTCGTCGTGGCGATCGGGGCGACCGCGTGGCGCGACCTGCCCGTCGAGGGGCGCGACCTGCGCGGAGTGCACCAGGCCATGGAGTACCTGCCGCTGGCCAACCGGGTGCAGCAGGGGGACCTGGACTCCTCGCCCATCGACGTGGCGGGCAAGCACGTGGTGATCATCGGCGGTGGCGACACGGGTGCGGACTGCCTGGGCACCGCCCACCGGCAGGGGGCAGCGTCGGTCACGCAGCTGGAGATCATGCCGCTGCCGCCGGGCACGCGCCCCGCGGCCCAGCCGTGGCCGACGTACCCAATGGTCTACCGCGTCTCCAGTGCGCACGAGGAGGGCGGCGAGCGGTTGTTCTCCGTCTCGACGGAGCGCTTTCTCGACGACGGCAGCGGCGCCGTCCGAGCCCTGCAGCTGGTCGACGTCGAGGCGCACGAGGGCGGCTTCCGGCCGGTGCCCGGTTCCACGCGGGAACTGCCGGCGGACGCCGTGTTCCTGGCGATGGGGTTCGTCGGCCCGGAGTCGTCCGGCGTGGCGGACCAGCTGGGCCTTCCGCTCACGCCGAACGGAGCCATCGCACGTGCAGCGGACTACGCGACGGAGGTGCCGGGCGTGTTCGTCGCGGGCGATGCAGGGCGCGGCCAGTCGCTCATCGTGTGGGCGATCGCGGAGGGCCGTGCAGCCGCGGCGAGCGTCGACGCGTATCTCATGGGCAGCACGAACCTGCCCTCGCCGATCCCGTCGACGGCACGGCCGCTCATCGCCTGAGGTCCCCGGCGCGCACAGCGCCCGCGGATAGGGTGAGGAACATGCGTCGCGCCAAGATCGTCGCCACACTCGGGCCCGCCACGACGTCCGCCGAGTCCATCCTCGATCTCGTCACCAGCGGCATGGATGTCGCGCGGCTCAACCTCTCCCACGGGACGTACGCCGACCACGAGCTCGTCTACCAGCGCGTCCGTGCGGCCTCCGACGCGACGGGGCGCGGCGTGGGCGTACTCGTCGACCTGCAGGGGCCGAAGATCCGGCTGGGCACGTTCGCCTCGGGACCGGTGCTCCTCGAGGCCGGCGACGAGTTCATCGTCACGACCGAGTCGGTGCCTGGTGACCGCACCATGGTCTCGACGTCGTACACAGGGCTGCCTGGCGACGTGACGGTCGGCGACGTGGTGCTCGTCGATGACGGGCGTGTCGAACTGCGCGTCACGAGGATCGACGGCCCCAGGGTCCACACCGAGGTGATCGAGGGTGGGCGCGTCTCAGACCACAAGGGCTTCAACCTGCCCGGTGTCGCGGTGAGCGTCCCGGCGATGTCCGAGAAGGACCGCGAGGACCTCCGCTGGGCGCTGCGCATCGGGGCCGACATGATCGCACTGTCTTTCGTCCGCTCGGCCGCCGACATCGTGGACGTCCACGTCATCATGGACGAGGAGGGCGTGCGCATCCCAGTGCTCGCCAAGGTCGAGAAGCCCCAGGCGATCGACTCCCTCGAGGAGATCATCGCCGCCTTCGACGGCGTGATGGTCGCGCGCGGCGACCTGGGCGTCGAACTCCCGCTCGAGGCCGTGCCGCTGGTGCAGAAGCGTGCCATCCAGATGTGCCGCGAGGCCGCGAAGCCGGTCATCGTGGCGACGCAGATGCTCGACTCCATGGCCGTGGCCAACCGGCCCACCCGGGCCGAGGCCAGCGACGTGGCCAATGCGGTGCTCGACGGCGCGGACGCCCTGATGCTGTCCGGTGAGACGAGCGTCGGGCAGCACCCGAGCCTGGTGGTACAGACGATGTCCCGCATCATCGAGCACGTCGAGACATGGGCCCTCCACGAGCTGCCGGGCCTGTCCGACCCGTGGACGGGATCGACGGCCCGAGCCCTCACGCATGCGGCCGTGGACGTGGCCGAGGGGGTCGACGCGACGAACCTCATCGCGTTCACCGAGACGGGCTCGTCGGCTCGGCTCATCGCGCGGTGGCGCAGCCGGACCCCGCTGCTCGCCTTCACGCCCGAGCCCCGCACCCGCAGCCAGCTCTCGCTCGTCTGGGGCGTCGAGACGTTCCTCGTCCCGCAGGTCCGACACACGGACGACATGGTCGTGCAGGTCGACAAGGCGCTGCTCGACATCGGGCGGGCGACCTTCGGCGACCGCGTGGTGATCGTCGCCGGGGTGCCGCCCGGGGTGCCGGGGACCACGAACGGGATGCGCGTGCACATGATCGGCAGTGCCGGACCGGGCACCGGCGTCTGACCCCGCAGGTCCCGCCCGTCCCATTCACCACAGGGTCCGATGGCGGATGCGTGGACGCACGGCCATGGGATAGGCTCGCAGCGTTCGACAACCTTTAAGCCCGTCCGGCGAGGCGGGGAAGGGAGTCCGCATGGATTCGCGCGCGCGCACCGTCCTCGACGACGCCGATATCGGCCGCGCCATCCGTCGCATCGCCCACGAGATCGTCGAGCGGGCGCGCGGCTCTGAGGACCTCGTCCTGCTGGGGATTCCCACTCGCGGAGTCGCGCTCGCCCATCGCATCGCCGACGCCGTCGACGCGATCGAGGGCACGAGCGTGCCGGTCGGCTCCCTGGACATCACGCTCTACCGCGACGACCTCCGGCTGCGCCCGGCACGCGCGCTCGAGCCCACCTCCATCCCGCCCGAGGGCATCGACGGCCGCGTGGTGGTGCTCGTCGACGATGTCCTGTACTCGGGGCGCACGGTGCGTGCCGCGCTTGACGCACTGAACGACATCGGACGGCCCGCAGCGGTCCGCCTCGCCGTGCTGGTCGATCGCGGCCACCGCGAGCTGCCGATCCGCCCGGACCACGTCGGCAAGAACCTGCCGACCTCGCAGGGCGAGCAGGTGCGGGTCGAGCTCGCCGAGGTCGACGGCGTCGACCGGGTCACGATCACCGGCGACCCGACCGCGGACGAGGGCGCGGAGGCATCGTCATGAAGCACCTGCTCTCGGCGTCGGACCTCACGCGTGACGATGCACTGCTCATCCTCGACACGGCTGCCGAGCTCGCCACCGTGACGGACCGCTCGGTCAAGAAGCTCCCGACGCTGCGCGGACGCACCGTCGTCAACCTCTTCTTCGAGGACTCCACCCGCACGCGCATCTCCTTCGAGGTCGCGGCGAAGCGCCTGTCGGCCGACGTCATCAACTTCGCGGCCAAGGGCTCCTCGGTCAGCAAGGGCGAGAGCCTGAAGGACACGGCGCTCACCCTCGAGGCGATGGGTGCCGACGCCGTCGTGATCCGTCACAGCGCAAGTGGTGCGCCGCACCGCCTTGCGCACTCGGACTGGATCCAGGGCGCGGTCATCAATGCGGGCGACGGCACGCACGAGCACCCGACGCAGGCGCTCCTCGACGCCTTCACGCTGCGCCAGCACCTGCGCGGCGGAGCCGGCGACCTCGCGGGCCTGCGCGTCGCGATCGTGGGGGACGTCCTGCACAGCCGGGTGGCGCGGTCGAACGTCACCCTCCTGCGCACCCTCGGTGCCGAGGTCACCCTGGTGGCGCCACCGACCCTGATGCCGTACGGGGTCGACGGCTGGCCCTGCTCGACGTCCTTCGACATCGACGACGTGCTGCCAAGTGTCGACGCCGTGATGATGCTGCGCGTGCAGGCCGAGCGCATGCAGGCTGCCTACTTCCCCTCGGCACACGAGTACTCCCGCCGCTACGGCATCGACGCCGCACGCATGGCCGTGCTCCCCGAGCACGCGATCGTGCTGCACCCGGGGCCGATGAACCGCGGCATGGAGATCAGTGCCGACGTGGCTGACTCGCCGCGGGCCGTGATGGTGGAGCAGGTCGCCAACGGCGTCAGCGTGCGCATGTCGGTGCTGTACCTGCTCCTCGGTGGCATGCCGGACGAGGCCTGACGAAGGGAACTGCTGGTGACACTCGTGCTGCGCGGCGCTCGCCCCTATGGCGAGGAGGCGGTCGACATCGTGATCGCCGACGGCGTCATCGTCGAGCTGGCCGGGGCAGGGACGGCCCACGGTGAGCTCGTCGATGCCGACGGGCTGATCGCCCTGCCCGGATTCGTGGACCTGCATACCCACCTGCGCGAGCCCGGCCGCGAGGAGGCCGAGACCGTCCTCACCGGCTCGCAGGCTGCCGCGCTGGGCGGCTTCACGTGCGTGCACGCCATGGCGAACACCAGCCCCGTCGCGGACACCGCGGGTGTCGTGGAGCAGGTGTGGCGGCTCGGGCAGGAGGCCGGGCTCGTGGAGGTCCGTCCCGTGGGTGCCGTCACGGTCGGCCTCGCGGGCGAGCGGCTGGCGGAGCTCGGCGCCATGGCCGACAGCGCTGCGCAGGTGCGTGTGTTCAGCGACGACGGGAAGTGCGTGCACGATGCCGTCCTCATGCGCCGCGCGCTGGAGTACGTGAAGGCCTTCGACGGTGTGGTCGCCCAGCACGCGCAGGAGCCGCGGCTCACCGAGCACGCGCAGATGAACGAGAGCGAGCTCAGCGGCCGGCTCGGTCTGGCGGGCTGGCCGGCCGTCGCGGAGGAGGCGATCATCGCGCGCGACGTGCTCCTGGCCCAGCATGTCGGCTCACGCCTGCATGTCTGCCACGTGTCGACCGCGGGATCGGTGGAGATCGTGCGCTGGGCCAAGGCGCGCGGGATCGACGTCACGGCCGAGGTGACGCCCCACCACCTCGTGCTCACCGAGGACCTCGTCGCGAGCTACGACCCGGTCTACAAGGTCAATCCACCGCTGCGCACCGCCGCCGATGTCGAGGCTCTCCGCGCAGCCGTGGCCGACGGCACCATCGACGCGATCGCGACCGACCATGCTCCGCACCCGCACGAGGACAAGGACTGCGAGTGGGCGGCCGCGGCGATGGGCATGCTCGGCCTCGAGACCGCGTTCGGCGTCGCGCTCCAGACCCTGGTCGAGCCCGGTCTGGTGACGTGGCGCGAGCTCGCCCAGCGCATGTCGGTCGCGCCGGCGCGCATCGGCCGGGTGCGCACGCAGGGCCATGACCTCGTCCCGGGTGCCATCGCCAACATCGCGATCGTCGACCCTACTGCGACCTACACAGTCGACCCGATGAGGCTGGCCTCCAAGAGCCGCAACAGCCCCTATGCCGGTCGAACCCTGCCCGGCCGCATCGTGCACACCATCTACGCAGGCACCCCCACCGTCCTGGACGGTGCCCTCGCGTGAGACTCGCCTACCACGCCGTCCCGCGGGCCCTCCCCACCCGCACGATCACGAAGGGAGCCCGATGACCCGCACCGCCCGCCCGCCCGCCGTCCTCGTCCTCGAGGACGGGCGCACCATGCACGGTGATGCCTACGGAGCGATCGGCACGACCCTGGGGGAGGCCGTGTTCAGCACGGGCATGAGCGGATACCAGGAGACGCTCACCGATCCGTCGTACCAGGGCCAGGTCGTCGTCATGACCGCGCCGCACATCGGCAACACGGGCATGAACCACGAGGATCCCGAGTCGCGCCGGATCTGGGTCGCCGGCTACGTGGTCCGCGACCCCTCGCGCATCACGTCGAACTGGCGCGCGACGTCGGGCCTCGAGGATGACCTCGTGTCCGCCGGGGTCGTCGGGATCAGCGGCGTCGACACCCGGGCGCTCACGCGCCACCTGCGCGATCGCGGTGCCATGCGCGTGGGCATCTTCAGCGGTCCAGCGGCGGAGCGGACCCCTGACGAGCTGCTCGCCGAGGTGCAGCGGGCCCCCCAGATGGCCGGGGCGAACCTCACGGCCGAGGTCACCACGCAGGAGGCGTACGTGGTGCCCGCGATCGGCGAGCACCGGTTCACAGTCGTGGCGGTGGACCTCGGCATCAAGGCGATGACGCCGCACCGCATGGCCGAGCGCGGCATGCAGGTGCACGTCGTGCCGGCTGACTGGAGCGTCGAGCAGATCCTCACCCTGTCACCCGATGGCGTGTTCTTCTCCAACGGTCCCGGCGATCCCGCCACGGCCGACCATGCGGTCGCGGTCATGGGCGAGCTGCTCTCGCGTCGCGTTCCGGTGTTCGGCATCTGCTTCGGCAACCAGGTGCTCGGCCGCGCTCTGGGGCTGGGCACCTACAAGCTGCGCTACGGCCACCGGGGTATCAACCAGCCGGTCATGGACCTCGCGACCCGCAAGGTCGAGGTCACCGCGCACAACCACGGGTTCGCCGTCGACGCCCCCCTCGGTGTCGAGTTCGACACCCCCCATGGTCGTGCAGTCGTCAGCCATGTGTGCCTGAACGACGACGTGGTCGAAGGCCTGCGCTGCCTCGACGTGCCGGCTTTCAGCGTGCAGTACCACCCGGAGGCCGCGGCGGGACCGCACGATGCCGGGTACCTGTTCGACCGCTTCGCCGACCTGATGACCGATGCCCGTAATGGAGGTACCGCCTGATGCCCCGCCGCGAGGACATATCGTCCGTCATGGTGATCGGCTCCGGCCCGATCGTGATCGGGCAGGCCTGTGAGTTCGACTACTCGGGCACCCAGGCCTGTCGCGTTCTGCGTGCGGAGGGCCTCCGCGTCGTCCTCGTGAACTCGAACCCGGCGACGATCATGACCGACCCCGAGTTCTCCGACGCGACCTACATCGAGCCGATCACGCCGGAGTACGTCGAGCGGATCATCGCCAAGGAGCGTCCCGATGCCCTGCTGCCGACCCTGGGCGGGCAGACAGCGCTGAACACCGCGATGGCCCTGCATCGCAACGGTGTGCTGGAGAAGTACGGGGTCGAGCTCATCGGTGCCGATGTCGATGCCATCGAACGCGGCGAGAACCGCGAGCTCTTCCGCGGCATCGTCGAGCAGGTCGGTGCCGAGAGTGCGCGCTCGGTGATCTGCCACACGCTGCAGGACTGCCTCACGGCGGTCGAGTCGCTGGGCTATCCCGTCGTGGTGCGCCCGTCGTTCACGATGGGCGGTGCGGGCTCGGGCATCGCGTACGACGAGGCGGACCTGCGTCGCATCGCAGGGACGGGCCTCCAGGCGAGCCCGACTACGGAGGTGCTGCTGGAGGAGTCCATCATCGGCTGGAAGGAGTACGAGCTAGAGCTGATGCGGGACCGTAATGACAACGTCGTCGTCGTGTGCTCGATCGAGAACCTCGACCCGATGGGGGTGCACACGGGCGACTCGATCACCGTGGCCCCTGCGCTGACACTCACCGATCGCGAGTACCAGCGACTTCGCGACGTGGGCATCGACATCATCCGCGCCGTGGGAGTCGACACGGGCGGCTGCAACATCCAGTTCGCGGTCAACCCCGACGACGGCCGGTTGATCGTCATCGAGATGAATCCCCGGGTCTCCCGATCCTCGGCACTGGCCTCCAAGGCGACCGGCTTCCCGATCGCCAAGATCGCCGCGCGGCTGGCGATCGGCTACACCCTCGACGAGATCCCGAACGACATCACGCAGGAGACTCCGGCCTCCTTCGAGCCCACGCTGGACTACATCGTGGTCAAGGTCCCGCGGTTCGCGTTCGAGAAGTTCCCGCAGGCGGACCCGGTCCTGACGACCACGATGAAGAGTGTCGGCGAGGCCATGGCGATCGGCCGCAGCTTCCCCGAGGCGCTGCAGAAGGCCCTGCGCTCGCTCGAGAGGCCGGATGCGGTCTTCTCGTGGCCGTCGAGCCGCAACGAGGTCGACGTCCCTGCCCTGCTCGAGGCCATGCGGGTGCCGCGTGACGGCCGACTCGCGCAGGTCCAGCTGGCCCTGTGGGCGGGCGCGGGCATCGATGCGGTGCACGAGGCAACCGGCATCGACCCATGGTTCCTGGACGAGATCTGCCAGGTGAACGAGATGGCCGACGAGGTCCGCGAGGCGACGTCGCTGGAACAGCGCCTATTGCGCCGCGCCAAGCGTCTGGGGTTCTCCGATCGGCAGCTGGGCCTGCTGCGTGGCCTGTCCGAGCGGGAGGTCCGCGAGCTGCGCCACGAGTACGGCCTGCGCCCGGTCTACAAGACGGTCGACACCTGCGCCGCCGAGTTCGCGGCCCGCACGCCCTACCACTACTCCTGCTACGACGAGGAGACAGAGGCCGAGCCCAGCGACCGCGAGAAGGTGATCATCCTGGGGTCGGGCCCGAACCGGATCGGCCAGGGGATCGAGTTCGACTACTCCTGCGTGCACGCGGCGCTGACGCTGCGCGACGCCGGGTACGAGACGATCATGATCAACTGCAATCCCGAGACCGTCTCCACCGACTACGACACCTCGGACCGCCTGTACTTCGAGCCGCTCACCCTCGAGGACGTCCTCGAGGTCGTGAACGCCGAGCAGCAGTCCGGCACGCTGTGCGGCGTCATCGTCCAGCTCGGCGGGCAGACCCCCCTCGGGCTGGCCCAGGGCCTCAAGGATGCCGGGGTCCCCGTGATCGGGACGAGCCCGGAGTCGATCCACCTGGCCGAGGAGCGCGGTGCCTTCGGTCGCGTGCTCGCGGAGGCCGGCCTGATGGCACCCAAGCACGGGACGGCCTTCACGTTCGACGAGGCCCGGTCGATCGCTGCCGAGGTGGGCTACCCCGTCCTCGTGCGTCCCAGCTACGTGCTCGGGGGCCGCGGTATGGAGATCGTCTACGACGACGACATGCTCGCCGACTACCTGACCCGCGCCACCCAGGTGAACCCCGAGCACCCGGTGCTCGTCGACCGGTTCCTCGACGATGCGGTCGAGATCGACGTCGACGCGCTCTACGACGGTCAGGACCTCTACCTGGCGGGAGTGATGGAGCACATCGAGGAGGCGGGCATCCACTCCGGGGACTCCGCCTGCGCCCTCCCGCCGATCACCCTCGGTAGCGAGGACATCGACCGCATCCGGTCCGCGACGCGAGCCATCGCCGAAGGGGTCGGGGTCCGCGGCCTCATCAACGTCCAGTACGCGATAGCCGGTGACCTCCTCTATGTGCTCGAGGCCAATCCGCGGGCGTCCCGCACCGTGCCGTTCGTCTCCAAGGCCACGGCCGTGCCCGTCGCCAAGGCGGCGGCGCGGGTGATGGTTGGCCAGACGATCGCCGAGCTGCGGGCCGAGGGCCTGCTGCCGCGGCACGGTGACGGGGGCGAGCTCCCGCAGGGCGCCGCGATCTCGGTCAAGGAGGCGGTGCTGCCCTTCGGTCGCTTTCACGGCGTCGACACGGTCCTTGGCCCGGAGATGAAGTCCACCGGTGAGGTCATGGGCATCGACGACACCTTCGGGGTCGCGTTCGCCAAGTCCCAGGACGCGGCCTACGCCGGTGGCCTTCCCACGTCGGGAACGGCTTTCGTGTCGCTCGCGAACCGGGACAAGCGGGCCGCGATCTTCCCGATCATGCGACTGTCCGACCTCGGCTTCCGCATCCTGGCGACCTCGGGCACGGCCGCCGTGCTGCGCCGCAACGGCGTGAAGGTCGAGGAGCTGCGCAAGCACTACGAGGGCCGCGGACCCCATGGCGAGCCCACGACCATCGACGCGATCCTCGACGGCAGCATCCAGCTGATCGTCAACACTCCGTTCGGCGTGGGGCCGCGCCGTGACGGTTACGAGATCAGGACGGCCGCGGTGACGCGCGGTGTGCCCTGCATCACCACGGTGCAGGGGCTTGCGGCCGCGGTGCAGGGGATCGACTCCCTGCGCGATCATGAGCCGGGGGTGCGCTCGCTGCAGGAGCATGCCGATGACCTCGCCCGCCTGCGCGCGGCTGCGGACGCTTCTCGAGAGGGGCAGTGACGATGGCGGTGCAGGTGACCGGGCAGGTGCTCGACATCCGGCGGGCAGGCAGTTACCACGTGCTGTCCCTGACGGCTCCCGGGATCACCGAGCTGACCCGGCCCGGTCACTTCGTGACGCTGGGCATCGGGGGCGAGGAGTCCAGCATGCTGCTGCGACGGGCCCTCGCGATCCACCAGGTCCAGTCGCGCGGTGTCTACGGCGGCACGCTCGACATCGTCATCGGCGTACACGGCAAGGGCACCCAGTGGCTCGTGGACCGCCGGCGCCATGACCCCATCGACATCGTCGGGCCCCTCGGGCGCCCGTACGTGCTGCCCAAGGAGGCGGTGTCCACCGTGCTCGTCGGCGGCGGCTACGGCTCGGCACCGCTGTTCATGCTGGCCGAGCAGCTGCGCGAGCGGGGGTGCCGGGTCGACGTCATCCTCGGCGCGGCCACCGAGGAGCGGCTCTACGGGGCCCTCGAGCTCAAGCGGGTCGCGTCGACCCTGACCATCACGACCGACGACGGCTCGCTCGGCCAGCGCGGCCGGGTCACCGATGTGCTGCCCGCGATCATGGACGCGAGCGACGCGGCCGTCGTGTACGCGTGTGGTCCGATGCCGATGCTGCAGCGGGTGTCGGCGATCGCCACTTCGCGGCAGGCCTACAGTCAGTGCGCAGTCGAGGAGGCCATGGCCTGCGGCGTCGGGGTCTGTATGACGTGTGTGCTGCCGGTGATCGGGGAGGACGGGGTGACCCGCATGCTGCGCTCGTGCACGGAGGGTCCGGTGTTCCGGGGTGACCGGGTGCGCTGGGCCGATGTCGGGACGGTGCCGTCGGACACCCTCGGCGCACCCGTGGGCGGGGGTCACTGATGACACGCGCACTGATCTCCCAGGGGCCGGTCCCGAGCGCACCGCTGCCCGCCGTCGACATGTCGACGACCCTCGGCCAGCTCCATCTCCCGGCACCGATGCTGACGGCCTCCGGGTGCGCGGCGTCCGGGCGCGAGCTCGACCAGTTCTTCGACATAACGACCATCGGCGCCATCGTGACCAAGAGCGTCATGGCCAACCCGCGCTCGGGCCGGGCGACACCGCGCATGGCCGAGACGCCGAGCGGGATGCTCAACTCCATCGGCCTTCAGGGGCCCGGCATCGACCGCTTCATCGAGCACGACCTCGCGTGGCTCGAGGAGCGCGGTGCCCGCGTCATCGTCTCGATCGCGGGCAGCACGGTCGACGAGTACGGCAAGCTAGCCGCGCGGCTGCGGACCGTGCGCAGCGTGGCGGGCATCGAGATCAACATCTCCTGCCCGAACGTCGAGGATCGCGGTCAGGTGTTCGCCTGCCGGGCCGGATCCGCCGCTGACGTGGTGAATGCCGTCCGCCGCCACAGCGACCCGCGGATGCCCCTCTTCGCGAAGCTCTCGCCCGACGTCACCGACATCGTCGAGATCGTCGACGCCGTCGTGCGAGCCGGTGCCAACGGGGTCTCGGTCATCAACACGGTGCTCGGCATGGTGATCAACACCGACACGATGCGCCCGCACCTCGCCGGCATCACCGGCGGCCTCTCGGGTCCGGCCATCCGGCCGGTCGCGGTGCGGTGCATCTGGCAGATTCGGCAGGCGTTCCCCCAGGTCCCGATCATCGGCATGGGCGGGGTGCGCACAGGGCTCGACGCCCTCGAGTTCATCCTGGCCGGTGCCAACGCCGTGTCGGTGGGGACGTCGGTCTTCCATGATCCGTCCGCACCGGCCCGTATCCAGGTGGAGTTGCAGCGCGCCCTCGGCGAGCGCGGCTTCACGCGGCTCGCTGATGCCGTCTCCCATGCCCATCGCCCGGCTGACAGCAGAGCGGAGTTCGACGATGACATCGACTTCATCAGCGAGTAGGGCGCCCATCGCGGTCGCCCTCGATGCCCCCTCGCTCGAGGCCCTCGGCGACTGGGCGGAGGCCGTGGCGCCCGTGGTCTCGACGCTCAAGGTGGGCCTCGAGGTCTTCTGCCGTGATGGTGCAGCGGCCGTGCACGAGGCGCGCGCCGCTGCGGCGCGTGGGGGAGCAGACGGCATCGGCATCTTCCTGGACCTGAAACTGCATGACATCCCGGCGACCGTCCGCGGCGCGGCCTCGGCCGTCGCCGCCCTCGAGCCGGCGTTCCTCACGGTGCATGCGTCCGGAGGTGCGGCGATGATCGAGGCGGCGGCCGAGGCGCTCCCCGGCACGCGCATCACCGCGGTGACCGTCCTCACCTCGCTCGGGGCCGCGGACCTCGATGCCATCGGACTTCGCGGGCCGGCCGAGGATGCGGTCGTGCGGCTCGCCCGCCTGGCCGTCTCGGCCGGTGCGCGGGCCATCGTGTGCTCGCCGCAGGAGGTGGCCGCCGTGCGGGCGGTGGTGCCCGGCGACATCACGCTGATCACCCCGGGCGTGCGCCCGGCGGGCGCATCGACCGACGACCAGCAGCGTGTCGCGACCCCCGAGCAGGCCCTCGCCGATGGTGCGGACCTGCTGGTGATCGGCCGTCCCATCACCGGCGCGCAGGACCGCCGCAGCGCCGCGGAGGGTCTCGCCCGCTCGCTGGGCCAGGCCGGATCGCGCGGATGAGCGGGGTCCCGTCGCGCACCGATGCCCAGCGGGCCGAGGCCCTGCAGCGGGCACTCGAGGCCCGACGCGAGCGGGCCCGGCTGAGGGCCGCGCTTCGGGAGGGCACGGTGACCGCGGTGCAGGTGATCGAGGGGGCGGCGGAGAACCCCACGTGGGCGTCCTTGCGCGTGGTGTGGCTGCTGGAGTCGCTGCCGCGTATCGGCCCCGTCCGAGCGGAGCGCATCATGACCTCGCTCGCGATCGCCTCGAGCCGTCGCATCCAGGGACTCGGCGACCGGCAGCGGGCCGGCCTCATCGCCGCGCTCGGCGGCACCTCATGACCGCTCCCGCGCCACTGGTCGTCGTCTCGGGGCCGTCGGGGGTCGGCAAGAGCACGGTCGTGGCCCGGGCCCTCGAGCTCGACCCGCGGATCTGGCTCTCGGTGAGCGCCACGACGCGTCGTCCTCGGGCGGGGGAGGTGGAGGGCCGCGAGTACTTCTTCGTGAGCGATGGGCAGTTCGACGCGCTGATCGCGGACGACGGCCTGCTGGAGTGGGCGACGTTCGCGGGCAACCGGTATGGCACTCCCCGGGGGCCGGTCGAGGCGCAGCGGGCCGCAGGCCGGCCGGTGCTGCTGGAGATCGAGGTCCAGGGCGCCCGTCAGGTCCGTGAACGGGTGCCGGGTGCGCTTCTGGTCTTCCTGGCCCCACCCTCGTGGGAGGTCCTGCAGGCCCGCCTCACCGGACGGGGCACCGAGTCCACCGAGGCGGTCGAGCGTCGGCTGGCCGCCGCGCGCGAGGAGCTGGCCGCCGCCGGGGAGTTCGACGTGACGCTCGTGAACGCCGACGTCCAGCAGTGCGCAGAGGCCTTGGTAGCATGGGCGATCGTTCCGGACCCCGCCACTGGCGGGGGTTCCCCCGCCAGTGAATGAGGCCATGACGTGAGCAGTGCCACCAGACCCGAGGGCATCACCCACCCCTCGATCGACGAGCTGCTGGAGAAGACCGACTCCAAGTACTCCCTCGTCATCTACGCCTCGAAGCGGGCCC
>JAFMFD010000152.1 GCA_017856385.1 Actinomycetota bacterium
CGGTCTACACGCAGAACGGCAACCAGAGCAAGGTCGACGTCTTCCAGCAGCGCAACGTGCTGGTGTCGGCCACGCTGGCGGAGGACGGGTCGGCGCAGGTGCGACAGCTCGTCACCCTCACCAACGCCACACCGCAGGATCGTCCCGAGGGGCCGCCCGAGCGCGTCGGGTACGAGACGTCGTGGCTGAAGAACGCCTACATCATGTACGTCCCCGACACCGCGACCGGCTTCCGTGCCGACTATCCGACCGGCTTCGCGGTGCGTCCGTTCAAGAATCACCCGCAGCTGGGCGGAGGATGGGTGGATGACGGGTTCGGCCACCGGATGATCCGGGTCGTCGGCTGGACGCCCCCAGGCGGGCAGACCCAGCTCTCGGTCTCCTACTTGCTCCCGCCGGGCACCTTCAAGGTGGTCGACGGCGAGTTGGCCTACCGGCTGCAGGCGGAGCCGCAGTCGCTGTTCGTGCCGTCCACGCTGTCGGTGACGGTGACGCCGCCGCCGGGCTGGACACCCGTGGAGGCTGTCGGCCAGATCCTCGACGGCACCACCGCCACCGTGAGCGCGGTGCAGGAGGCCCCCGTCGACGTCACGATCCGGTTCACGCGATGAACCGCTTCACCGGCGCGCTCGGGATCGCGACCCTCGCGACGATCGTGCTGTTGTGGGCGGTGCCGCCGGTGGGACTGATCGCGGCCGTCGTCATGCTCGCGCTGCTGCCGCCGTGGGGACGCTCGCTCACCGAGCGCGCGGTGATCTCGGGGGTCGTGCTGGCGGGCGTCGTCGCCATCGTGTTCCCTCGGGCGGGTGCCCTGCCGATCACGCGCACGACGGTGCTGCTGCTCGTCAGCGTCCTCCTCGTCGCGATGCTCGCGCTGCGGGCCGTCCCGGCGCTGCGCTCGGCGCCGATCCCGCGCCCGTCGGTCAGTGACGTGATCGTGCTGGTCCTGCTGCTTGCCGCGGCCGGGTGGTTCATGGCGGCGTACGTCGGCCAGTCGTCGGTGAGCATCGTCAGCGGGCTGTTCTTCACCGGGTGGGACAACCACGGTCACTTCACCACCTTCGCGAACACGTATGTCGAGCAGAGCGGCATGTGGTCGACGATCGACGGCAGCACCGCGTGGAACCAGTGGTACCCGGCCCTGCAGACCACGCTGATGGCGATGGCCGAGCAGGCGTGGTCGGGTGGAGGGTCGGATCGCATCGCGCTGCTGTGGCCGTACGTGCAGTGGAATGCGGTGCTGTTCGCTGCGAGCCTCGCGGCCCTCGCCTGGGTGGGCGGCGACATGGCCGCGCGGATCGGCGGTCGATCGCGGGCCGCGTGGACGCGGCCGCTGGCCACCGCGTTCGTCGCCCTGTTCGCCCTGCTCGGCAGCCCCGCCCTGCTCTACAACCGGGGCTTCACCAACTTCGTCATGGGCGTGGTGCTCGTCGTCGTGGTGGCATGGATCGGGGCGCGTAGTGCGCACTCGGCCCGCACGCTCGGGTGGTTCCTCGTCCCGCTGGGCCTGCTGGCCGTGGTGGCCCTGTGGACGCCGCTGGCGATCGGACTGGTGCCGTCTGGGCTGGTCGTGGCGGCCGCGCTGTGGCGATACCGCCGGGGGATGGGCATCGCGTGGCTGGCCGCCGCCGTAGTCGTGGGCGGGGCGATGGCCGTGATGCAGCTGCGGGCGGTCATGGGTGCCGACCCCGAGGCCGGGGCAGGGGAGTTCGCGCAGAACCTCGGGTCCATCGACGTCGGCATGGCCGAGTTCAACGTGGGGGCGGCGCTCGCGGCCCCGGTGATCGTCGTCCTCGCCGCCGCGATGCTCCTGGCGCAGCGTCGTCGCAGCCTCGCCGTCGCGGTTGCCGGCCCGGTGCTCGGTTTCTTCCTCATCGCGGTCGCCTTCATGATCGCGGCGGACGCTTCGGGCACCAGCCGCCTCGAGTCCTACTACGTGCTCAAGCCGTTGAACGGAGTACTGCTCGCGGTCGCCCCGATCGTCGCGGCCCTCGTGGCGGTCGCCACCGTCCGCGCGCTCGACGGACTGTCCGGCACTGTGCGCGCACTGGGCGCAGCGGCGAGCGTGATTGTCGTAGCCGCGACTTTCGGGTACGCGGGTGCGCTGCCGGCTGCGGGCGTCGAGGGCCTCGACTCGGCGGCGGGCGTGCGCGCGGGTGCTGATCGCGCTGCTGCCGTCGCGAACTCCACGATCGGCGAAGTCCTGATCCGCTCGGCCGATGCCGCGCAGCCCTACCCGGAGGACACCACGGTGCTGTGGGATGCCGGCGGGATCCTGCAGAACCTGTGGGTCGCCTCGCTGCACACCACGCTGTCGAAGGACATGCAGACGATGTACCTGAGCCTGCCGTCCGACCCCTACGACCAGAAGACGCTGGACTACCTCGACCTCATGCTCGGCATGCACCCGGACACGACCCTGGCGGTGCTGTGGTTCGTCCCCGACTCGGAGATCCCGCTGCGGGCATGGGCATCCGGTAAGGACCGCGTGGAGCTGGTCCAGGTGCCGATGCCGGCGAACGGTGCGTGTCCGGACTGCACGGGTCAGTGACTCAGCGCAGGGAGGCGCGAAACTCCAGGCAGGCCTCGTAGTCGGGCAGCAGCCCTGTCGCGACGGCATCCGCGAGACTCGGGGCAGCCTCGTCCTTCGGCGACAGCAGGAGCTCCAGGTCGGTGGGCCACGGCAGCGCGAGTTCGGGATCCAGCGGGTGTATGCCGTGCTCGCGCGTCGGCGCGTAGGGCTCGGAGCACAGGTAGCCGACGGTCACGGTTTCGGTGAGTGCGCAGAAGGCATGACCGAGGCCCTCGGAGATGTAGAGCCCCTGCCGCGCTTCATCGTCGAGTTCGATGGCCTCCCACTGACCGAACGTCGGCGAGCCGACGCGGATGTCCACGACGATGTCGAGGATGCGCCCCGCGAAGCACTGCACGTACTTCGCCTGCCCTGGTGGCACGTCGGCGAAGTGGACGCCGCGCACGGTGCCGCGGCGTGACTGGCTGAT
>JAFMFD010000012.1 GCA_017856385.1 Actinomycetota bacterium
GGAGCACCCGCTCGGGGCACCCGATTTCCGGGTCGACCCCCCTGACGGGTACCCTCGGGGGGCTGTCCGCTCCGGCGGATGCGTCGCACACACCCTCCTGCCACGGAACGACCGTGGCCGCTGAGTCCGAAGGAGGTGGGTCGTCCATGCGTCGCTACGAGATCATGGTCATCCTCGATCCAGATCTGGAAGAGAAGACCATCGCCCCCAGCCTGGAGACGTTCCTCAACGTCGTCCGCGCTGACGGGGGAACCGTCGAGAACGTCGAGATCTGGGGCCGGCGCCGCCTGGCCTACGAGATCAACCACAAGCCCGAGGGCATCTACGCGGTCATCCACGTGACCGCCACCAAGGAGTCGGTGGCTGAGCTCGACCGCCAGCTGTCCCTCAACGAGGCCGTCATGCGCACCAAGGTGCTGCGCCTCGACGACGCCGTCCCGGCGGGAGCCCAGTAGTGGCTGCCGGCGACGTCGTCACCACGATCGTGGGCAACCTGACGAACGATCCGGAGCTGCGCTTCACCCCCAGCGGTGCGGCCGTGGCCTCCTTCACCGTCGCCTCCACCCCGCGGGTGCTGGATCGCAGCACCAACGAGTGGAAGGACGGCGAGGCCCTGTTCATGCGCTGCAGCGTGTGGCGGCAGTACGCCGAGAACGTGGCCGAGTCCCTCTCGAAGGGCACCCGCGTCATCGTCACCGGCCGGCTCCGCCAGCGCTCGTACGAGACCCGCGAGGGCGAGAAGCGCACCGTGATCGAGATGGAGGTCGACGAGGTCGGCCCCGCGCTGAAGTACGCGACCGCCAAGGTGAACAAGGTCTCCCGTGGTGGCGGTGGCTTCGGCGGCGAGGGCGGCGGTGGCGGCGCTCCCGCGGACGACCCCTGGGCGTCCGGACCCTCATCCGGCGCCGGCTTCGACGAGCCCCCCTTCTAATCCCCCATTCCCCGGACGTCACCTGACGTCGGCCCCCGACAGGAGCAATACGAAATGGCACGCGATTCCAAGAGCCGCCAGTCGGCTTCGCGCAAGAACGAGAAGATGGTCAAGGCCAAGGCCTGCCAGTTCTGCAAGGACGGCGTCAAGACCATCGACTACAAGGACACGAACCTGCTGCGCAAGTTCATCTCCGACCGCGGCAAGATCCGCGCCCGCCGCGTCACGGGCAACTGCACCCAGCACCAGCGCGACATCGCCATGGCGGTCAAGAACGCCCGCGAGGTGGCTCTCCTTCCCTACACGTCCACCGCGCGCTGACGCCCGAATTCACGAAGGAACGACCATGAAGCTCATCCTCACCCAGGACGTGGCCGGCCTCGGAGCGCCGGGCGACGTCGTCGAGGTCAAGGACGGCTACGGCCGCAACTACCTCGTGCCCAACGGCTACGCCATCCGCTGGACCCGCGGCGGCGAGAAGCAGGTCACCCAGATCAAGCGCGCCCAGAAGGTGCGCGAGGTCCGCGACCTCGGCCACGCCAACGAGATCAAGCAGGCCCTCGAGGCCCTGGCGATCACGCTCACCGCGAATGCCGGTGACAGCGGTCGACTGTTCGGGTCGATCACCAACGCCGATGTCGCCGACGCCATCAAGGCGGCCGGCGGCCCGGTGGTCGACAAGCGCAAGGTCACCCTCGGTGCTCCGGTCAAGACGGTCGGCAAGCACGCCGCCACCGTCGAGGTGCATCCCGACGTGGTGGCGACGGTGACCTTCGAGGTCGTCGCCGGCTGAGAGCGCTGCTCGCACCTGCTCCACGTATGAGGAAGGGCCACCTCCACGGGGGTGGCCCTTCCTCATACGTGCGGCTATTCGTGCTACATGCCCGAGTTCGTGCTCATCGCGGCGGCGAAGAACACGAAGTACAGGATGAGGCCGATCGCGTAGAGGACCAGGCTGATGATGCCCAGGACGAAGCCGGCCTTCGCGGCTCCCCCGTTGGTGGCGAGGCCCTGCTCCGCCCTCGTCATGCCCATCTTCCCGAAGATGATGGCGAGGATGCCACCGAGGAACGGCAGGCAGCCGATGATGCCGAGGATTCCGAGGACGAGGGCAGCGGTGCCCATTCCGTTCTGGGGAGCAGCGGGCTGGCCCTGAGCGGGCATGGATTCGGACATGGGATTCCCTCCGTAGGTGACCAACCGTCATATTCAAGCGCAATCGATGGGGATTGAGGGGAAAGTTCAGGGGAAATCGACCTGTTCCGGCGTAGTGTCTGACCCGTTCGTGATCACGGGGGAGGAAGGGCGACGCTCCATGGGGTTCGCCGACGCTGTGCGCACCTGCCTGCGCAGGTACGCGGACTTCAGCGGACGCGCATCCCGGGCCGAGTTCTGGTGGTTCTTCCTGTTCACCTTCCTCGTCACCATGGTGCTGACGCTCCCTCTGTACATCGTCAGTGTCGTCGTCTCGCTCATGGACGGCTCGTCGGCCGCCGGCCTAGCCTTCGCGATCCTGCTGACGGGATGGTCGATCCTGGTTGCCGGTGTCTCGATCGCGCTGCTCATCCCGCTGCTGGCCGTCGGCTCGCGCCGACTCCACGACTACGGGCAGCCCGCCTGGTGGCTGCTGCTGTATCTCGTGCCCTGCGGCAACCTCGTGCTCCTGGTGTTCTGGGCCCTCGACGGGACTCCGGGTGAGAACCAGTACGGCGCTCGTCCCCTGCAGTAATCCACGAAGCGCGCTCGCGCGCACAACCCGAAGGAGAGGCCATGGGCTTCGGTCAGGCCATTTCGTACAACTTCAGCAATCTGGGCAACTTCGAGGGCCGCGCGTCGCGGCCGGAGTTCTGGTGGTGGGTCCTGTTCCTGTGGCTCATCAACCTCGTCGTCAACGTCTTCACCGGCGGCCTCGGCGCGATCCTCGGTGGCAGCACCGAGTTCGGCGTCCTGACCTTCATCGGCTACATCATCTGGATCATCATCATCCTCGCCACCATCGCGGTCGGTGCGCGTCGCCTGCATGACTCCGGTCGCAGTGGCTGGCTGCAGCTGCTCTGGCTGCTGCCCTGCATCGGCCCCATCATCCTGATCATCTTCTGGGCGCAGCAGGGCAACCAGGGAGACAACAAGTACGGGGCGCCGGCGAGCTGAGCCGGGGGGACGAAGGGCCTGCGCAGGTGCCGCCGCTCCACGCGGGTGGCGGCACCTGCGGCCCGGTCAGGCCTGCAGTGAGCTGTCACGAAGGCCGTCGACGATGCCGTCGGCGGCCTTCTCGATCATCCTGAGGGAGTCGGCGAACCCGTCGGTGTCGCCGAAGTAGGGGTCGGGCACGGCGAGGTCGGCGTGGGGCTCGGGCAGGTGCGCGAGGTCCGGGTCGTAGGAGCGGAACATGCGCAGGACCGGGCGATCAGCCTCGGCCAGCCCGGAGGTCTCCAGCATGGCGGCAAGGTCGGCGTAGTTGGCCTGGTCCATAGCCAGCAGCAGGTCGATATCGCCCATCCAGTCGGGGGTGATCTGCCGGGCCGCATGGTCCAGCGGGTAGCCGGCGGCCGTCAGGGTGGCCCGGGCCCGCGGGTCGGCCGGATGCCCGAGGTGCCAGTCGCCGGTGCCGGCCGAGTCCACGCTCACGACGCCGTCGAGCCCGGCCGCGGCGACCCGCTCCCGCAGCACCGCCTCGCCCATCGGCGAGCGGCAGATGTTGCCCAGGCACACCACAGTGACGCGATAGGGGCGAGTGCTCACGGCCTCAGGCTACCGAGGGGGTCACGACTTTCCGTCCACAGGCTTGGGACGCCGTCCGGCCTGCTCGCACGAGGCGACCGGCTCACCTCGTCCTCGCAACTCCCCACGATGTCCACAGGTCGGCCACCGTCCGCGGCGGTGAGTTCCGCAGGTCGTCCACAGGTCTGTCCACAGCGGTGGTGGACGGTGTCAGAGCCCATCCCTAGCGTGGGCCCGTGACCGTCTACGAGCTGCATCCGGAGGAGGATGCCGGCCTCGACCGCACCCCTCCGAACGACGCGGCAGCGGAGCAGTCGGTGCTCGGCGCGATGCTGCTCAGCAAGGACGCCATCGCCGACGTCGTCGAGGTGCTGCGCGAGGCTGACTTCTACCGGCCCGCCCACCAGGTGATCTACGGTTCGATCCTCGATCTCTACGGCCGGGGCGAGCCAGCCGATGCCGTCACGGTGGCGGCCGACCTGACCCGCGCCGGTGAC
This sequence comes from Actinomycetota bacterium, assembly GCA_017856385.1. Taxonomy (GTDB): domain Bacteria; phylum Actinomycetota; class Actinomycetes; order S36-B12; family S36-B12; genus UBA10649. Next base: position 4,150 of record JAFMFD010000012.1, read on the forward strand.
ATCGGCCGGGTCGGGGGCGCGCCCTACCTGCACACCCTCGTGTCGATGGTGCCCACAGCCGCCAATGCCGGCTACTACGGCCGGATCGTGCGCGAGAAGGCCATCCTGCGCCGCCTCGTCGAGGCGGGCACCCGCATCGTCTCCATGGGCTACGCGGGCACCGGCGATGTCGACCAGACCGTCGACCGGGCCCAGGCCGAGGTCTATGACGTCACCGACCGACGCACGAGCGAGGACTACGCGCCGCTCAGCGACATCATGGGCGAGGCGCTCACCGAGATCGAGGCCATCTCCAACCGCAATGGCGAGATGGTCGGGGTGCCCACCGGGTTCGCCGAGCTCGACAAGCTCACCAACGGCCTGCACCCGGGTCAACTGATCATCGTCGCCGCGAGGCCTGCCATCGGGAAGGCCCTCGCGCTCGATACCCCAGTTCCGACCCCCACGGGGTGGACGACCCAGGGAGACCTCCGACCGGGTGACCTTGTGCTCGGTGACGACGGTCGCCCCACTCGTGTCGTCAACATCAGCGAGACCTGGTTCGAGCGCCCGTGCTTTCGTGTTCACTTCAGTGACGGCACCTCGATCGTCGCCGATGCGGAGCACGAGTGGCTGACGCACACACGTGCGTCGCGTCGTCGCCGAGGCCTGGCACCTTCCATCGTCACCACCGCCCAGATCGCTGAATCAGTGCGCTGCGACACCGCTGATGCGCGTCTCAATCACTCCATCACCAATGCCGCACCCCTCGACCTACCCCACGCGGATCTTCCCGTCGGGCCCTACACCCTCGGTGTCTGGCTGGGCGATGGGACATCCGCGGCTGCTCACTTCACCTCCGCGGATCCCGAGATCGTGATGCAGGTTGAGGGCGAAGCCGCCGAACGTGGTGATGAGCTTGACCGAATCTGCTCGTTCCTGGCCGAGCTCGGCCGGCAGGGCAACACGCACATACCGGCCCTGTACCTACGTGCATCCGAGCGCCAACGCCGAGCACTCCTTGCCGGCCTCCTCGACACGGATGGAACCGTCGCGACGACGGGAGGCGCTCAGTTCACGACCACGTCCCGTCGGCTGGCCATGGACGTCCGTGAACTCGTGGCAAGCCTCGGCTATCGCGTGTCGGTCAGCGAGAAGGCGGTCCGGGGCCGATCTGTCGAAACCTCGACGGCGTTCGACATCAACTTCACGACCCATGATGATGTCTTTCGCCTCGAACGCAAGCGGCTTCTGGCCAAAGAGCGCATGGCGGGCAAGTCCGATGCACGGCACGGCTTGCGCTTCATCAAGCGTGTCGAGCAGGTCGCCAGCGTCCCGGTTCGTTGCATCCAGGTCGAGAACGATTCTCACCTGTACCTAGCGGGCGAGAGCATGATCCCTACTCACAATTCCACGCTGGGCGTAGATATTGCACGATCGGCATCGATCAAGAACGGCCTGACAAGCGTGATCTTCTCTCTGGAGATGAGTCGCAGTGAGATCGTCATGCGCTTGCTCTCCGCGGAGGCGCAGGTGCCACTGCACCACATGCGTGCAGGCACGATGAGCGACTCCGATTGGACCAAGCTGGCGGGCAAGATGGGCGTGGTGAGCGAGGCGCCACTGTTCATCGACGATTCGCCGAACATGACTCTCATGGAGATCCGCGCCAAGTGCCGGCGCCTGAAGCAGCGCCACAACCTCCGCCTTGTCATCGTCGACTACCTGCAGCTCATGACAAGCGGCAAGAAAGTCGAGAGCCGGCAGCAGGAGGTGTCGGAGTTCTCTCGGTCGTTGAAGCTGCTGGCCAAGGAGCTCGGCGTGCCCGTCATCGCGATCAGCCAGCTGAACCGTGGCCCCGAGCAGCGCACTGACAAGAAGCCCATGCTCTCCGACCTTCGTGAAAGCGGATCGCTGGAGCAGGATGCGGACATGGTAATTCTGCTGCACCGCGAGGATGCCTACGAGCCGGAGTCTCCGCGTGCGGGCGAGGCCGACTTCATCGTCGCCAAGCACCGCAATGGCCCGACATCCAAGGTGACCGTGGCCTTCCAGGGCCACTACTCACGCTTCGTCGACATGGCGCAGACGTAGGCGCCACCCCGCTAGCCTGCCGATCGTCGGTGTGACCTCGGGCGGAAAGCAGGTGCTGCAGTGGTGAAGGATCTTGGTTTCGGCCTGGCCGCTGGTGTCGACGGGCCCGTCCTGCGGGTAGGCGTCATCGGCTGCGGCCGCATCGGTCGCCTGCATGCCGGGATCATCGACCGGGACATCCCCGGCCTCGCCGTCGGCGGAGTTGCTGACGTGGCGCGGGACCTTGCGGAGAGCCTCGCTGCCTCGACGCAGGCGCCGGTGATGTCGGTGGACGAGATGCTCGCCTCTCCCGAGATCGACGCCATCGCCATCTGCAGCAGCACCGACACCCATGTCGACCACATCGTGGCCGCCGCTCGTGCGGGCAAGCCGATCTTCTGCGAGAAGCCCGTGAGCCTGAACCTCGCCGAGGTGGAGCGGGCCGCGGCTGCCGTCGAGGAGTCCGGCGTCCCGTTCATGGTCGGCTTCAATCGTCGCTTCGACCCCACGCACCAGTCCGTGCATGACGCGGTCGCGCAGGGCACCATCGGAGTCCTGCACATGGTGCGGATCACCAGCCGTGATCCCGCTCCGCCACCGGTCGAGTATGTGGCGGTCAGCGGGGGGATCTTCATGGACATGATGATCCACGACTTCGACATGGCGCGGTACGTCTCCGGCAGCGAGGTGGTGGAGGTCTACGCCCGCGGCGCGGTCCGTGTGGATCCACGGATCGGTGCGGCCGGCGACGTCGACACGGCCGTCGTCCTCCTCACCCACGCCGACGGCACCTTCACCACGATCGACAACAGCCGCGAGGCTGTCTACGGCTATGACCAGCGCCTGGAGGCGTTCGGGTCCGAGGGCATGGCCCAGTCGGGGAACCAGCTCACCCACACCGGCAGCGTGACGACCCGAGCCGGCACGGCCTCGGAGCCGCTCGCCTGGTTCTTCCTCGACCGGTACACCCCGGCCTACCGGCGGGAGTGGGAGGCCTTCCGTCGCTACCTGGTGGACGGCGGCCCCTCGCCGGCAGGTGCCCAGGATGCGCTGGCCGTCACGCGTATCGCGATGGCGGCGGACCTGTCGATGCGTGAAGACCGCCCCGTCAGGGTGGCGGAGGTGGGCTGACGATGGCGCGCATAGCGGTGACCGGGGCGACCGGATTCGTCGGAGGCACAGTGGCTGCCGTCCTCGCCGACAAGGGCCATGAGGTGACCTGCCTGGTGCGACGTGATCCCGGACCTGACTTCCCATGGCCGTGGCAGGTCGTCGACTCCTCGGACGTGGGTGATCTCGAGAGCGCTCTCGACGGCAAGGACGCCGTGGCGCACCTGGCGATCCTGAACGACTTCGCCCTGATGTATGCCGACCGTCGAGCCGGCTGGGACGGATACGTCGGCCTCACTGAGCGCGTCGTCGCAGCCGCCAACGTGACAGGAGCCCAGGTCGCCTTCATCTCCAGCGACTGGGTGTTCGACGGGGTCGGCCACCTGTACCCGGAGGACTTCCCACCGAACCCGGTCAACTACTACGGGGTGCTGAAGGTGGCGTCCGAGCTCGTGGTCCTGCACCAGGCCGATCGGGGATTCGTTGCCCGTGTCGGCGGCGTCCAGGGGCTGCACCAGACGAAGGCGCACGGGCCTCGCCTGCAGGACTGCGGCTTCGGCTTCTTCGTCCTCGCCCTCGTCGACTCCGTGAGGGCCGGTCGACGGTTCACGGTCTGGGAGGACCCCCACATCAACAACGTGGCCACGCCGATCGTCGCCCCGGAGATCGGCGCCCTGCTCGGTCGTGGGATCGACCGCGGGGTCGACGGCATCCTGCACTTCGCCGGCGCAACGTCCGTCACCCGCAGGGAGCTGGCCATGGCCACCTGCGAAGCGTTCGACCTCGACCCGGGCATGGTCGACTTCGGCCCGGTGCCGGACGAGGCCCGGCTTCCCGCCCCGGTGCCCTTCGACACCAGCATGGACGGGTCCCGCACCATGGCCCTCCTGGGCACCGTCGCGCACCCGATCGAGGCGCAGCTTCGCGCCCTCGCGGCGGAAGTGGAGACCGGGCGCCCGGTGCCGCTGAGCTAGCGACGGGATTCTCGGGAAGGTCCTCGCCGGCCGCGGGGATCCCTGCCGTCGCTCGTCATGCGGCCCTGCTCGCTGCGGGCCTATCCTTCAGGAGTCACTGGGTGACCCGGTGCATGTCACTCGAGGGGGATGTCGATGAAGTCCACACCCGCCGGTCGGGTCTCCCGCCGTGCCTTTCTCGCAGGTGCCTGCGGGCTTGCCGTCGCCGGCATGGCCGCCGCCCCTGCCGCGGCGGAGTCGGCGATCAAGCGGCTGCCCGACGGGCGGGTCGCCGTGCGCGTAGCCAAGGTGCCCAGCCTGGCCAAGGTCGGCGGGGCCGCCCAGCTCGGCACGGTCAAGGGCACTCCGGTGGCGGTCGTGCGCACCGACACCGGGTACGAGGCGTTGTCGCTGCGGTGCCCCCACGCGGGAGCGACCGTGCAGCGGCAGTCACCCGGGTGGGTCTGCCCTGCGCACGGCTCGCAGTTCGAGATCGACGGCGAACTCGTGCGTGGGCCGGCGACGACCTCCCTGGCCGAGGTACCGTCGCGCCTGCGCAGGGGCGTGCTGACCGTCGGATGACGCGCCACCCGGCGCATGGACGGGGATAGGGGTGTCGACGGTGAAGCGACTCGGTCCGGCAACGCTGGCCGACCTGCCTCCAGGCGTGCAGCGGCCGGGGTACGACCGGTCCGAGGTTGCTGCCGGCATCGTGCATGTCGGTGTCGGCAGCTTCCACCGGGCGCATCAGGCCCTGGCGATCGACCGGCTGCTTCAGGCGGGCCAGGGTCGAGACTGGGGCATCCGCGGTGTCGCGCTGCTGCCCGGCGATGAGCCCCTCGTCCGGCGGATGCAGCAGCAGGACGGCCTCTACACGCTCGTCGAGAAATATCCGGACGGCACCTGGGACCTGCGCGTCATCGGCAGCATTCTCGACGTCCTCTTCGGCCCTGACGACATGACCGCCGTGCTCGAGGCCATGGCGGATCCGCGGGTCCGGATCGTCTCGCTGACTATCACCGAGGGCGGCTACAACGTCGATCGGCGCTCTGGGGAGTTCATCGCGGACGAGCCGTCGATCCGCGCCGAGCTCCAGCCCGGCGCCGCGCCGGCGACAGTGTTCGGTGTCGTGTGCTCGGCGCTGCGCATGCGGCGTGATCGCGGAGTCGAGCCGTTCACCGTGCTGTCGTGCGACAACATCCAGGGCAACGGCGACGTTGCACGCAGGATGTTCTGCGCCTTCGCGGACCTGTGGGACCCGCAGTTCGGGGAGTGGATGAGGGGGAGTGTGAGCTTCCCGAACACCATGGTCGATCGGATCACGCCGGTGACCACTCCCGCCGACGTCGAGACGGTCAGCGAGCTCCTCGGACTGCGGGACGAGTGCCCCGTGGTGTGCGAACCGTTCTTCCAGTGGGTCATCGAGGACGCCTTCCCGACCGGTCGTCCGGCCTGGCAGGAGGCCGGGGCGCACCTGACCGAGGACGTCGCCCCGTACGAGAAGATGAAGCTGCGCCTCCTCAACGCGAGCCATCAGGGCCTCTGCTACTTCGGCCACCTCGCCGGATTCGACCTCGTGCACGAGGCCATGCAGTGGGAGGCGCTGCGGATCTTCCTCCGGCGGTACATGGACGAGGAGGCGACCTCGACCCTCGACCCCGTGGCCGGCGTGGACCTCGATGCCTACAAGGCGCAGCTCATCGACCGCTTCAGCAACCCGGAGGTCCGTGACACCATCGCGCGCCTGTGTGCGGAGTCCTCCGACCGCATCCCGAAGTGGCTCCTCCCGGTCGTGCACGACCGTCTGGCGCAGGGGGCCTCGGTCGATCTCTCGGCGGCGATCGTCGCGAGCTGGGCCCGCTACGCGGAGGGGGTCGACGAGCACGGCGGCGAGATCACCGTCGTGGACCCGCTGCGGGATTCGCTGATCCCGCTCGCCCGTCGACAGCGTGAGGACCCGGCGGCCTTCATCGGCAATCGCGCACTGTTCGGCGACCTGTCGGACGACCCTCGCTTTCGGGAGCCGTACCTGTCCGCGCTCGCAGGGCTGCATGCCCGGGGATCGCGCACAATGCTGGAGGAGCTGACATGAGTGATGCACTGCCATCCGTCCAGCGGGCGAGCGTGCTGCGCGAGGACCTGACCCTCGTCATGGAGGAGCGGTCGGTCCCGCGGCCCGGTCGGGGCGAGGTGCTCGTGCAGGTGCGCTCCGTCGGAGTCTGCGGGAGCGACATCCACTACTTCGAGCACGGCCGCATCGCGGACTTCGTCGTCGAGTCGCCGATGATCCTCGGGCACGAGTCGTCGGGCACGGTCGTCGACGTGGGAGAGGGCGTGCACGACCTGCCGATCGGCACGACCGTGGCACTTGAGCCAGGCATTCCTTGCGCGACCTGCGAGCAGTGCCGCGCCGGGCGCTACAACCTGTGCCCCGACGTGCGCTTCTTCGCCACGCCTCCTATCGACGGCACGCTGTGCGACTACGTGGTGGTCCCCCGGGCCTTCGCCCATCCCGTGCCCGATCACGTCTCGTTCGATGCGGCTGCCCTCGTCGAGCCCCTGTCAGTGGGCGTCTGGGCGTGCCGCAAGGCGAGGGTTGGACTCGGCACACGGGTGCTGGTGACCGGCGCCGGTCCGGTGGGGATGATGGCCGCCCTCGTCGCGCGTGCCAGCGGTGCTGCGCAGGTGACGATCACCGACACCAACCCCGCACGGCGTGCGCACGCCGCGGTGCTCGGGTTCGCCGTGGTGGATCCGGGCGCGGCAGCCGTGGCCGATGAGGTCACCGCGGACGTGCTGCTGGAGTGCAGTGGTGCGGCGGCCGCGATCGACGCGGGAATCCGCGCGGTGGTGCCCGCCGGCGTGGTCGTGCTGGTGGGCATGAGCCCGACCACGATGGTCGAGTTGCCGGTCGGCGTGATCCAGGCGCGCGAGCTGTGGGTGACCGGGACCTTCCGTTATGCACATGCGTACCCGACGGCGATCTCCCTGGTCGCATCGGGCGCTGTGGACCTCGATGCCCTGGTGTCGCACACCTTCCCGCTTGAGGAGGCGGAGCAGGCACTGACCCAGCCGCGCATGGACCCGGCGACGATGAAGGTGGTCATCCGTGTCTCGGCGTAAGCGGAGCGCAGCAGCCGTGGTTCGAGGGCAGGCCGTCGGCTGGCTCGCCTGCGCTGCCGTGGCCGTCTCGCTCGCGGGATGCGGGGGAGGCTCCACCGTCGACGCGTCGTGCGATGTCGACGGTGTCTCGCATGAGATCGAGCACATCCTCTCGGAGGCCGATGCCGAACTCGGCACCCTCACGTCTCTCTCCTGTGCCGATGACTGGGCCCACGCGACCGTCCAGGTCGTCGAGCCGACCGGTGAGCGCGCGGAGTCCTTCCTGCTGCGGGGCAGCGACATGGGCTGGATCCTCTCCTCGCCCATGGACGCGTGCGTCGAGGGCGGGCCGATCGCCATCCCCGAGGCGCTGCGCGACGTGGCCTGCGCCGCCGAGGGGTGAGGGCTGCGTTCCGCGGGATCGTGCGCCCCGTGGGCGAAATCCTGCGGATTTCGTCGTCACATTCCCTAGCCATGCGCCAATCCGTGAGCTAGCCTGCAGATAACTGCGGAATACACAGGGAGCCCACCATGACCGCTGTCACCATGGCCCACGACCCCGCCACGTGGCGCACGCTGCCGGACAGGTCCACCCCGATCGACCACGAGCGGGTGGCGGCCCTGATGGCGCAGGAGTGGGCGCGATTCGCCGCGACCACGCCGGCCTCCGGGGAGCACAACGCCCGGGCGAGCCGGTCGCTCCCGTTGGGGGTCACGTCGTCGTTCCAGCACTGGGACCCGTACCCGATCTCGGTCGTCTCGGCGCGTGGGGCGTGGCTCACCGACGTCGACGGCCGGCAGCTGCTCGACCTGTCGATGGGGTTCGGCGCGATGCTCGTCGGCCACCTCAACCCCGTCGTCGTGGAGAAGGTGAAGGAGGCGCTCGAGAAGACCGGCACGCTCTTCGTCACCCCGTCGCCGACGGCCACACAGGTGGCGGAGCGGTACCAGCAGCGTTTCGGCCTGGACCGCCTGCGCTTCACCAACTCCGGGACGGAGTCGACGATGTACGCGGTCCGCACGGCCCGCGCCTACACCGGCCGCAAGGCGATCGTGAAGCTCGAGGGCGGCTACCACGGCGGCTATGACGCCCTCTCGGTGTCGGTCAAGCCAGCGGTCGCGGATGCAGGGCCTGAGGACGCCCCAACTCCCGTCACCCCGTTCGAGGTCGAGGCGGGCACCGTGCACGTCGTGCCGTACAACGACATCGACCGCCTGCGCGAGGTGCTCGAGCAGAGTTCGGCTGAGATCGCCGCGGTCGTGATGGAGCCGGTCATGGAGAACATCGGGATCGTGCTGCCGGATGCCGGCTACCTCGCAGCGGTGAGGGCGGCATGCGACGAGTACGGCGTGCTCCTGATCTTCGACGAGGTGAAGACGGGCCTCACCGCGGGGTACGCGGGCGCGGCCAAGCGCCTCGGTGTCACGCCCGACCTGGTCACGCTGGCCAAGAGCATCGGGGGCGGCCTTCCGCTCGCGGCCTTCGGCGGCCGTGAAGAGGTCATGCAGGCGGTCGTCGACAACCGCATGCCGCACTTCGGCACCTACAACGGCAATCCGCTCGTCATGGCCGCGGCGATGGCTGTCGACGAGGTCTGCACCGAGGCCGCGCTCGATGCGGCAGAGGGAATCAACGACGACGCGCTCGTCGCCCTCGATGCCGTCATCGCGGAGTACGAGCTGCCGGCCCACACCGTCGGCTTCGGGGTCAAGGGGGCGGTCACCTGGTCGGCCACCCCGGTGCGGAACTACCGCGACTACAAGCGCACAGACTTCGAGGTCGCCGAGCTCAGCTGGCTGTGGGGCATCAACCGCGGGGTGCTGACACCCCCGGGGCTGGATGAGCAGTGGCTGGTGTCGCTGGCGCACACCAAGGACGACATGGACCTGCTGGTCGGGGAGTTCCGGGATCTGGCGGAGGCCCTTCGGGCGTAGTCGGTGCCGCGCGGGACCGCACGGTGGCCGGTCTGGTCTCCTACTGTGTCGACCACGGACCTGAAGGGGTGACGAGGGTGTCGGACAGTGCAGTCGGGCAGGAACGCGCTTCGCGGACCGTCCTGGTGGTGGAGGACGACGCGGCGATCCGGCTGGTGCTCCGCACCAACCTCGAGGATGAGGGGTATCGCGCCCTCGAGGCGGAGACGGCCGAGCAGGGGCTCGTGATGATCATGGACGAGCGCGTGGACGTCGTGCTCGTCGACCTGCGGCTCCCGGGCATTCAGGGCCTCGATCTCGTGCGCACCCTGCGGGCGACGAGCTCCGTGCCGATCATCATCGTCACGGCGCAGACCGACAGCCAGGACGTCGTGGCCGGGCTCGAGGCGGGTGCGGACGACTACGTGACGAAGCCGTTCGTGGCCAAGGAGCTGATGGCGCGCATCAGGACCCAGCTGCGCCGGTCGCAGGTCGACGACGAGCCGAGCGAACCCACCCCCGCCGTGCTTGTCTGCGGACCGATCGAACTGCGCACCGACACCGCCGAGGTGCGGCGCCATGGCGACCTCGTGCCGGTCTCGCGCATCGAGTTCTACGTGCTGGCGGAGCTCATCGCGGCGCGCGGCCGGGTGCTCAGCCGTGACTACCTCCTGCGCAAGGTCTGGGGCTACGGCAACGCCGGAGACGGGCGGGTGGTCGACAACCTGATCTACCGGCTTCGCAGCAAGATCGAGGACGACCCGGCCAATCCCCGCCTGCTCACGACAGTGCGCGGCTTCGGGTACCGCATGAAGGCCTGACCTCGAGCCCGCAGTCCCGGCCAGGCTGGAGATGATGCCCCCGTGAGGATGGGACTTCGCACGCGTGTTGCCGCCGCCTTCGCGGTGCTGTCGCTGACGGTCGCGGGCTCGGTCTCCCTCGCCACCTACGTCGTCGCATCCTGGTACCTGGTCAGCCAGCGGGAGTCGGCCGCCCTCACCCGCGCGGTTCTCGACTCCCGCGCGGCCGGCGCTGCGCTCGAGGCCGGGGCCTCGCCGGGACAGGCGCTCGCCCAGATCCCCTCGGTCGGGTCCTCGCAGCCGATGCTGCGCCTCGAGGGCACGTGGTACACCGCAGGTGTCACGATCCAGCCGGACGAGATCCCGCAGTCCCTGGTGAGCACTACCCAGGGGGCGACGCAGCGGACCAACGTCGGCGGCGACCCGTTCTACATCGCGGCCATCCCGGTCGGCAGCGCCCTGTACGTCGAGGTGTTCCCGCTGCGCGACCTGGACACGATCCTGGTGTGGGGAGGCTGGACCAGCGTCGTGCTCACGCTGCTGGCCGGGGCCCTGGGCGCGGTCCTCGGGGCGACGGCGGTGGGCCGCCTGCTGCGCCCGGTGCGTCGCCTCGGTGTCGCTGCGCAGCGAATCGCCAGCGGTGAGCTGGCCACCCGCATCGACCTGACGGGAGATCGCGACCTCGACCCCATCGCCGAGTCCTTCAACGACATGGCTGAGGCCGTGGAGACGCGGATCGCCCGTGAGCGCCGCTTCAGCGGCAACGTCAGCCACGAGCTCCGGTCGCCGGTCACCGCCGCACTCGGCACCGCGGAGCTCCTCGAATCACGCAGTGACCGGCTCCCCGAGCGGGAGGCCGGCCTCGTCACTGTCCTCAGCCAGCAGGTTCGGCGGATGGCCCAGGTGCTGCTCGACCTGCTCGAGATCAGCCGCATCGGCTCAGACGATCCGCCGCTGTGGGAGAGCGCGGACATCCAGGCGCTGTGCCGAGAGGTGCTGCAGCAGCGGGGCATAGATCCAACCATCCTGACGGGGGTCCACCCCGTCATCCGGACCGACGCCCGGCGCTTTGAGCGGATCATCGGCAATCTCGTCGACAACGCCCAGTCCCACGGTGGTGGCATCACGTCTGTGACCGTCGCGGCCGAGGGCGCGCAGGTCATGATCAGGGTCGACGACTCCGGGCCCGGCGTCGACGAGGCGATCCGGGAGAGGCTGTTCGAGCCGTTCGCCCGAGGCAGCACCGCCCACCGCACCTCCGGCGCAGGACTCGGCCTGGCCATTGCCCGCGAGCAGGCGCAGGTGCTCGGGGGAACGCTGCGGGTGGAGTCCGCACCGACAGGAGGGGCTCGGTTCGTGGTGGCCCTGCCCGACGTCGGGGAGGACGAGTGAGGCGCGCCGCCGCGTGGGTCGCGGCAGCAGCCGTCCTGCTCAGCGGATGCGGGGTGTCCATGCAGGCAGAGCCAGCCCCGATCCCGTCCGGCGTGCTGCCCGCAGCCGAACCGCTCACGCCCGCCGACGTGGCGGTGTCGCCGTCGCCGTCGGGTACGCCCACGGTCGCCGAACCTCCCTCGGCGCGCCCCTCGGCGACGCCCCTCGCGACCATTGAGCCGCCTGACTCCGTGCCCGGCGGCGGGTCCCTGCTGCTCTGGTTCGTGGAGGAGGGCCGGCTGACGCCGGTCGAGTCGGCACTGCCCGCCGGCACTGGATTGGACTACGTGATGCAGGCCCTGGTCGTGGGGCCGACGCCGCTGGAGGCCGAGCGCGGACTGCGGACGATCGCGAGCGACCCACCCACCGGGCGGCCGCTCGCGAAGGTCGTGGGACCCCTGCTCCCGGAGGCGACGACATCCCTGACCCTGCCTCTCACGGTCGAGCTGAGCCCGGACTTCCCCTCCCTGCCCCCCTCGGAGCAGCTGCTGCTCCTCGGCCAGGTGGTGCTGTCGTTGACGGGAGCCGGTGCCCCGTCGGTGATCTTCGTCGACGAGTCCGGCACGCCGCTCGCGGTGCCGCTGCCCGGTGGCCGCCTGCTCGACGGGCCGGTGCGTGCATCCGACTTCGCACTGCTGGTCCGACGCCCCTGACGGAGCGGAGACTCACGACACGGGCGGTTCCGCGCTCCCCGACCTCGCTGACCGCAGGGCTGCGTCGAACACGCGATGGGCGCCGACGGCCTCGTCGACGGTCGCCGTGCCGAAGCGGTCGCCGAGTCCTCCTGCCCGCTCGGCGAGGTACGAGGCCCACATCTGGAGCAGCGCATCGGAGAAGCCGAACTCGAAGATCCCGCCGGAGATGGTCGGCCATGCCGACAGGTTGCCCGGCTGCACCTCCTCCCACACCTGCTCCCCGTCCCGCCGCACGAAGCGCTGCAGGGTCGTCGGGGTGCGCGTGGAGAAGCGCACGCCGCCGTCCATGCCCAGGGCCTCGAACGACCACGAGTTCATCTGGCCTGGCGCGATGCGCCGGGTCTCCCACAGCATGGAGAACCGCCGCGGTGCGTCGGTGCTCGACGGCACACGGCAGGCGAGGAGCGCGTTGTCCCAGGTGTCGCAGTCGACGCCGGATCCATCGGCGCCCGGACGTGACGTGACGACGTTGTCGAGCATTCCGTAGACGGTCTCGGGCAGGTACCCGAGGCGAAGGGGCACGTGCGCGACGTGGAGCCCGAGGTCGCCCATCACCCCGAGCTCGCCGCAGGTCGCGGCGCGGCGCTTCCAGTTGATGGGCTTGCCGCGGTCAAGGTCGGACGAGTGCGAGAACTGCGAGCGCACGTCAAGGATGTCGCCGAGTGCTCCCGACGCCGCGTAGGCGTACGCACGCAGGGCACCGGGGAAGAACGGGAACTCGCTGGACACGCGCACGAAACTGGTCGACGCCCGGACGGCGGCGGCGATCCGCCCTGCGGCCGAGAGGTCGATGCCGAACGGCTTCTCGGCAAGAAAGTCCCGTCCGGCCTGCGCCGCCGCGACATAGAGGTCCTCGTGCAGGTCGTGCGGCACGGCGAGGTAGAGGACGTCGAGCGTGGGGTCGTCGACCAGCGCCCGCCAGTCGTCTGCGAACGTCTGGACGCTCGGCACGCGCCGGAACCACTCGCGTGCCGCAGGCTGCGGATCCGCGACCGCCACGATCTGCGGCAGGCAGGGGTGGTCGACGAGCTGCGACCAGCGTCCGCAGACGGCCGCCAGCTCGCGTCCCATAAGACCGGCGCCGACCACGCCGATGCGCACGGGCTGCGGGGTGCTCATGACGCGGCGATGATCCCAGCGGCGGCCTTGGCATCGGCCCCGTCGTGCAGCATGGCCATGAGTGCTCGTGTCATCCCAGCTGGATTGTCGTGCTGGATGATGTTGCGCCCGTAAACGATTCCCGCAGCGCCCTGCTCGAGCACTGCCTGGGTGCGGCGGAACAACTCGGCGTCGTCGACCTTGCCGCCGCCTCGCACGAGCACCGGGATGCCGGACGCCGTCTGGATGACCTCGTGGTACTGGCTCGGGTCGTCACAGGGGTCTGCCTTGATGATGTCGGCGCCGAGCTCCACCGCCTGGCGCACCACCGGGATGATCCGGTCGAGATCCCCGTTCACGGTGTAGCCGCCCGATGATCCCTCCTTCATCACCAGGGGCTCGATCATGAGGGGCATGCCGTACCTCTCGCAGTCGACCTTCGCGTTCAAGATGGCGCGCAGGCACGCCTCGCGCACCTGCGGCCGGTCGGGCAGGTCGAAGAGGTTGACCACGACGCAGGCGGCATCGAGCTGGACGCCTGCCAGTCCGGGATTCGGCAGGGTGAGGTCGAACATGTGGTCCGGCAGCGGGGAGCCGTACACGTTGGCGACGTCCGTGCGCAGCACGAGGGCCGGGCGCTCGCGGCCGCCGAGCGACTGGAGCAGACGGGCCTGGCCCTTGGTCAGCTGGATCGCATCGGGAGCGGCGGCGGCGAGGGTGGCGACGGCGGCCGGGAGGTCCTCGATCCCCTGCAGAAAAGCCTTCTCGCCGAAGAAGCCGTGATCGACCGCGATGTCCAGGCATCTCCCGGACGCAGGGTTGAACATGCGCCGCATCCGGTACTCGACGTCGCTCATGGCCGTCCTCTCGCGTTCTCGTCGTCCGACTGGGGCCCGTGATGCACGGGGAGCCGCTAGCGTCGGGTCGACACTAGTCGCGGAGGCCACCCCATGGATCGGAAGGTGCTGGTCGGCGTCGACGTCGGCACCACGTCGGTCAAGGCGGTCGCGGTCACGACGGAGGGAAGCGTCGTCGGCGAGGCCGCCGTGGCCACGCCGTGGCGGCACCAGGGCCCGTGGGCGGACGCGGATGCGACCGATCTCGCCTCGATCGCGCTCGACGTGTGCGCACGCGCGGCGACCGACTCGGGGGCCACCGAGGTGACCGCCATCGGCGTCACCGGAATCGCCGAGGCGGGGGTGCTCCTGGACCGCCACGGGCGACCGTGCGCCCCGGTGCTGGCGTGGTTCGACCCCCGTGGGGACGCGGGCGCCGTGCGGGCGGTGGTCGAGCCACGCGAGTACCAACGGGCCACCGGGCGCAGGCTGAATTCGAAGCCGTCACTGATGAAAGTGATGTGGCTGCGGCAGAACGTCCCCGGCGCGCTCGACGCGGTGCGGCACCTGTGCGTCGCTGAGTGGGTCGTTCGCGCCATGGGCGGCGACGAGGTGAGCGAGGCTTCCCTGGCCTCGCGGACCGGGATGCTCGACATCTCCCTGCGTGAGCCGTGGCCCGTGGCAGTCGACCTTGTGGGCGACCTGCTGGCGCGTGAACGGGTGTGGGCCGGTGATCCTGCGGGGCGGGTGCGCGGGGAGGACGTGCCGCCCCTGCTCCACGGTGCGCATCTGACCGTCGCGGGCCTCGATCACCAGGCCGCGGCTCTGGTCAGCGGGGCTGCGCGGGACGGTGCCCTGTTCGACTCGATGGGCACGGCGGAGGCGCTGATCCGCACTGTCCGGCAGCCGCTGTCACATGACGAGATCGAGCAGCTCACCGACAGCGACATCGATGTCGACTGGTCCGTCCTGCCCGACCACCAGATCCTGCTCGCGGGCCGACTGACGGGGCTCACCCTCGAGCGGATCGCCGCACTCGTGGGCGCGGACGATCGCGCCGCGCGGCTGGCCCTCGGCGAGGCCGCCTTGGCACTCCCGCGCGGCGAGGACAGTCCGCGCCTGTTCGAGGTCGGCAACGACGCCGTGGTTCTCGGCAATGTGACGGACGGCGTGAGCCCCGCAAGCACGTGGCGGGCAGCTGTCGAGGACCTGACGCGGATGGCGGGCGAGGCGCTGGCGGAGATGGACCGGGTCGCCGGCCCTCACCGGTCTGCCGTCCTGGCGGGCGGCTGGACCCGCAATGCGATGGTGGCCGACGCCAAGCGGCGGCAGCTGGGCGATGCCACGTTCGTCGACATCGGCGAGCCGGGCGCCCTCGGCGCGGCCTACCTCGGCGGCGTCGCCGCGGGCCTGCTGGCGCGACCGGCTGCTGATGGGCGACTCGACTGGGTGGTCAGTGCGTGAGGGCGAGCTCGACCACCACCACGATCAGGCCCATCAGCGAGTAGCTCAGCCCGGTGCGCACCTGCGCCCAGCGGCCGAGCCTGGCCATCCGTGCGGCGAATGCACCCCAGAGGAACAGGCTGATCAGCCCGCTCGCCACGATGATGTCCAGGATCAGGTTGGGTGGCACCGACGTGGGTCCGAGGACTCCGATGAGCAGCAGCGGGGGAACGGCGATGTACATGTACTCGAGGTTCGACGCCAGAATGTGACGCCGATCGCGGCCCGTCAGTCGCCGGCCGAGCCTGATCTGCATGTCGAGGGCGTCGGAGAACGCATGCGCCATCGTCAGGGCGAACAGGGGCGCGATGAGCACCGCGGACAGCACGACTGCCGTGCCGGCGGTGAACTCCTTGAAGTCGCTGTCGCCGTAGATCGAGAGTGACACGATGATGATCAGCGTCGAGTAGATCAGCCGGTGGGGGTCGAAGGTCAGGCCGAGGAAGTGCAGCTTGACCTGTGCTGGATCACTCGGCGGCGGGTCGGGCGCGATCTCGCTCACCGGGGCAGCCTCTCATGTGCGAGAGTCGCCTCGGGGACTTGCGAGAGGTGTGGCCGCGTGCGGCCCCGAGGAGTGGAGGTCTGCTCGTGACGATCGACCGGGATCGGCTCAGGGCCCTCATCGTCGAGGAGCATGCGCGCCACCAGAAGCGGACTCCGCGCTCGCGGGCGGCATTCGAGGCGGCTGATCACCTGCTCGGGCGTGTTCCGATGACCTGGATGAACAAGTGGTCGGGAGGCTACCCCGTGTACCTCGCCACCGCCCATGGCAACCGCATCACGGACATCGACGGCAATGAGTACGTGGACTTCGCGCTGGGCGACACCGGATCGATGGCGGGTCACTCACCACGAGCCACGGTGGAGGCCGTCCAGCGGCGCATCGGGGACCTCGGCGGCATCACGACGATGATGCCGACGGAGGACGCGGAGTGGGTCGCGGCGGACCTGACGCGCAGGTTCGGCCTGCCCTACTGGTCGTTCAGCCTGACGGCGACCGATGCCAATCGGTGGGCAATGCGCATCGGCCGCATGGTGACCGGACGCCCAAGGGTGATGGCCTTCTCCTACTGCTACCACGGCTCGGTGGACGAGACCTTCGTCATCACCGGTGACGACGGCGGCACCGCACCTCGAGGCGGCAATGTTGGTCCGGCCGTCCCCGTGGACCAGACGACGCGCGTAGCCGAGTTCAACGACATCGCGTCCGTCGAGGCGGGGCTGGCGCACGGTGACGTCGCGGTCCTCATCATGGAACCGGCCCTCACCAATATCGGCATCGTGCTCCCGGAGCCCGGGTTCCTCGAGGCCGTGCGCGACCTGTGCACCGCGCACGGGACGCTGCTGCTCATCGACGAGACGCACACCATCTCGGCGGGACCCGGTGGATGCACGGCGGCGTGGGGCCTCGAGCCCGACATCTTCGTCATCGGCAAGAGCATCGGCGGCGGGGTCCCCAGCGGTGCGTACGGGCTCACGGCGGCCGTGGCGGACGAGGTCGCGCTGCACGTCGAGGCTGACCTGGTCGATGTCGGCGGTGTTGGCGGAACACTCGCGGGCAACGCCATGTCGACCGCTGCGATGCGGGCGACCCTCGGTGAGGTGCTGACCGACGCCGCCTTCACGCACATGATCGACCTTGCGACGCGCTTCCGCGAGGGGGTCGAGCAAACGCTGGCCGAGTTCGACGTCCCGTGGTCGGTGACTCAGCTCGGGGCGCGGGCGGAGTACCGCTTCACCAGACCGGCGCCGCTCACGGGCACGGCGTCGGCCGCAGCCCATGACGACGATCTCGAGGAGTACCTGCACCTGTTCCTGTCGAACAGGGGCGTCATCATCACGCCGTTCCACAACATGGCGCTCATGTGCCCCGACACCACCGGCGCCGACGTCGACCTGCACAGCGAGCTGTTCCGTGAGGCCGTCTCACGGATCGTCCCGTGAGCGGCATCCCGGCGGCCTTCGACCTTGCCGGACGAGCTGCGCTCGTCACCGGGGCCGGGTCCCCGGGCGGCATCGGATTCGCCACCGCACGGCTTCTCGTCGACCTCGGTGCCGATGTGGTCGTGACGTCAACGACGGACCGCATCCATGAGCGTGCCGAAGCTCTCGTGGCGAGAGGTGCCCGATCCGTCGGAGTCGTGGCCGATCTCACGGACGGTCGGCAGGCCCGTGACGTCGTGGCGGCGACTGTCGAGGCACTCGGCCGCCTCGACATCATCGTCAGCAATGCGGGCATGGTGAGCATCGGATCCTCGGGGGAGGCAGGTGCCGTGGGCGAGCTGACGGATGAGGCGTGGCGAGCCGGCCTGGCACGCAACCTCGACACCGCATTCCATGTGCTGTCCGCGGGACTGCCCCACCTGCACCACAGCGACGCGGGACGCATCGTCAACGTCGCCAGCGTGAGCGGACCGGTGATGGCGATGCGCGGCGAGGCCGTCTACGCCGCCGCGAAGGCCGGCATGGTGGGCCTGACCCGCGCTGTCGCCGTCGACCTCGCGGGGGTCGGGATCACCGTCAATGCGGTGGCCCCGGGATGGATCGCCACTGAATCGCAGACCCCGCACGAGACCCAGCAGGGTCGGCGCGTGCCGATCGGGCGCAGTGCAACACCCGATGAGGTGGCCAGCGCCATCGCGTGGCTGTGCACCCCCGGCGCGTCCTACATCACCGGCCAGGTCATCGTCGTCGACGGCGGCAACAGTGTCGCCGAGGAGCGATGACCTACTTCTTCAGCAGCACCGGTGCCGAGACCCGGATCGACTTTCCGGAGATCGGGGTGCACGTGCCGTTGAGTGAGCAGACCTCGGTGAAGCCCCTCGTCTTGAACTTCTTGGCGCCGCGCTCGGTCCACACGACCTTCATGGGTGCACCGGACTTGACGAAGTTGCAGACCACCGGCCTGGCTCCGCGGCAGCCCTGGTAGCTCGCTCCGACGATCCAGTCCTGCAGCGTTGCGAAGGCCGTGGCGGCGGGCGTTCCGTCGTACATCTGGATGCCGACGAGGTCGTTCTCCGGACCCCACGCGTACCAGTACACGCGGCTGATGCCCAGCCGGAGCGCGTCGAGGTAGGTCTGCGCCGTCCACGACGCCGCGCGACCGTCGGTGATGTCCTGGTCGGGGTTCTGCGGCCCCGGGCCCGCGAGGCCGAAGTTGTTCTCAGTGTCCCAGATCGGCCGGCTGGGAGCCCCGTACTGCTTGAGCATGTCGAGGTAGGTGCGCGCGAGGGCCGCGCGATCGGCGGGGGTGCCGAGGGAGTGCGGGTAGGTGTGCACCGCCCAGACGTCCACCGGCCAGTCGCGCTTCTTCAGCTCCTGCAGGTAGGCGGGGTAGAACTTCTTGAACGGCCCGCCCAAGCGCGTGCCCGTGCTGGGCGCGACGACAGTCGCACTCGGGTCGATGCTCTTGATGATGTCGTATGCGCGCTTGGTGAGCTCGGCCATCTCGGCAGGGCTGCCGGTCGAGAACGTGGTCAGGTTCGCCTCGTTCCACACCTGGTACGCGGAGATGCGGCCCTTGTAGCGGGTGGCGACCTGGGTCACGAAGTCATCCCAGTCCGCCAGGTTGCGGGGCATGCCCGCGGCGCCCGGAAGGACGCCGGCCGCTCCACCGGAGGCCGGGTCGTCGGATGCCCAGGACGGCGTTCCGGCAAGCACGTACAGGATGTCCTTCATGCCGTTCTTCTCGGCGTTGGCCACCGCATTGTCGAGCTTGCCCCACGCGAAGGCGTTCTGCAGCGGCTCGATCACCGACCACGTGGTCTCGTTGTCCCACAGGCGCAGGCTCCCGACGGGCACGGTGGGCCAGACGTCGTCCTCGACGTTGAACACGTGCATGCCGAACAGCGAGCGCGAGATCGTCGTGCCCTTGAGGTCGGCCCGGGTCTGCGGACCCTCGGGGGGAGCGGCGCCTGCCGGGGACGCGAGGGCGAGGCCGGCGGCGAGGGCGATGGACAGGGTCAGGCTGGTCACGGAGAGGAGTCGGCGCATGAAGCCATGCTGCCATGGCCATCCCCCGGCTGGACGACCGCCTACGCCTCCCGGACGGCGGCGATCACGGTGATGTCGTCGCGTCGCCAGTCCGTCGCCCGATGACGTGCCTGGGCCAGCAGTCGGGTGATGAGCTCCGCAGGGTTCTCGCGCACAGGACCGTCCATCGCACGGATGAGCTGCGCGACCGCGGCCGACTCCAGCTCCTCGCCCTCGGCGTTGCGCGACTCGACGAGTCCGTCGGTGAACGCGACCACGACGTCACCCGGGGAGAAGAAGCGCGTTCGGACGGTCCACTCCCCGCCGAGCGAGGAGATCAGCGGACCGGTGGGCTCGCACAGGGTGGCGTCCTTGGTCCGCGTCACGGTGATCGCCGGGTGGTGCCCGGCGTTGCACCACGTGATCGTGCCGAGGTCGCGGTCCAGACGCATGACGATGGCAGTGACGAAGTGGTCGTCGTCCGTGCACGCATCCGCGGCCAGGGTGACGGACTCCGCGAGCCCTGACCCCGTGCGCAGCGCCGTGCGCAGCACCGACCGGACGCGGACCGCGGTGAGGCTGGCGCCGGGTCCATGCCCCGACACGTCGGCCACGACGAGGACGAGGCTGCCGTCGGGCGGGGTGATGGCGTCCCACCAGTCGCCAGACACGACCCCCTCGGCGGAATGGTTGTACCCGGCGAGCTCGAAGCCGGGGACCGTTGGTGCCTGGCCGACGGCCAACTCCCCCCGCATCGCGGTGACGAGCGGGGCATCGTGCATGAGGGCCTCGCGGGCCGCCTGGGCCTCGTCGATCTCCGCGACCAGGTTGCGTCGGAGCAGCTCGGCATCGACGCCCACGGCCTGCAGCTCCGGGGGCCCGTACGGCCGGATCGGCGTCGTGTGACCGGTGGTCCTCGCAGCACGCGTCAGGTCGCCGCGCAGTGCGGCAAGTGGAGCGAGCACCCACATCTGCAGGCCGAGGAAGAACAGCACGAGGCCAAGCAGGACGAGCACTGCGACGACCAGGAGGGTGATGCCGAGAGTTCGGGTCAGGCCGCTCACCGCTGACGAGGCGTCATGGCGCGCGGTGTTGAGCGCATCGTGCAGCCGATTCGACGCGGCCACCATCGCGTAGTACGCGTCCCAGGCCTCCTGGGAGTTGGTCTGCCGCTCTGCGCGCACGCGCTTGTCCGCCTGCATGAGAGCTATCACAGGATCGGCATCTGCCTTGACCCAGGCGCGCTGCGCGGCCAGCGCCTCGTCCACCAGTGCCGTGAGGGATGCGTCGCCCTCCGTGGCGACCCGCAGTTCGTCGATGAGGGTCGTGGCACGCCCGATCGTCTGGCGGTAGTCGTCCAGTGCGGTGTCACGCCGGAGCATGACGTAGTCGGACAGCGAGCCGCTAGCGTTGGCCTGCTCGAGGCTCACCTGGGCCGAGGTCTCCACGGCAGGGAACAGGGCGTCCTGCACGGCCATGCTCGACGTCGCCGTGATGAGGTACTGAGCCAGGACGATGACGCCCATGAGGACCAGTGCCGCCAACGCGATCGCCGAGGCGACGAGAGTCCGCGTGCGCAGGGTCACAGCGCCCAAAGTATCGGCTGTCACGGGCTCCGCCAGCCTAGTCTTCGAGGGTGAGGGAGCAGCGGGCGTGAGCGGATCGGTCGATCGCGAACTGGGCCTCCTCTCCGCGGCGGTGTCCGTCGCGGCGGGGCTGGAGCTTGGATCGACGCTGCGCCGCATCGTGGAGGCGGCCGTGGAGCTCGTCGAGGCCTCCTACGGAGCGCTCGGGGTGCTCGGCCCGGATGGGCGGATCGAGGAGTTCATCCATGTCGGCATCGAGGCGCAGGCCGCCGAGCAGATCGGTGAGCTGCCCGCCGGCCGGGGCATCCTCGGCCTGATCATCGAGCACCCGGCGCCGCTGCGCCTGGACGATCTCGCGGCCCATCCCTCGGCGGTCGGCTTTCCCGCCGGGCACCCGGGGATGACGTCCTTCCTGGGCGTTCCGCTCCGCGTGCGCGGTGAGGTGTTCGGCAATCTCTACCTCACCGAGAAGCGGTCCGGGCAGGGATTCACCGAGGACGACGAGCGCACGGTCATGGCCCTCGCGGCCGCAGCGGCCGTCGCGATCGAGAACGCGCGACTGTACGAGCGCTCGCGGACCCGTGAGCAGTGGCAGGAGGCGGTCGCGGACATCGCGAACGCGGTGCTGGCCGACGGCGATGAGGCCGAGGCCCTCTCGCTGATCGCGCACCACGCACGCGGCCTGACGGGGGCGGACGTGGTCCTCATCGGGCTCAGCGAGCCCCAGGGTCTCGTCGTGGAGATCGTCGATGCCCGCGATGGGTCGCCGGATGGAGCGGGGGCGCGACGACGACCCGAGGCCACCGCTGAGGTGCTGGCCGTCATCAGTGGATGGCCGGATCAGCAGGTGCCGGTGGGTTCCGCCGCAAGCAGCGTCCTCGCGACCGGCGCCGAGCACCTGGTGACGAGCGGCGAGGAGGTCCTCGGGACGACGATCAGCGTCGGTCCTCTCGGGCCCGCCCTCATCATCCCGCTCAGCACAGCCGACCGCGCCCTCGGCGCACTCGTACTGCTGTGGTCGACGGACGATCTCGTCCTTCCCTCGAGGACCATCGAGCTCGCTGCATCCTTCGGTTCCCAGGCCGCAGTGACGCTGGTGCTCGCCGAGGCACGACGCGAGCACGAGCGCTTGGCCGTGTTCCAGGATCGCGACCGCATCGCGCGCGACCTGCACGACCTCGTCATCCAGCGGCTCTTCGCCACGGGGATGATGCTTCAGGGCACCACGCGCGTGCCGGACGTCCCGGAGGCGGCCGCGGAACGGGTGGCGCGGGCCATCGACGAGCTGGACGAGACGATCACTCAGATCCGCCAGACGATCTTCGCGCTGCACGAGCCGGTGGACGGCCCCACGTCGAGTGCACGCGGACGGATCCTGCGCGAGGCCTCGCAGGCGGCGACGCTGCTCGGGTTCACGCCGGCCGTGCGCTTCGCAGGGCCCGTGGACTCGATGGTCTCCAGCGAGGTCGCCGACCAGCTGGTCGCCGCCCTGCGCGAGGCGTTGGCCAATGTGGCGCGGCATGCGGAAGCGCGCGGGGTCGATGTTCTGGTCCAGATCCAGGGCGGCGATGTCGTCCTTGCCGTGACCGATGACGGCGTGGGCATCGTGGATGATCCGGCTGGACGCCGTTCGGGCGTCGCCAATGTCAGTGCACGGGCTCACGACCTCGGTGGGACGTGCGTGCTTGAGCGGGTGTCTGAGGCAGGTGGGACCCGCCTCACCTGGCGCGTTCCCCTGGATGCCGCCTAGTTAGCATCGCAGGATGTTTCTCCAGAACGCCCTCTACGGCCTGCCTATCTGGCTCTGCGTCACCCTTGCCGTCGTGCCGCCCCTTGCGGTTATCGTCGCGGTCACGGGGTTGCGCCGCCGCCATGTCGATGAGTCGGGTGATCGAGCCTCCCTCACGGCTCTGCAGGCGCTCCTCAGTACGGCCTTCGTCTTCAGCCTGACCTTCTCTGTCCAGCAACTGTGGTCCGATGACAAGGCCGTCTACGAGAAGGGGTCGGAGGTGGTGGCCGCCGTCCTCAAGGTCGAGCGCGCGATCGAGGGCGTGCCCGGAGTGACGGAGACCGCTGCCGATGAGCTCTTCACCACGTTCCTCACCCTGACCACCTTCGACATCTCGAATCGATCCCTGCGGGGCGACCCGCAGGTTGCCGAGGCCCTGGACGTGGTCTCGACAGCTCTCGCCAAGTGGGATGCCGACCTGACGGAGGACAAGTGGTCCCAAGCCGACCGCGCGCTGGCGAAGGAGGGGATGGCGGATCTGGAGGAGGCACGTGGTGCATGGCTGGCCGCGGTCAATGGGTTGGGAATCCCCGATGTCATCTGGATCAACATCATGCTCCTCGGCCTGGCCTTCGTGGGAGTCATGGCATGGCAACCGCCGTCGGGGCGCCCTCGGACGAGCTTCGTCGTCGTCGCGCTGTCAGGTCTGGTCGTGGGGCTCTTCCAGATCCCGTTGTTCGTTCTCAACAGCGCCCAGTTCGCCCAGACCGTTGCCCGTGACGTCTTCGACGAGTTCACGGGCACGCAGCCCTCGGCGCTCGGCTTCTGGACGGGCGTGGCGAGTTTCGTCATCATCGGAGCTCTCTTCTGGCTGGTTCTCGATCGGATGATGTCGCGGCTCCCCTCTGACCCGGATGCTGTCGATGCTGGGCAGAATGAGGGCTGATCACCCGCCAGCCACTGAGGAGCACCCGTGTCACTCGCTGACTTCCCCCGCCACCCGCTGACGTTCGGCCCGAGCCCGGTGCACCCGCTTCCGCGTCTCTCCTCCCATCTCGGGGGTGCGCAGATCTGGATGAAGCGCGAGGACGTCAGCAGCGGCCTGGCCTACGGCGGCAACAAGGTGCGCAAGCTCGAGTACATCGTCCCCGACGTGATCGGCTCCGGTGCGGACACACTCGTGTCGATCGGTGGCGTCCAGTCGAACCACACACGGCAGGTGGCCGCCGTCGCCGCTCACCTCGGGCTGAAGGCAGTGCTGGTGCAGGAGGCATGGGTGGACTGGCCGGACTCCGTCAATGACCGGGTCGGCAACATCATGTTGTCGCGCATCATGGGAGCGGAGGTCCGCCTGGACTCGTCCGGCTTCGACATCGGCATCCGTGACAGCTGGCAGCGGGCCCTTGCCGATGTCGAGGCCCGTGGCGGGAAGCCGTACGGCATCCCGGCCGGAGCCTCCGAGCATCGACTCGGGGGCCTGGGCTTCGCGAACTGGGCCTACGAGGTCGAGCAGCAGGAGAAGGAGTTGGGCATCTTCTTCGACACCATCGTCGTCTGCACCGTCACGGGGAGCACCCACGCCGGCATGATCGCTGGCTTCGCCGGCCAGGACCGGCCCCGCCGCGTCATCGGCATCGATGCGTCCGCGACGCTGGAGAAGACGCGGGACCAAGTCGCCCGCATCGCGCGTCACACGGCCGACCTCATCGACCTCGGGCGTGACCTGCGTGACGACGAGATCACCGTGCTCGAGGGCTGGGCCGGTGACTACTACGGCATACCGGTCGAGTCGACCCTCGACGCCATCCGCCTGACCGGGCGCCTGGAGGGGGTCATCCTCGACACCGTCTACGAGGGCAAGTCGATGGCCGGGATGATCGACCTGATCGCCTCGGGGGAGATCCCGCGCAATTCGACGGTGCTCTACGCGCACCTCGGCGGGCAGCAGGCACTGAACGCCTACTCCGCGCTCTTCCGGGAGTAGGCACCGCAGGTCAGCGGTGGTCGCTCTCCGCGTTCGTGCGCGCGACGAAGGCCGCAGCCTGCGTGCGCCGCTCCATGCCCAGCTTGGCCAGCAGACTGGAGACGTAGTTCTTGACGGTCTTCTCGGCCAGGTGCATCGACTCGCCGATCTGCCGGTTCGTCATCCCCTCGCCGATGCGGTCGAGGATGCGTCGCTCCTGGTCGGAGAGGCCGGCAAGTCGATCGTCCTGCGGGCTTCCGTTGCGAAGCCGGTCGAGTACTCGCGCCGTCGCCTTCGGATCGAGGAGCGACCGGCCCTGCGCGACGTGGCGGATCGCCTCGATCAGGTCGTTCCCGCGGATCTCCTTGAGCACGTAGCCCGCGGCCCCGGCCATGATCGCGTCGAACAGCGCCTCGTCATCGGCGTAGGACGTCAGCATCAGGCAGTTGACCTCCGGCATCGACGAGCGGATGTCGCGGCACACCTCGACACCGTTCCCGTCGGGCAGGCGCACGTCGAGGACGGCGACCTGCGGATGGACGGCGGGGATGCGCAGCAGGGCCTCCCGCGTCGAGCCTGCCTCACCCACGACCTCCATGTCGTTCTCGAGCCCGATGAGGTCGGCGAGGCCGCGGCGCACGATCTCGTGGTCGTCCATGAGGAACACGCGGATGGTGCCGTCGCTCGCGGCCATGCTCGCCATTGTGCCGGACGGCGATGAGCGGAGTCCTGCCCACGGCCGGGGCCACGACCCCGTGAGCCGCCGGTCAGGGCGTCATCGTGAGCGACGCGAGGAGCCGCGCCCCGCGTTCGGGGCTCCCGCCCACGTGCACTCGTCCATGCACGGACTCCGGTTCCGCGCGCCCGGCCGCGAGGGTCAGGAAGTCATCCCAGCCGAGCGTGAGCTCGACATCAGGGTCGTCCACGGGTGCGGACATAGCCCCCTGGCCGTCCTCACCGACGAGGACCCAAGCCTCCACGCCGCGTCCGACATCGCTGATGACGACGTGCGCGACGCTGCCCGCCGGCGCACCCACCTGCTTGGCCCACGCCTTGGGCAGGCCGTCGAGGAAGACCTGCAGCGCGACGATCGCCCCGTCCGACGCCATGCCCCCCGGCTGCCCGATGGCACGTCGGATGTCCTGCTCGTGCACCCAGGTGTCGAGGATGCGCATCCGCAGGAGCCGCTCCTGGGTCGTGGGGCGGCCGAACGGGCTCAGCACCTCGGCGTCCGATGGCAGCGCGCTGAGAGCGGTACGTCGCGCGGCGAGGGTTGCGCGAAGCTCGGCGACGACGTCGTCGCGGGTGCGACCGCGCCGGACATCGACGCCCACCTCGGTGAAGCGCCCGACGTCGCCCGTCGCATGCGGAAGCGCGTCCCAGTCGGGCTCATGCTGGGGCCGGGGTGCCTGGTCGAGGAGCTGCTCGATGTCGATGACGTGGGACACGAGGTCGCCGGCGGTCCAGCCCGGGCAGGGGGTGGGGGCGGACCACTGCTGGTCGTCAAGGGAGGCCGCGAGGTCGAGGAAGCCCGTCGACGTCGCGTCCCAGATGCCGATGAGCTCATCACGGTCAGGTGAGTGCCGAGGATCCATGTCAGCACCGTAGCCGCGGCGTGCCCTGCGCCCTAGGGTTCTCGCCATGACGGTACGCGTGGGACTCATCCAGCTCGAGGTCTCGTCGGACGAGCCGGTGGCGCATCGTGTCACGCGGACGCTCTCGCTGGTCGACGACGTGGCGTCGGACTGCGACATGCTCGTGCTGCCGGAGCTCTGGCATGTGGGTGCCTTCGACATCACCGCTGCCCGGGAGCATGCGCAGTCGATCGACGGCCCGCTGGTCGAGGCGTTGAGCGGTCTTGCCCGGCAGCGGGGCATCTGGCTCCATGGCGGATCGATCGCGGAGATCGACGGCGACGACCACTACAACACCAGCGTGCTGTTCGCCCCCGACGGTGCACTCACTGCGGCGTACCGCAAGATCCACCTCTTCGGTTTCGACGGCGGTGAGACCGTGCTCATGAGCGGTGGCGACGAGCTGTTCGTGGTCGAGACGCCGCTGGGGCCGACCGGCCTGGCGACCTGCTACGACCTGCGGTTCCCGGAGCTGTTCCGCGCGCTCACGGAGGGTGGTGCCACGGCCTTCGTCATCTCGTCGGGCTGGCCCACGCCGCGGATCGAGCACTGGGATGTGCTGACGCGTGCACGCGCGATCGAGAACCAGGCGTGGCTGCTGGCCTGCAATGAAGTGGGCAGCCAGCCGGGGATCACGCTGGGCGGCCACTCGGTCGGTATCGACCCGAAGGGCGCCGTCGTGGCCCAGGCAGGGTCAGGACCCGAGGTGCTCATCGTCGAGGTCGACCCGGATGCGCCGCTGCGCTGGCGCACCGAGTTCCCCGTGCTGGAGGACATTCGGATCGGCTGATCCCCTCGCTCGATCAGCGCAGGGTGCCCACCGGGCCCACCACGAGCACGGGATCCTTCCGCGGATCCAGCCACTGCAGGATCCCGCGCATGCGCGGCCGTGCGATCGCGATGCAGCCTGCGGTGGGCGTGCCCTTGCTCACGTGCAGGAAGATTCCCCCGCCCGCGCGCGTGTCGGCCGGCGTGCTGGTTCGCCTGACTCCGCGGGCATTGCGGGTGATGTCACCCGTCGGCAGGTTGTAGTCCAGCACGGTCACGTAGTCGTACTGCCGCCCGTAGGACCAGAGCATCTCGACGTACGAGCCGTACGACGACCACGAGACGGGCGCGTCCTGGAAGAGGTTGTACGTCGCGGGCACACGTGGGTTGTAGGTCCATGCGTCGTCGCGGTCGACGCGACGGTAGGGCATCTGCGTCCCGGGATCACCCCTGCGACCGAAGGCGTCGACGATGGCGAACGTTCCCGCAGGTGTCGTGCCCGTGGCCTGGCGACGCGTCGCCGCGGGCGCCAGGCCGCCGTAGCCGAGGTTCGCCGGGATCGCATCGACGACGATGCGCCAGTCGCCGTCGTCAGTGCGCTCGTAGGCACGCAGGGTGCCGGTGGTCGAGCGCCACGACGGTGCGGTCACCACGATGACCTGGCGCGCGTCGCCGATGGACTCCAGCCGCGAGGGATGGAACCCGGGGGACGCCTGAGCGGGGGCGGCTGCGCCGATCATGCCGGCAAGGACGGAACCGAGGAGGGCGGCTCCCACCGCAGCGATGGCGGCGCAGCGGCGCCGGTAAGTGCTCACCGCACCACGGTACGGCGCCTGTCAGCGCACGACCGGCAGACCTGCCTCCTGCCAGCCGACGATCCCGGTCTGCAGTTCGTACACGCTCGTGAGGCCCGCCTGCCGCATTGCGTCGACGGCGGCCTGCGACCGGTTGCCGCTGCGGCAGTAGACGGCGTAGGTGCCGGCGGGGTCGAGCCCGGCAACCTGGGTCGCGAAGTCCGGGCCCTGGAGGTTGTAGTTGACGGCGCCCTCGATGTAGCCCTCCGCGAACTCCTCGGGCGTGCGGACGTCGATGATCTGCACGCCGGGTGCGGCCACGACCTGTGCGAAGGCCTGCGCATCCACGCGCTGGGGGGCGGTCGCTGCCTTGATCGGTACGGCCTCGGCGGTGCCGGTGGGGCTAGAGGAGCAGCCGGCGAGGGCGATGAGGGCGGTGGCGGCGAGGGCGGCCGCGGCCGTCCGGGTTGAGGTCAGCATACCCCCTAGGGTATCAGGCCCGATCCTGCCGGTGGAGAGATGCCAGCCGCTCGTTGTAGGCCCGCAGCTCGGCGTCGTCGTCCCGGTCGGCCTGCCGGTCGTGCCGCTTCGCGTCGCGTGCGTCGCTGCGCGACCACTGCACGGCGATGGCGATGAGCACGATGAGGTTCGGGATCTCCCCGAGCCCCCATGCGACCTGTCCGCCGTTCAGGCTGTCCTGCAGCGAATCGCCGATCCACGGCGGCCGCACGATGCCGTACCACTCGGTCGCGAGGGGTTCGGTCCCCATCATCATCGCCACGGCGAAGAAGCCGTGCACGGAGATGGCGAGCAGGAGCAGCAGGAAGCGACCCCAGTAGGGAAGGGGGCGCGGACGCGGATCGATGCCGATGAGCACCCAGTAGAACAGGTAGCCGGAGAACAGGAAGTGCAGCTGCATCACCACGTGCCCGACGTGGCTGCCCATGAGCCAGCCGAAGGCGGGCGTGAAGTACAGCGCGTACAAGCCGATGACGTAGACGAAGAACACGTAGAACGGGTTCGTCAGGATGCGCGTGATCCAGCTGTGCAGGAACCAGACCAGCCACTCTCGCGGGCCGCGCTCATTGCCCACCGCGGGCTTGAGTGCGCGCAGCGCGAGCGTCGCCGGGGCTCCGAGCACGAGGAGGATGGGGGCGAGCATCGTCAGCGTCATGTGCTGGACCATGTGCAGGCCCACCGACACCTGCGAGTAGACGGAGATCCCCGCGTTGGTGCACCAGATCACGACGCCGAGGCCTGCCAGCCAGGCCACCGTGCGCATCACCGGCCACGCATCGCCGCGCGCGCGCAGGCGGAACACCCCGGCGACGTAGAGGCCCGCGGCCACGAGTGCGCCAGTGAGGAACAGCGGGTCGAAGGAAAACCCGAGTGCAACGTTCGCGATGGTGGGCGCGGGCGGGTACGGGAACCCGAGCAGGCTCTCGCCGTAGGTCGTCATCAGCACCTCGACCCGGGGAGTCGGGCTGCTGGCGAGGGCGACGCCAAGGCCGACCGCCGTGACCATGACGAGCAGCTCGATGCCGGCGACCCTCGCGAACACGGATGCCCGGGAGGAGCGGCCGAGGGTCGAGGTGACGCGAGCGCGCATGAGCCATCCGAGGATCCCCAGTGTGACGATCAGTCCGGCCTTGAGCAGGAGCATCTGCCCGTAGCCGGTGGTGACGAGCTGGCCCGCGTTGTCCAGTCGCGTGTAGGCGTTTGCCACACCGCTCGCGGCGAGCAGCAGGATCGAGACTAGGGCGATGGTCGAGAAGCGCTCGACGGGCCGTGCGAGCGGCAGGTCGCGCCGAGCGGCGTGCACAGCCAGTGCCAGCAGGCCGCCAATCCACAGCACGGCCGCCACCACGTGGGCGACACCCGCTGTCGTCGCGAGGGCATGGTCGCCGAGGCCGGCCGCGTGCCCTGCGAGCGCGGGCAGGACGGCGGCGGCGATGGCGACGATGAGCCAGGCTGCCCCCACGCCCGTCGTGACCGTCACCAGCGAGCCGACCGCGACGACGAACGCGAGGATGGCCATGAACAGCAGCGCCCGGGTCGCCGGGATCTCGTTGGAGTAGGTCGAAACCACGTCGGGGTTGGCGGCGTCTGCCAGGGGCAGTCCGAGGATCGCGGCGAGCTCGACGAACATCTGCAGCACCGCGAGGACGGCCCAGGCGAGAGCGGAAGCGGTGGCGCGCCTCAGGTCCGTCCGTCCCGCGCGTGAGACGACGCCCTCGCGCGACGAGGGGTCGAGGAGGGTCGCGGCGAGCAGCCACCCGATCGTGGCGATCGCGGCGAGGTTGGTCAGGGCACGCAGCACCGGGGCGCCCCAGCCCACGAGCGGACCGGGGTCCGGCAGTCCGTCAGCGGCCGGGATGTACGAGCCGTCGGCGACGACCAGCCCGAACGCGGTCGACACCACGGTCAGAGCGACGAGCGACGCGGCGATGAGGCCGAGGATCGGCCCGCTCACCGGTCGCCAGGTGGCGGAGGAGGCACGTCCGGTGCCTGCCGAGGCCGTCCTGGTCACGGGCCGAGCGTACGACGGGCTCCGCCGGGCCGCGGTCCCGCCGGGCCCCGGACTCCCGCGAAGCCTTCGCAGGTGCATGAGCCGGACTTGCACCCCGATGATCCGCTTGCCACGGTCAGGTCGTGGACTACGTGGACTCGGTGACGGACCTCATCGGCAACACCCCCCTCGTGCGCCTCGGTCGGGTGCTGGACCGACCGGATGGGGGGAGCGGGCCGCTGGTCCTGGCCAAGGTCGAGTACCTGAACCCCGGTGGGTCGGTCAAGGACCGCATTGCGTCGCGGATGATCGACGCGGCCGAGGAGCAGGGGCTGCTGGCCCCGGGTGGCACCATCGTCGAGCCCACCAGCGGCAACACTGGCGTGGGCCTGGCGCTGATCGGCCAGCAGCGCGGGTACTCCTGCATCTTCGTCTGCCCGGACAAGGTCAGCGAGGACAAGCAGAACGTCCTGCGTGCCTATGGCGCGCAGGTGGTCGTGTGCCCGACGGCGGTGGACCCCGAGGATCCGCGCTCGTACTACTCAGTGAGCGACCGACTCGTGCAGGAGATCCCGGGAGCGTGGAAGCCGGACCAGTACAGCAATCCGGCGAACCCCCGCACGCACTACGAGACCACCGGTCCGGAGATCTGGCGTCAGACCGACGGGCGGATCACGCATTTCGTCGCGGGCATCGGAACGGGCGGCACGATCTCAGGCACGGGCCGCTACCTGAAGGAGGCCAGCAACGGCGCCGTGCGCATCATTGGCGCCGACCCGGTGGGCTCGGTCTACTCGGGAGGCACGGGTCGGCCCTATCTCGTGGAGGGCGTGGGCGAGGACTTCTGGCCCGCGGCCTACGACGAGGGCATCTGCGACGAGGTGATCGCGGTGTCCGACGCCGATGCCTTCGCGATCACCCGACGCCTCGCCCGCGAGGAGGGCCTGCTCGTCGGTGGCTCGTGCGGGATGGCGGTCGTCGCCGCGCTCGACGTGGCCCGCCGAGCCGCGCCTGACGACGTCATCGTCGTGCTGCTGCCCGACGGCGGTCGCGGCTACCTGTCGAAGGTGTTCGATGACGCGTGGATGCGCTCGTACGGCTTCCTCGCCGGCGATGCCGACCGCACGCTCGGCGACATCCTGCGCGAGAAGGGCGGCCTGCTGCCCCAGTTCGTCCATATGCATCCGACGGAGACAGTGCGCGAGTCGATCGACGTGCTTCGCGAGTTCGGCGTCTCGCAGGTGCCGGTCGTGCGCGCCGAGCCGCCGATCCGCGCTGCGGAGGTGGTC
Organism: Actinomycetota bacterium; assembly: GCA_017856385.1. GTDB lineage: Bacteria > Actinomycetota > Actinomycetes > S36-B12 > S36-B12 > UBA10649. The sequence goes on from JAFMFD010000012.1 coordinate 35,888, forward strand.
GGCTCGGTCTCCGAGCGCGACCTGCTCGACGCGGTGTTCTCCGGACGGGCACTGCTCTCCGACCGCGTTGAGCAGCACATGTCGCCGCCGCTGCCGATGATGGGAGCGGGGGACTCGATCCAGGCGGCTGTCGGATCGCTGGCCGATGCGGACGCCATCATCGTCGTCGAGGGCGGCGTTCCCGTCGGGGTGGTCACTCGGCAGGATGTGCTCGCGCACCTCGCCTCCTGACTACGTCCAGTGGGTGCCGGGATGACGCGGCCGAGCAGAGGGGATCGACCATGACGGGCTTCGAGACGCGGGCCATCCACGCTGGGCAGGAGCCGGATCCGTTGACCGGCGCTGTTGTGCCGCCGATCTACCAGGTCTCCACCTTCAAGCAGGACGGCGTCGGTGGCCTGCGCGGCGGATACGAGTACGCGCGCAGCGGCAATCCCACGCGGACGGCGCTCGAGGAGTGCCTCGTCGCGCTCGAGGCGCCGGGTGTCGAGGGAGCACGCTGCCTCGCGTTCGCGTCCGGACTGGCCGCCGAGGACACCCTCATCCGCGCACTGTGCCGTCCCGGTGACCATGTCGTCCTCCCGCACGATGCCTACGGCGGCACCTACCGGCTGTTCACCAAGGTGGCCGGGCCGTGGGGTGTGGAGGTGACACCCGTGAACGTCACCGATCCGGACCTGCTGAGCGCCGCCCTCGTCCCGGGCCGTACGCGGCTCGTCTGGATGGAGACCCCGTCGAACCCGCTGCTGTCGATCGCGGACATCGCAGCAGCTGCGGAGGTGGCTCATGCGGCGGGCGCCCTGCTCGTCGTCGACAACACCTTCGCGTCGCCGTACCTGCAGCAGCCGATCGGCCTCGGGGCCGACATCGTCGTGCACAGCACCACGAAGTACATCGGCGGCCACAGCGATGTCATCGGCGGTGCACTCATCGTCTCGGACCTGCAGGTCGCCGAGACCCTGGCCTTCCACCAGAACGCGCAGGGGGCGGTACCCGGACCATTCGACGCCTGGCTGACCCTGCGCGGCGTGAAGACGCTCGGCGTGCGCATGGACCGCCACTGCGCGAACGCGAGGGCCGTGGCCGGCTTCCTCGTCGACCATCCCGCGGTGGCGCAGGTGATGTGGCCCGGCCTCCCGGATCATCCGGGGCACGACGTCGCCACCCGGCAGATGCGCGACTTCGGCGGCATGGTCTCGTTCCGGGTCGCGGCCGGAGAGGAGGCGGCCCTTGACGTGTGCAGTCGCACGACGGTGTTCACGCTGGGAGAGTCGCTCGGCGGCGTCGAGTCGCTCATCGAGCACCCTGGTCGCATGACCCACGCGTCCGTCGCCGGCAGCCCCCTCGAGGTCCCGGCCGACCTGGTGCGGCTGTCGGTTGGCATCGAGTCGGTCGACGACCTGCTCAGCGACCTCGATCGGGCGCTGGGCGGCTGACGCCCCCGCTCGGCGCCGACGCGACGCGCTAGAAGGACTCCTCCGGCAGGTCCATCAGGTCCAGGGTCGTCGCCTCTGCGATGGCGCGCTCCGCCGCCAGGAGCGGCAGTCGGTTGTGCGCGAACCACCGGGCGGTCTCGATCTTCGCCTCGTAGAACCTGCGATCGCGGTCGGACGGAGATCCGGATAGCGCAGCGATCGCCACCTCCGCCTGGCGCAGGAGCAGCCAGCTGATGATCAGGTCACCGCTCGCCATCAGCAGGCGCGTGGAATTGAGCCCGACCTTGTAGATCTCGCGCGGGCTCTCCTGCGAGGCCATCGCCCACTGGCCCATGACGCCGACCATCGCCTGCACGTCCTCCAGTGCCCTGCCGAGCAGGTCGCGCTCGGCCTGCAGGCGCCCGGAGCCCTCGTCGCCCTTGACCGTGTCGGTGATCTGTGCGGCGAGATGGAAGATCGCGGTGAACTGGTCCTTGATCATCTTGCGGAAGAAGAAGTCCAGGCCCTGGATCGCGGTAGTGCCCTCGTAGAGGGTGTCGATCTTGGCGTCGCGGACGTACTGCTCCAGCGGGTAGTCCTGCAGGAAGCCGGAGCCGCCGTACGTCTGCAGGCCGACGGCCAGCAGCTCGTACGAGCGCTCCGAGCCGACACCCTTGACGACCGGCAGCAGCAGGTCGTTCATCCGCTCCGCAAGGTCCAGGCTGATGCCCTCGGGCAGCTCGGCTCCCGCACGTCCCATCTGGACGAGGTCCTGCCAGTACGCGGTGTAGGCGATGAGCGCACGCATGCCCTCCGCATAGGACTTCTGCAGCATGAGCCCGCGCCGCACGTCGGGATGGTGAGCGATGGTCACGCGCGGTGCCGTCTTGTCGGTCATCTGCGTGAGGTCGGCCCCTTGCACGCGGGTCTTTGCATACTCCAGTGCATTGAGGTACCCGGTCGACAGCGTGGCGATCGCCTTCGTGCCGACCAGCATGCGCGCGTACTCGATGACGCTGAACATCTGGGCGATGCCGTTGTGGTCGTCGCCGAGCAGCCAGCCGATGGCGGGTTCGTCGGGATCGGCGCCGAAGGTCAGCTCGCACGTCGTCGAAACCTTCAGCCCCATCTTGCGCTCGACGTTCGTGGCGTAGACACCGTTGCGCTTGGTCAGCTCACCGGTGGCCGGATCGAACAGGTACTTGGGGACGATGAACAGCGAGAGGCCCTTCGTGCCCGGCCCGGCGCCCTCGGGGCGCGCGAGCACCATATGGACGATGTTCTCCGTCATGTCCTGCTCGCCATTGGTGATGAAGCGCTTGACGCCCTCGATGCGCCAGGTGCCGTCGCCGTTGTCGATCGCCTTCGCGCGTCCGGCACCGACATCGGATCCGGCATCCGGCTCGGTCAGCACCATCGTCGCGCCCCAGTTGCGATCGATCATGAGCTGCGCCCAGTGCTTCTGCTCCTCGTTGCCGTAGTAGTCCATGACCGCGGCCATGCTCGGGCCGTTCATGAACATGAACGCCGCCGGGTTGCTTCCCACCATCAGCTCGCTGGCCGCCCACCGCAAGGACGGCGGTGCGCTGGTGCCGCCGAGGTGATCGGGCAGGTCCAGCCGCCACCACTCGGCCTGCTGGAGTGCGGCGAACGCCTTCTTGAAGCCCTCGGGCATGGCGATCGTGCGCGCCTGCGGGTCGTAGACCGGGGGAGTGCGGTCCGCCTCGGCGAACGGCTCGGCCAGCGGGCCGGTGGCGAGTCGGTCGACCTCGTGCAGGACCTCACGGGCGGTGTCGGCGTCCATCTCGGCGAACGGGCCGGTGCCCATCCGCTCGGCGCCGCCGAACACCTCGAAGAGGTTGAACTCCAGGTCGCGCAGGTTGCTCTTGTAGTGGGACATGCCGAGGCCTCCGTAGTTACCGGCGAGTAACTCCATGATCCTACTCGTCGGTAGCTTCCGCAAGGGGGACGACCCGGCGGCCTGACACAATGACCCCATGTCCTCTCCCTGGCTGGAGTCGGTGACCCCCATCGCACCACCGGCCTCCGCCAACCCGAGCGTCCGGCAGCTCGTTTACGCCGGGGTCGTCACCGGTGCCTGGGCTGCGGTGATCTCACTCGTGCTCTACGTCATAGGACGGCTCCTGGGTACGGACTTCTCCTTGGTGTGGTGGGGCGGCGCGGTGCAGCAGCCCATCCCCTGGATCTTCTTCGTGCTCCTGCCGCTGGTCTCGGCGGTGCTCTTCGCGCTGGCCGCCTCCCTCGCGCGCGGCCTGCTGCACGCCCGCGCGATTGCCTACTGGGTGGGCACGGCCCTGGCCGTCGCCTCCCTGTACCCGGCGATCAACCAGCCTGCATCGGTCGGCTGGGGCACCCGAGCCCTGCTGGTCCTCATGCACCTGGTCACCTGGTTCCTCGTGGTGCCGCAGGTGGCACGGATCGTCGGCGACTCCGCACCCGGTCAGCATGAGGAGCGCAATGCCTGACGCGCCCGCTGCGGCGGTGGGCCGACGCTCCCTGCCCGTGGCGATCGTGGTCGCCCTGCGTCCCCGGCAGTGGCTGAAGAACGTCCTCGTCTTCGCCGCACCGCTCGCCGCCGGCTCGCTGTTCGAGCCCGACGTCCTCGTACCGTCGCTGGTGGCCTTCGTCGCGTTCTGCCTGATGTCGAGTGCGACGTACCTCATCAACGACGTGCGCGACGTCGAGGCCGATCGCGCGCACCCGACCAAGTGCCGGCGCCCGATCGCTGCCGGTGACCTCGCACCGGCCATCGCCATTGCGATCGCCGCGATCCTGGCGATCGGCTCGCTGGCGCTCTCCCTCGCCGTCTCGATGTCGCTGTTCGGCGTCGTCCTGGCCTACGCGGCCTTCACCTTGGCCTACTCCCTGCTGCTGAAGCACGAGCCGGTCATCGAGCTCGCCCTGCTGTCGATGGGATTCCTGCTGCGCGCGGTGGCGGGCGGCGCCGCGGCCGACCTGCCGATCTCGCCCTGGTTCCTCATCGTCGCGGCCTTCGGCTCGCTGTTCATGGCCGCGGGCAAGCGGTTCAGCGAGCTCGCCCGCTCACAGGCGGACGACGATGCCGAGGCTGGGGCGCCACGTCGTCGCAGCCTCGCCGGCTACACCACCACCTACCTGCGCTTCGTGTGGGGCACGGCAGCAGCGGTCACGATCACTGCGTACTGCCTGTGGGCCTTCGAGGTGGGGCTGGCGGACTCGTCCTTCCCCTGGTCCCAGTGGAGCGTGCTGCCCTTCGTGCTCGCCATCCTGCGCTATGCGGTCGACGTCGACCGCGGTGAGGCGGAGGCGCCGGAGGAGGTCGTGCTGCACGACCGGGCACTGCAGGCGCTCGGCCTGGCCTGGCTGGTGCTCTTCGGACTCGGTGCGCTGGGAGTGTGAGCGCCGTGCCAACGACAGCAGCCTCGCCGCTCGAGCGGCGCGAGGGCGAGCAGGTCCTCACCGGATGGGGACGGACGGCACCCAGCGCGGCGACCGTCGTGCCCGTCACCTCCGTCGATCAGGTGCAGCAGGCGATCCGCGATGCCGGGCCGCGAGGCATCCTCGCCCGCGGGCTCGGCAGGTCCTATGGCGATGCCGCTCAGTCGGGTGGTGCGACTGTGCTCGACCTGTCGGCCCTCGACCGCATCGAGCTGGACCCTGGCTCGGGCACCGCGACGGCGGGTGCGGGAGCGAGCCTCGACGCGGTGATGCGCACGCTGATCCCGCACGGCTGGTTCGTGCCCGTCACGCCCGGCACGCGCATGGTGACCGTGGCCGGCGCGATCGCGGCTGACGTGCACGGCAAGAACCACCATCGCGAGGGCACGTTCGGCTCGCACGTGCGCGTGCTGTCCTTGGTCGACGGGCACGGCGAGATCCGCGAGCTCGACCCCGACGGCTCGCCCGAGGCCTTCTGGGCGACGGTCGGCGGGATGGGGCTGACGGGCGTCATCACCCATGCCACCTTCGACCTCATCCCGATCACCAGCTCGCGGATCAGCGTCGACACCGAGCGCACGACTGACCTCGACGACGTCATGGAGCGCATGCTCACCGGCGACGACGCCTACCGATACAGCGTCGCCTGGATCGACAGCGTGCACCCGAGCGGCCGCGGCGTCCTCACCCGTGGCGATCACGCTCCGGCGGAGCAGCTCACCGGCAAGGACGCGCAGGCGCCGCTCGCATTCGACCCGAAGGTGCGGGCGAAGGCGCCCGCGATGGTGCCTAACGGCGTGGTCAACCCGTGGACCATGCGCGCCTTCAACGAGGCCTGGTTCCGCAAGGCTCCGCGCAGTCGAGCAGGTGAGCTGCAGGAGATCGCCGAGTTCTTCCACCCGCTCGACATCGTGCAGGACTGGAACCGCGCCTACGGTCCGCGCGGCTTCCTGCAGTACCAGTTCGCCGTCCCTGACGATGCGGGCCACATTGTCGGGCGTGCGCTGGCCGCGCTGCGGAGCGTGGGTGCGCTCTCCGCCCTCACGGTGCTCAAGCGCTTCGGTGCGTCGAACCCGGCACCGCTGTCGTTCCCCCAGCCTGGCTGGACCCTCGCGGTCGACGTGCCGGCGGGCGTCGACGGCCTCGGTGCCGTGCTCGACGGCCTCGACGAGGACGTCCTCGCCGCAGGCGGCCGTCTCTACCTCGCCAAGGACTCGCGCATGTCACCGGCCATGATGGCC
>JAFMFD010000153.1 GCA_017856385.1 Actinomycetota bacterium
ACCGTTCGTGGTGGTGGGCGACGGTGCCTTCGCCATGACCGGCACGGAGGCGGGAACCTGCGCGCACCACGGCATCCCGGCCATCGTCGTCGTCCTCGACAACGCCGGGTACGGCACGCAGCGCCCCATCGTCGACGGACCCTTCAACGACATCCCATCGATGGCGGTCGAGCGGCTGGTCGATGTGTTCGGGACCGGACGGGGATTCGCGGCGTCGACCGCACGTGAGCTCGATGACGCGCTCGCTGCGGCGGTCGCGTCCGAGGAGCTGTGCATCATCCGAGTGCGGCTCCCGCGTGACGGGCGCAGCGCCGCACTCGAGCGGCTCGGCGAGGCCCTGCGGGCACGCGCCTAGACGGACTGCAGGTCCGTAGCGGCGGCAAGGCCGGTCAGGCGGCCGAACACCAGGATCGGGCCGAGCGTCCCGCCCGCACCTCCGTACGCCATCGCGGTCGGTGCCGCGGCGACGTTGCCCGCGGCGTACAGGCCCGGAATGGGCTCCGCGTGCGTGTCGAGCACCCGACCGCTGGTGTCGGTGCGTGGGCCTCCGCTGGTGCCCAGGGAGCCCGACTCGACCTGCACGGCATAGAACGGACCGGAGTCGATCCGCCCGAGCGTCGAAGCCTTCAGGAATCGGTGGTCGCCATCGCCGCTCCAGCGGTCGTAGGCGCTGTCGCCCCGGCGGAAGTCCTCGTCGGACTCCTGGTCGACGAAGGCGTTCCAGCGCGTGATGGTGGCCTCGAGTCCGGCCGGGTCGATTCCCACCTGTGCGGCGAGATCACCGACCGTGGGAGCCGTTGCCACCCATTCCGGGACCGCCGTCCCGGCGGGAGCGCCGAAGGTGCCGTACTTCGCTGCGTGTGCATGGTCGAACACCAGCCAGGCCGGCAGGTTCGCGTAGGTGAAGGTCACCGGATCGAGCTGGTGAAAGGCACCGCCCAGGGCGTTGTAGTTGGTCGCCTCGTTGGTGAACCGGCGCCCGGCCCGGTTGACCATGATCGAACCCGGAAGGGTGCGCTCTCGGTTGACGAGGTTCGATCGCTGCTGGCCGAACGCGGTGTCGCCGGGGATCTTCACAGCCGGCACCCACCATGCCTGCCCCATGTTCCCGAGCTGGGCTCCCACCCGCATGGCCATCCGCAGCCCGTCACCGGTATTGGTCGGCATGGACGTCGGAGCCGTCATGGGTCCGCGAAGGAAGGCAGCGACGAGCTCCGGGTCCCACTCGAATCCTCCAGTCGCCAGGACAACGCCGTGACGCGCGCCGACGACCTGCTCGCGTCCGTCGACGTCGAAGCGCACGCCGGTGACGCGTCCGTCCGAGAGGACGAGATCGGTCGCCCGGGCATTCAGGACCGGCTCGACGCCGAGGTCGAGCAGCGCCTTGATGATCGGGCCGACGAGGGCGTTGCCGCATCCGCGCAGGTCGGCATCGACGCGTCGCTGCAGCTCCTCTTCGGACAGGTAGCCGGTGCCACCACCCAGGGTGGTGTCGGTGATCTTCAGGTGGGCGCTGCGCTTGCTGCGGGCCACCTTGTCCTGCCAGGGACCGAGCCGGGCGTAGCTGAACAGTCCCGGATCGAGCGAGCGTCCGCCGTCCGGCTTCCCACCCGGATTCTCGGGGTGGTAGTCCGGGTAGTGGGGAAGGAGGGTGAAGCGGGCCTCGGTCGTGCTCTCGAGCCACTGGACGGTCTCGCGAGCGTGGTCGACGAAGGCCTCGGCCATGGCCGGGTCCATGCGGTCCAGTGACAGCGAGGCCAGGTAGGCAAGGGCCTCCTCGCGGGTGTCGCTGACGCCTGCCTCGTCCTGGTGGTGGTTGAGCGGCATCCACGGCACTCCGCCGGAGATCGCGCTGGAGCCGCCGAGCACGTCCGACTTCTCGTACAGGCCCACATCGGCACCCGCCTGGGCCGCGGCGAGGGCGGCGGTGAGGCCCGCCGCACCGCTGCCGAGCACGACGACGTCCCGAGTCATACTGAACTCCATGTAAAGAATCTATCGCTATAGTGCGGAGGACGTGACGGCCAGGGGAGGTTGCCGATGGGTGAGTCAGGACTGCGCGTCCGGCGCGATGACGGGGTACTTCGCATCACCTTCGACAAGCCCGATCGCCTCAACGCCCTGACTGCGGAGATGATCGAGGCAGCGTCGGATGCCGTCGAGGCGGCGGCTTCCGACGGCACCCGCGTGATCGTGCTGACGGGCGAGGGCCGCGCCTTCAGCGCCGGTGCCGACGTGGGTCCCGACGGCGCCGCCCCGGGTCTGAGCACCCTCGACGCTGCGAACCGTTTCACGCTGGCCGTCACCACCTCGCCCGTCGTGGTCGTCGCCGCCGTCAACGGGGTGGCGGCGGGAGTGGGCTGCTCGTTCGCCCTGGCAGCCGACATCACGGTCGCCAAGGAGTCTGCGTCCTTCATGCTCGCCTTCGCCCGGATCGGCCTCATGCCCGACGGAGGCGCCTCCCTGCTGGTTCCGGCGGCGGTCGGGCGAGCGCGGGCCGCCCGCATGGCCCTGCTGGCCGACAAGGTCACCGCGACCCAGGCCGCAGAGTGGGGGCTGATCTCCGAGGTCGTCCCCGATGCGGACTTCGACGCCCACATCGAGGCCCTGGCGGCCCGGGTCGCAGCGGGGGCTCCGCGGGCCCTGGCGGCCACAAAGCGGATCATCAACGAGGCCACGGTCGCGGCCCTGCCGGCCATCCTCGCGGCCGAGCGCGCCGGCCAGGGGCCGCTGCTGGAGTCCGCCGACTTCGCTGAGGGCGTGGCGGCCTTCCAGGAGAAGCGGACAGCACGGTTCACGGGGATGTGAACTCCGTGCCCTCAGCCCGGATCGGCCAATCTCGGGCGGTCTGCAGGAAGTCCTACTAGCCTCGGCAGGACCGCTCGGCGCCAAGTCCGAGGAACTCAGGAGAAGGAGCACCACATGGGCCAGTTGGACGGCAGGGTCGCA
>JAFMFD010000154.1 GCA_017856385.1 Actinomycetota bacterium
AGGGGTTCGCCCGCCTGCGCGACCTGCTGTGAGCGCTCATGGCGGTCACGGCGCTTAACATCGCGGATGTGCATATCAGATCTGATAATCTACATCCATGGCCGACGACGAGATCCTGTCCCGGGTGCTGCGGTCGGCCGCTCTGCTCCAGCAGCGGGTGCCCGACGCCGTACTGGTGGGTGGTGCAGCCGCAGCCCTGCATGCTGGGCACCGGGCATCCTTCGATCACGACCACGTGCTGGTCGACCTGGTCGACCGCTACGAGGAGGTGCTCGAGGCCGTAGCGGTCACGGAGGGCTGGGCCACCTCCGTGCGAGCCTCCCGCCCGCCCGTCACCATCATGGGCTCACTGGGCGGCATTGAGGCCGGCCTGCGCCAGATGCGCCGGACACGACCCCTGGAGACCTGCGAGGTGGTCGTCGGACCTGACCTCACGGTCGTGGCGCCCACGGCTGCGGAGTCGCTGCGGATCAAGGCCTACCTGGTCGTGCAGCGCAACCAGGTGCGCGACTACCTCGACGTCGTTGCCCTCGCCGATCACATCGGAATGGACGCGGCTGCTGCCGTTCTGGCGGACCTGGATGACTACTACGACGATCGCTCCGAGGAAGCAGGCTCGGTCCTCACGCAGCTGGTGCTTCGCCTCGCCGATCCGGTGCCGTTCGATGTCACCGTCACCAAGGAGCTGCCCCGATACAAGCAGCTCGATCCCCGATGGCACGACTGGCGTGACGTGGTTGCCGCCTGCCAGGAGCTCGCGCTGCGACTGAGTGGGGCAGCGTGATGGCCCTCGCCTTCCGCAATGTCGATGCCTCACCGCGCGATCCCGTCGAGACGTGGCCCTACGAGGGCCTCGTGACGGTGATAGAACGCGGCCTCGTGCCCGACTGGCAGCCCATCTTCGCCGAGTTGAGGCGTCGGCCTTGGGGGGTCGTCGCCCGGCGCATCGAGCAGTACCTGTCCTATGCGCCCCGCGAGTCGGTGGCCGTGCTCTTCCGTTTGGCGATCGATCGCGCCCGCCACGACCAGGAGGAGAGCGAGCGTGCGGAGGTCTCGGCTCGGGTGCGCGAGGCCATCCGCGCCTCGGGACTGACCGCAGCGGCCTTCGCCGAGGAGGTCGGCACCTCTGCCTCGCGGATGAGCACCTACGCGTCGGGGAAGGTGGTGCCGTCGGCCACCATGCTCACGCGGATCGAACGCGCAGGACCGTCCTTGCTCCCCTGATCTGGGGTGCCCTAGGTTTGTGGAGGCCGAGGAACCTTCGACACAAGGACTGGTGCCTCATGGCGGACATCGGGGGATCACCACCAGTGGCGGAGCCGGGGATCGAGTCGGTCCCAGTGCAGTCCGGACGATCACGGGGGACGAAGGTCGGCATCATCGCCGCCGTCGTCGCGGGCGCCCTCGTCCTCCTTGCCGGTGCCGCAGTGGCGTTCTTCGTGCTCACCTCGGGACGCGGCCCGCAGCCGGAGACCGCGATGCCGGCCGACACGATCGCGTTCGTCAAGATCGACCTCGATCCATCCGCGGGCCAGAAGGTCAACGCACTGCGCTTCCTGCGCGCCAACCTGCCCGACGATGCCGGCATCGACATCGACCCCGAGGCCGAGGACCCGATCGGCAATGCCCTGTCGAGCACGGGAATCTTCGACGACGCCGACTTCACCTGGTCGGACATCGACGCGTGGCTGGGCGACCGCGCTGCTGTCGCCGCGGTCCCGAACGGTCCCGGTGAGGTCGCTCCCGCGCTCTTCGTGCGTGTCGATGACGAGACCGCGATGACGTCGTTCTTCGCCCGCTTCGCACCGGACATCGCGGTGGCGATGGTTCGTGAGGGGTATGCCGTGATCGCGGAGGATCAGCAGATCGTCGACCGCATCGCGCGCAGCACGAGGTGGCTCACTGACGATTCGGACTTCCAGCAGGCTATGTCGGCCCTCGGCGGCGGACGCATCCTCTCTGCGTGGGTGAGCCTGCCCGCAGCCATCGCAGCCCAGCAGTCGCTCTCCGACCTGACTGGCGCGAGCCTGCCGTCGACCGAGGCGGCGGATGTCCAGGGGAGTCTGGCCATGGGTCTGGCGGTCGAGCCTGATGTCCTCGAGCTGCTCACGGTCGCCGATGGCCTGGTCGTCGACGGGGAGACCCTGCCGTGGATGCCGCCCAGCGATGACCTCGCCAGCCTTCCGGGCGATGTGGTGGCGGGGGTGACGATGGGCAACCTGGGCGACTACCTCGGCGACGTGCTGGCGCTGGACTCCGTGCGCGAGCAGGTGCCTGACCTGGAGGACGAGGTGGCGGCACAGCTGGGCGTGAGTCTGGACGACGTGCTCGCCATCCTCTCCACGTCCGCCACCGTCTTCGCGATGGAGTCGCCGGAGGGCCTGGACGCCCAGCCGCTCGTGGGCGTCCGGCTTGCCGAGACGGACACCACGACCCAGGCCGCAGTCGAGGGCATCGTTGAGGCGGCGGGTGGACGGGAGGCCCTTCGGATCGAGCAAGGGGAGAGCGGTGGCAGCTCCTATGTCCAGCTGAGCGTGCAGGAGCAGTCCGACCCGTTCACTGCACTGTCGCGGTCGACAGCCGGGCCGTTGGCTGACGACGAGTCCTTCACCAAGGTCGTCCTCGGGCCGGCGGCACTGACCGCCTACGTGGACATGTCAACTCTGTGGGACTACGTCGCCGCGCAGTCACCCGGGACTGAGACCTACCGTGACATCACCGCCGCGGGCCTTACCTGGGAGATGGGTAGCGAGGACGAGAATGTCACGAGCCTGAGACTGCGCGTGGCCTTCGACGGGAACTGAGCGCCTTCGGTGCTGCGTCAGTTGTCTGGGTCGACGCGCCGCTGGGCACCCCAACAACTGACGCATCTCGTAGGAGCGGGTGACCGGGATCGAACCGGCATGGCCAGCTTGGAAGGCTGGGGCTCTG
>JAFMFD010000155.1 GCA_017856385.1 Actinomycetota bacterium
GGGTGGTCGCCGGCTACACGGCGATCCTTGACGGCAACGGCACTACCGACTGCAACGGCCACGGCACGCATGTCGCCGGCACGGTCGGCGGTGCGGCCCACGGCGTGGCCAAGGGGGTGCGACTGGTCCCCGTTCGGGTGCTCGACTGCTACGGGGGTGGGACCTGGTCCGGGGTCCTGGCCGGCATGGACTTCGTGGCGGCCCAGCATGCGCCGGGAGTCCCCGCCGTGGCGAACATGAGCCTCGGCGGCGGCGCCAGTTCGACCATCGACCAGGCGGTCCGCAACCTCGTGGCCGACGGCGTCACGGTCGTCGTGGCCGCAGGCAACTCGGCCACCGACGCCTGCCTGTCCTCCCCCGCCCGGGAGCCCAGCGCCGTCACCGTCGGCGCGACCTCCGATACGGACGCTCAGGCGTCGTTCTCCAACTCGGGGACCTGTGTCGATCTCTTCGCCCCCGGCGTGGGGGTCACCTCCGCGTGGCACACCAGTTCCACGGCGACGGCCGCACTGTCGGGGACGTCCATGGCCTCGCCGCACGTGGCCGGCGCCGCGGCCCTGCTGGCCCAGGAGGACCCCACAGCCTCCCCGGCGCAGATCGGGGCCAGCCTGCTCGGCCGCGCCTCCAGCGGGGTGCTCACGGGCCTCGGCGGTGGCTCTCCCAACCTGCTGCTGCGCACTTCCACGAGCAGCGCGCCCCCGCCGCAGGAGGATCCGGCGGCGATGGTCCCGGAGGCGCCCACCGGTGTGACGGCCGCCGCCGGAGTGCGATCGGCCAGCGTGGGGTGGACAGCACCGGCGGACGGCGGCTCACCGATCACCGGGTACCGGGTGCTCGTCCGTGACGGCCGCGGCCAGGCGATCGCCACCATGGCCGTGGCTGCCTCGACCACCTCGGTCACGGTGACCGGGCTGCGGGCCCGCCGGGCCTACATCTTCAGCGTGAGTGCGCAGAACATCGTGGGCTCCGGACCGGAGTCCGCACCGAGCGCGGCGGTCACCCCGACCTCGCGCTGACGCCGGCTACTTGGCGAACGCGCCGCGGTAGTACTCGAACAGCCAGCCGATCAGGGCGAGCATCAGCACGGCGACGCCGAGCACGATGACCCACACGGCGAAGATCAGGCCGAGGGCGATCACGAAGGCGCTCAGGGAGACGAACAGGGGCCACCAGGAGTGCGGGCTGTAGAAGCCGTACTCGGGATCGGCCTCGTCGATCTCGGCGTCGAGTCGGTCCTCCGGCCGCGGGTAGACCCGCTTGGCCGTGTAGAGGACGTAGAAGCCGATGATGATCGACAGGCCTCCGGAGAGCGCGAGGGCCGTCGTACCGATCGGGTCGCGCGAGAAGTACCAGTAGATCGCCGACAGCGGGATGAAGAACGCTGCGCCGATCGCAAAGAGCCAGCCCTCGATCTTCACGCGTGACCGCCCTCGACCGGACGCGAGGCCGCAGCCGCCACCGGGCGCGCTGCCGGGTCGGCGAGCTCGGGGTAGTGCAGGTCGAAGGCAGGACGCTCCGAGCGGATCCGCGGCAGCGACACGAAGTTGTGCCGCGGCGGCGGGCAGGAGGTCGCCCACTCCAGCGAACCGGCCCAGCCCCACGGATCATCGACCGTCACCTTGGGAGCGGTGCGCCAGGTCTTGATGACGTTCCAGATGAAGAACAGGGTCGAGACCCCGAGCATCGCGGCACCCAGCGTCGAGATCTCGTTGAACAGCTGGAAATCGTCGGCGGGCAGGTAGTCGCCGTAGCGACGGGGCATGCCCTGGACGCCGAGCCAGTGCTGGATGAGGAAGGTCACCTGGAAGCCGATGAACAGCAGCCAGAAGTGCACCTTGCCCAGCCGCTCGTCGAGCATCTTCCCCGTCATCTTGGGCCACCAGAAGTACAGGCCCGCGAAGAACAGGAACACAACGGTGCCGAAGACCGTGTAGTGGAAGTGGGCCACCACGAAGTAGCTGTCGGACACGTGGAAGTCCAGCGGAGGCGCCGACAGGATGATGCCGGTCAGGCCACCGAAGAGGAAGGTGACCATGAAGCCCATCGTCCAGAGCATCGGGGTGTCGAAGGACACCGAGCCCTTCCACATGGTGCCGATCCAGTTGAAGAACTTCACGCCCGTGGGCACGGCGATCAGCATCGTCATGATCGCGAAGTAGGGCAGGTAGACCGAGCCTGTCACGTAGAGATGGTGGGCCCACACGCCCATCGAGAGCGCGCCGATAGCCAGCGTCGCGAAGATGAGCCCCTTGTAGCCGAAGATCGGCTTGCGCGAGAAGACGGGGATGATCTCACTGGCGATGCCGAAGAAGGGCAGCGCGAGGATGTAGACCTCCGGATGCCCGAAGAACCAGAACAGGTGCTGCCACAGCATCACCCCGCCGTTCTCCGCGGCGAACACCACGGCGCCGTACTCGCGGTCGATGAACGCCATCGCGAGCGCAGCGGCCAGGACCGGGAAGGACAGGATCACCAGGATGCTCGTGACCAGGATCGTCCAGGTGAAGATCGGCATCCGGAACATGGTCATGCCCGGGGCCCGCATCGTGAAGATCGTGGTGATGAAGTTGACGCCGCCCAGGATCGTGCCGAGTCCGCCCATGGCCAAGCCGAGGTACCACAGGTCGGCGCCCACCTCGGGCGAGTACACCTGGTTGCTCAGGGGTGCGTAGGCGAACCAGCCGAAGGCCGCAGCACCGCCCGGGGTGATGAAGCCCATCGCCACGGTGAGGCCGCCGAAGAGAAACAGCCAGTAGCCGAGCATGTTCAGCCGTGGGAAGGCCACGTCGGGGGCACCGATCTGCAGCGGCATGACCACGTTGCCGAAGCCCACGAAGAGCGGCGTGGCGAAGAGGAACAGCATGATCGTGCCGTGCATCGTGAACAGCTGGTTGTACTGCTCGAGGGAGATGAACTGCATGCCCGG
>JAFMFD010000063.1 GCA_017856385.1 Actinomycetota bacterium
GCGTGGCACCCTTCTGCGGGGCGAAGACGCATGCCGCGCCGCTCGGGCCGTGCAGCGGGCTGGTGACGTCGGCAAGGACGTCGAACTCGCAGTCGGCCAGGCGGGGATCGAGGTCGTCGAGGTCCAGGGCCACGACCGCGGACAGCGTGCCCCCACCCGGCGGAAGGGCGCTGCCGCTGGCGTCGAGCAGCCGGGCGCCCAGGGCGACGAGCAGGCCGCTGCCCCCGTCGGTCGACGCACTTCCCCCCAGGGCCAGCGAAACCCTGCGCGCCCCGGCCTCGAGGGCGGCGAGCACGGCATCCCCGAGCCCGAGGGTGGTGGCGTCCAGCGGGTGCAGGTCATCGGCGGAGGCGAGCGCGAGGCCGCACGAGCTGGCCACCTCGACCACGGCATGCCCGTCGCGGATCGCGATTGGTGCCGTGTGCCAGCGCCCGGAACTGTCCCGCACCTCGACCTCGAGCTCGCGGTACCCCAGCGCGAGGTGCGCTTCGACGGTGCCGTCGCCACCGTCGGCGATGGGCAGGAGCCGGCAGTCGGCGGACGGTACCGCGGCGATCACCCCCCGCGCGATGGCCCGTGCGGCACGAGAGGCGTCAAGGGTGCCCTTGAAGGCATTCGGCGCGACGACGACGCGCAGGGCTCCCATGACGACGACCGTAGCGGCGCGCCGCGGGTACGGTGAGGAGCGCACGCATGGGGGCCGAGGAGCCGGGAGGCTGGAGATGACCGACGAGACCCCATTGCTCGACGCCTGGCGTCGCGCGCGTGATGGGCGCATGCGACCCATGCAGATCCCCGGCCACAAGATGCGCTACACGCGTGATGCGGCGGGCTGGAGCAGCGATCTCATCGGCGACACCGTGCGCGACGACGTCTCCTACCAGGGCGGCGTCGACGACAACGCGCTCAGCCACGACTACCTTGGTCGGGCCGAGGAGCTGTGGGCGCACGCGGTGGGTGCCGACCACTGCCGCTTCCTGCTCGCCGGCTCCTCGCAGGGCAACATCTCCGCGGTGGGCGTGGTGGCCGACCAGGGGGTGCCGATCGCGATCGACCGGACGTCCCATCGGAGCACGCAGGCGGCACTCGTCATCAGCGGTGCCGTGCCGGTCTGGATCTACCCGCGCATCCACCCGGAGTTCCATCTGCCGATCGGGATGTCCGCAGAGTCGATCCGCTTGGTCGACGTCGACGTCAACGGGTTCTTCGTGACGTCCCCGAGCTACGTCGGCACGATGTCCGACGTCGCGGCACTCGCGGACGCGGCCCACGAGCGCGGCCAGGCGCTGATCATCGACCAGGCGTGGGGTGCGCACCTGGACTTCCTGCCCGGCGGTGGCGCCATCAGGCAGGGCGCCGACATGTGCGTGACGAGCGTGCACAAGGCCCTCACCGGCTACTCGCAGACGGCCGTGGTGTCGCTGCGCGGCGCACGCGGGTTCGTCAGCCGCAGCACCCTGGACCGCTGGGTCGACCTGACGAGCACGACGTCGCCGTCCGGGACCCTGCTGGCATCGATCGACGGCACGCGTGCGGCCATGGAGCGTGACGGGTCGGCACGACTCGCGCTCCTCATCGAGGCGGTCGCTGAGTCCCGACGACGCCTGTCGGCTGTTCGCGGCCTGATCGTGCTCGACGACTCCAATGCCGGCTGCCGGGTCGATCCGATGAAGATCACCCTCATCCTCCCGGGCACCGGAGTGGACGGCGTGGCGCTCGGCTCATGGCTGTTCGATGCCGGGCACGGCCCTGAGTCCGCCGATCGCGACTCGATCGTGTTCACGGTGTGCGTGACGGACGAGCCCGAGTGGGTGGCTGAGTTCACCACCCTGCTCATCTCGGCCCTTGAGGAGCAGCGTGGCGAGCCGCGCGCGATGGCACCGCTGCCCGTCTGGCGCGTCGAGCCGGAGGTCGTGGTGACGCCACGGCAGGCCTTCTTCTCCGAGCGACGTCGCGTACCCCTGCGTGAGGCGGTCGGCGAGGTCAGCGCCGAGCAGTTCTGCCCCTACCCGCCGGGTGTCCCGCTGCTCGCCCCAGGCGAGCGGGTCACGCAGGAGGCGGTCGATGCGATCCTCGCGGCCGCGCGGATCGGGCGCGTCGCCTACTGCAGCGACCTGACACTGTCGACGATCGAGATCATCGACGAGCTCCGTCCTCTCCACGGCTGACCCTCACGCCATGCCCGCCGTCTTCGATGCCTCGTCCACGCCGCTGGAGCTGAAGGTGCTGCCGTCGGCCAAGTCGCCGGACGGCCCGATCGCCACGGGCGTCGACATCCTCGCCCACACCGACGTGTTCGAGGTCGGGGTGTGGGAGCACGAGGCCGGGCGCTCGACGGATGTCGAGGTCGACGAGGTGTTCGTCGTGCTGTCCGGTCGCGGCCGCATCATCCTTGACGACGGCGCGGTGCTGCCGTTGGCGCCAGGCACCGTCGGCATCCTCGAGGCCGGCGCGCGGACGACGTGGGAGATCGACGAGCCGCTGCGCAAGGTGTGGATCGTCGAGCGTTAGGCGAGTTCGTCCAGCTGCTCGATGGCAGCGGCGTCGAGCTGCAGTGAGGCCGCAGCGCAGTTCTCCTCCAGGTGCCGCACGGATCCGGTGCCGGGGATCGGCAGCATCACCGGCGACCGCTGCAGGAGCCATGCGAGGGCGACTTGGCTGGTCGTCGCTCCCACGCGGGCGGCCACGTCGGCGAGGGGGCTCCCGGGAACGGCGAGGTCGCGCCCGGCGAGCGGGTACCAGGGGATGAAGCCGATCCCGTGCTCGGTGCAGTAGTCGACGAGGTCCTCGGCGCTGCGGTTCGCGACGTTGTAGTGGTTCTGGACGCTGACGACGTCGAAGTGGCGGCGCGCGGCCTCGACATCGTCGATGCTCACCTCGGAGAGGCCGATATGCCGGATCAGGCCCTCCCGCTGGAACTCCGCGATCGCACCGAACTGCTCGTCGGCCGGCACGTGCGGGTCGATCCGGTGCAGCTGCCACAGGTCGATCCGATCGACCCCGAGGCGGCGCAGTGACATCAGCACGCACTGGCGTAGGTAGGCGGGTCGACCCACCGGCTCCCACGCGTTGGGTCCCTGCCGGGTGAGCCCGCCCTTGGTCGCGATGACGAGCCCGCGATACGGGTGCAGCGCCTCACGGATGAGGTCCTCGCTGACGTCGGGCCCGTAGGCGTCGGCGGTGTCGATGAAGTCGACGCCGAGTTCGACGGCGCGACGCAGCACGGCCCTGGCCTCGTCGAGGTCCGGCGGATCTCCCCACACTCCGTCGCCGGTGATCCGCATGGCGCCGAAGCCGAGGCGCCGCACGGTCAACGGGTCGCCGGAGCCGGGGGCAAGGGTGAAGGTCGCATCCATGGGGCTATCCAAGTGCGTCGCCACGCGCACGCGCTCAACGGGGCGCAGGCTGCTGCCAGAATCGAGGTGTGACGCAGTCTGGTCCGACCCTCGGGCGGGACGCTCTGGCGAGAGCGATCCTCGACAGCCATCGCGACCGAGTGGGCGGTGAGCTCGTGGAGCGCACGGGTGATCCGAGCCGCGATGCCCTGCTCCTGCTCACGCTCGATGCCGTGGTGCTGAGCCACGATGGTGGAGACGATCCGGTGTTCGTGTACGCCAACGAGGCGGCCGCCGCGCTCTGGCGCATGCCGATCGACGAGCTCGTCGGAATGCCGTCACGACTCTCGGCCCCGCCGGAGTGGCGGGATGAGCGTGCCTCCATGCTCGCCGACGCGAGGACGTCCGGTGTGCTCCGCGGCTACTCGGGCGAGCGCGTCGCCGGTGACGGCAGCAGGTTCGTGATCGAGGACGCGACGCTGTGGACGGTCGACGGCTATCCGGACCGCCCGGGCCAGGCCGTGGTGTTCACGGCATGGCATCCCGCCTGACGGGCCCTGTCGGCGGACGGACGCGAGTGACCATTGCCGCATGCGGGCGCGGGCCCTTCGGCCCTATCGCGCCGGGCCGCTCTGGAGTCCACTGGAGCCATGGGCGGGGTGCGCCTGGCCGTGGGCCTGACGTCCGCCGAGGCTGCTGACCGGCTCCGGCGCGACGGGGCCAACGTGGTCCCACGACCACGGCGCACTCCGGCCTGGCTGCGGTTCCTGCGTGAACTCACCGGCTTCTTCGCGATCATGCTGTGGGTGGCGGCCGTGCTGGCCTGGTTCGCCGGCATGCCGCAACTGGGAATCGCCGTCGTCGCGGTCATCGTGGTCAATGGCGTCTTCTCCTTCATCCAGGAGAGCCGGGCCGACCGCGCTGCGGAGCGGCTTGCGACGCTGCTGCCCGCCCAGGTCACAGCCGTCCGCGACGACAAGACGGTGCGGATCACTACGGACGAGGTGGTGGTGGGCGATCGCCTGGTGCTGCGACCGGGCGACCGCATCCCGGCGGACGGCACCGTTGCACGGGCAACGGCCCTGCAGGTCGACACGTCGCTGCTGACCGGGGAGAGCGTGCCCGTCGGCCAGATGGCCGGTGATCACGTCAGTGCGGGAACGTTCGTCGTGTCCGGCGAGGCGGACATCGACGTCGACGCGACCGGACGCCGCACGCGACTTGCGGAGATCGCCCGGCTGACGACGCAGTCCCGCCGGCCACCGACCCCGCTGGCCCGGGAGCTACGTCGGGTGAGCAGGGTCATCGCTGCAATCTCCCTCGGCATCGGCCTGCTGTTCTTCGCCATCACGATGATGGTCGGCGGTGACCCGAGTGAGGCACTCGTCTTCGCGATCGGCGTCACCGTTGCGCTGGTTCCGGAGGCGCTGCTGCCGACGGTCACCCTTACCCTCGCCTGGGGCGCAGAGCAGATGGCGCGTCGCAATGTGCTGGTCCGTGACCTCGAGGCCGTCGAGACGCTTGGATCGACGACGGTGATCTGCACCGACAAGACCGGCACCATCACGCGCAACGAGATGACCGTCGTGGAGGCCTGGTCGCCCGGGGCAGTCGCACGAGTCCGTGAACCGGGCTACTCGGTCGTCGCGGACGTGTTGGTGGACCCTCCCGCGGGTCGTTCCGACATGCAGCTGCTCGCCGGGTGCGCGGTGCGCTGCTCGGAGGGGTACGTGGTGCGCGTCGACGGGCAGTGGCATGCGCACGGGGACCCGATGGAGGCGGCGATCGATGCCTTCGCCCGCCGCCTCGGCCTCGAGACAGAGGCCTGGCGCAGTCCGGTGACCGACGTCGTGCGGTTCCCCTTCGACCCGGTGCGGCGGCGCGTGTCGACGATCGAGGCCGGGGTCGTCAGGGTCAAGGGCGCCCCGGACTCCATCCTTGCGCTGTGCGATGACGACCCGCGCGCCCGTGAGGCGGTCACGGCCATGGCCGATCGCGGGCTGCGCGTGCTCGCGGTGGCCGAGCGGTCGCTCGGCGTGCAGCCCACCGCCGACGGGTTCGCGCTGGATGTCGACGACGTCGAGCGCTCCCTGACACTGGTCGGCCTGCTCGGGCTGGAGGATCCGCCTCGGTCGGACGTGCCGGCCGCGCTGGAGGCGTGCCGCGACGCGGGCATCAGCGTGATCATGGTCACCGGCGACCATCCGGTGACGGCGGCGGCGATCGCCGACGCCGTCGGGCTCCGCGCATCCGGTGACCGCGTCCTGACTGGTGCCGAGCTTCCTGCCGACGACCAGGAGCTGGGCGCCGTCATCGATCACCCCGGCACCGTGATCGCGCGGGTGTCGCCGGAGGACAAGCTGCGGATCGCGCGGGCTCTGCGCGACAGGGGCCACGTCGTGGCGATGACGGGTGACGGAGTGAACGACGTGCCTGCGCTGCACGAGGCGAACATCGGCATCGCCATGGGGCTCTCGGGCACTGATGTCGCGCGTGATGAGGCCGACCTCGTGCTTCTCGACGATCGCTTCTCCTCGATCGTCAGCGGCATCGAGCAGGGCAGGTCGACCTTCGTCAACATTCGCCGGTTCCTCACGTACCACCTGACCGACAACGTGGCGGAGCTAACGCCGTTCCTGGTGTGGGGGCTGTCCGGCGGCTCCTTCCCCCTCGCCCTCGGGGTGCTCCAGATCATCGCCCTCGACCTGGGCACCGACACTCTCTCTGCGGTGTCGCTCGGTGCGGAGCCGCCGGCGCGTCACCTGCTCTCCGGGCCGCCGGTGCGCGGTCGTCTGCTCAACCGCACGGTTCTCCTGCGCGCGTTCGGGATTCTCGGGCCGACGGTCGCGCTCATGACGATGGCAGCCTTCGTCGCCTCGTACCTGGCGTCGGGCTGGCGGCCGGGCGAGGCCTTTCCCCTCGGGCCCGTCGCGCTGGCGGCCTCCGGCGCGGCCTTCATGGCGGTCGTGCTCGCGCAGACGGCTAACGCGTTCGCCTGCCGCAGCTCGACCCGGTGGCCCGGTGCCCTCGGGTGGACCACGAACCGGCTGCTCATCCCGGCGGCTGCGATCGAGCTGGTCTTCGCCCTTGTCACCGTGCTCTGGGTGCCGGTCGCATCCCTGCTGGGGCAGGCATCCCCCACGCCGGTCGGCTGGGCTGTCGCCCTTCTCGGCATCCCCGTGCTGCTCGCCGTCGATGCGGCGGCCAAGGCGGTCCGAAGGCGA
This sequence comes from Actinomycetota bacterium, assembly GCA_017856385.1. Taxonomy (GTDB): domain Bacteria; phylum Actinomycetota; class Actinomycetes; order S36-B12; family S36-B12; genus UBA10649. Next base: position 6,560 of record JAFMFD010000063.1, read on the forward strand.
GGGCGGCCATGACGGGGTCGCCGGAGTCGGCGCAACCGGCCCGCGGGTCGGGGCCACGCGGATAGGCTCCCCTCGAGAAGGCGTCGGCATCGGACGCGCGCAGAGGGGATGAGCCGTGGTGAAGGCCTTGCGCCGGCCGGGGATGGCCCTCGTGGGCATCGGCGCGCTCGGCGTGTTCGGGCTGGTCGGCCTCGCCGGGCCCCTGGTTGCGGGTGCGCTGGCTCCCTCCGCCCATGCGGCCGTCGTGGCGGAGGACGAGGCGGGCGGGGAACCGGCGCCCGCGGACCCGGCACCCGCGGACCCCGCGCCCGCACCCGACCCGGTTGCGGACACCGGCGGTGACGGGGGTGCGGATCCGGCGGCAGAGGATCCGGCGGCAGAGGATCCGGCGGCAGGGGACCCGGCAGCAGGGGACCCGGCGGCTGAGGATCCCGAGCCGGCGCAGAACGCGCCGGCCGAGGATCCGGCAGACGAGGATCCGACGGACGAGGAGCTCGACGAGGATCCGTCGGACGAGGAGCTCGACGATGAGCTGTCGGACGACGAACTCGACGACGAACTCGACGAGGAGCTCGACGATGAGCTCGACGATGAGCTGTCGGACGAGGAGCTCGATGACGAGTTCTCGGACGAGGAGCTCGTTGATGAGGAACTTGTCGAGGAGGAGTTGGTCGAGGAGGAGTTGGTCGACGAGGAGTTGGTTGAGGAGGAGCTCGTCGAGGTCCCGACCGGCATCCTCTCCCTCGATGTCGAGGCCGGCGACGGCGTGCAGGTGCGCGTCAGCGGCGACGGCCTGCTGCCCGGCTCGCGCGTCGAGGTGTGGGTGTTCAGCACCCCGACGCTTGTGACGACGGGCACCGCGGACGCAGCCGGCAGCATCGCGCTGACCGCGACGCTGCCGTCAAGCCTCGCGGAGGGCGAGCACACGGTGGTGCTCAGGGGTACCGACGCCGACGGCCAGCCGATCGAGATCGGCTCCGGAATCGAGCTCGGCCCCGAGGGCGAGCTGCTGTCCGTGACCCCGGATGCCGACGTGTCCGCACTGGAGATCCCGCAGCTGCCGACCGATCCGCGCGCCCCGCCCTACCCGCCTGTCGTCGCGCTCGACACTCCCGCGACTGTCGTGTCGACGTCGATCGCTGCCTTCGCGCTGCTCTCGATCACCGGAGTCGGCGCGGCCGTCGCTGCAGGAGCCGGTCGCTCGTCGGGCGGCGGGACCGGGAGTGTGCCTGCAGGCGCGGGCCGCGGCTCGTCGGGGGACGTCGCCGGCGGCGGCATCAACGAGGCCCTGGGGTCAGGATCCCTGGTCTTCGTCCCGACGGACGTGGCCCACAATCGCGGATGGCGGACGCCGTTCGCGGCACGCGGCTCAGCACGTGCGGATCACTGGCGGCTCTTCCGACTGCCGCTGACGTCGCTCGTCGACGAGGCCTCCGTCGCGTGGCCGGCCGCGGTCGCCACGAAGAGCCCCCTGCTGGCCCGGATCATCGGCGACGGTGCTCCCGTCCGAGCGATGACCGGGATCCTGAGCCTGCTGCTGCCGATCGCCGCGGTCGTTCTCGGAATCTGGTCTGCCATCTCCACGGGTGGGATTGCCGAGCCTCCGGTGATCGGCGTCCTGATCGCGCTCATCGTGATCGGCGTGGTCGATGCGCTGGCTGCCAGCATCGGGGTGCTCGTGTTCACGGTCCTCGTCGCGGCCGTGGGTGGCATCGTCGACTGGTCCAGCGTCCGCACTCTGCTGGGTATAGCTCTGCTCGTCCTGGGGCCAAGCCTCATCGCGACCTCCTTCCGTGACATCCGGCGTGCGGTCTCTCGGTCCTTCAGTGCCTGGTGGGAGCGCGTCGCCGACCTGGTGATCGTGCCGCTCGTCGGGGCATACACGACCTACAACATCGCCAATGCGCTTCCGCCGCTCGGTGGGTCGCTGTTCCCCGTTGCGGACTACTCCGCGCTGCTGGCCGCCATCGTCGCGGGGATGCTGGTCGTCAACGTGCTGCTGGAGGAGGCGGCTGCCCGATGGTTCCCCGAGCGACTCTCGTCCGTCATCTCGCAGACCGACTATCCCGGCACCCTGCAGCAGGTTATCTCGGCGGCCGTGCGGCTTGCCCTCTTCTGGTTCGTCTCCGCCGCATTCATCGGGGCACCGTGGCAGCTCTGGGTCGCGGGAGTCATCTGGATCCTGCCGTCGCTGCTCTACCTGATGTCGACCCGGCTGCCGAACCTGCCGAAGCTGTGGCAGTCGCTGCCGACCGACCTGCCAGCGCTCGGATTCGCCCTGCTCGTGTACCTCGTCCTTGCGGGTGTTCTTGCCGGCGTCTACGGCGACACGTCGACGTTCGCGCTGATGTCGTTCGTGATCCTGCTCATCCCCGACCTCATCCTCGGGGTGCTGTGGATGTTCGGCCGGGGGCCGAGCGACGGAGACGTGCGGTGGTACCTGCGACCGTCCATGATCAGCGTCTACCGGATCGGCGGTGTTGCCGTGCTCGTGGTGACGACCTGGCTGGCCGTGCGCAGCCTGTTCTAGCCTCGCAGGGCTAGGCGGGGCGGTCGGCGGCTAGCCGGGTCGACTCCCACTGCCGGCGCACGTCCCACGTGATGTCGTTGGAGAGTTGCTCCTGAACCTCGCGGGGCAGCGAGCCGAAGCCGTGGATCTCGCCATGGCACCGCTCGGATCCGCAGGCGCACGTGAAGCGGTGGCCGTCGCAGTCCCAGTCGAACAGCAGGTAGTCGCATGTGATCTGATCGCCCGGCTCAAGATCGACCAGTGCGACCTGGTGGTAGCGGGTCGGCTCGTCGTCGACCTCCCCGACCACGTCCATGGAGCACGAGGTCGGCTCGCACGAATGGTTCATGAAGCACCCGGGGATATCGAGCATGCGCGCGCCGAGGCTGCGCACCGAGTGGCGTCGGGTGATCTTCATATCTTCCAGGCACCCGTCGACGTCGACGCATGCGTGCAGCGTGCGGTCGTCGTCGGGAACGGTGAACCAGTCGGACGTGTAGAGGATCTCTCCCGCGGCGAAGCGTCGCGTGACGTACAGCCCGAGCCCGAAGTCCCCGCGGCGCAGGACGATACCGGCCGGAGGTCGGAACACCCGGCCATCGAGGAGCGCCTGCACGTCGTCCACGCCAGTACTCCTGTCAGGCGGCGAGAGGGGGCCGCTGCTCGCCGGTGAGCACGACGATGTGATCGCCCTCGGCCAGGGCGATGGGCCGGTCCTTCGGCGGGTTGAGCCGGATGCCGCCGCCGAGTGACGCCGGGTCCTCCTTGGCGGTCAGCGCTCGGTAGCCGATAACGGTCACTCCCTGATCCCGGCCCGCGCGGACGAGGTCGGCGAAGGTGTGCTGGCCGGGTCGCAGGTAACGCGACACCGGGTGCAGCTCCACCTCCGTCCCCGCGTACCCGACCGAGCCGAACAGGTCGTCCAGCACGGGAGCCAGATGCGGGCTCTCGCTCAGCTGGGCGAGCAGCAAGCCGATGAGCCGCTGGCTGACGATGAAGTCGTGCCCGTCGTCGTCACCGATGAGCTCAGTCGCGTGGGGGTCGAGCAGCTCAGCGACGATCGACGGCTGCTGCGGCGATCCGGCAAGGCAGCGTCGCAGCTGGAGGAGCGCGAGCATCGTGCGCGCGTCCGCCTCCTCCGCATCGAACGTATCCCGCTCGCTCAGCAGCAGGATGTGCTCGTAGGGGCCGTGTGCGAGGGCAGCCTGGATCGTCGAGATCTCGAGGGGGTTGCCGGCCTCGACGACGACGTCGACGTGATCGAGGCGGAGCGCGTCCGTGATCCGGGCGATGCTCAGCTCATCGAGGTCCGCGGTGATCCGCAGAGAGCTGCCGGATGCCACGTGTGCGTCGATCTCCCGGGCGATGCGGACGCCGAGGCCGCTCCAGCCGATCAGGAGCGTGCGCTCGACGTTCTCCGGTGACTGTCTGTACGCGGCGGCACCGGACGTCCACGGCTCGGGGGTGAGGTCCAGCGTGAGCAGGGAGTCGTCCTCGGCGATGGCGATGAGCCGGTCTCCGGCAGTCAGGACAGTGTCCGCCTGCGGATTCAGCTGCGTGGTGCCGTCGGCGAACTGGATGCCGACCACGGTGCTGCGGGTGCTGGAGAGGAGTGCCTGCCCGTACGTGGTACCGATCCACGGCGGGGTGACGGAGGTGGTGTAGAACTCGTCACCCTCGAAGTCGAGCAGCTCCTGGTAGACGACGCCAAGGCCCGGCGTGCGCGCCACCTGCGCCCCGATGCGCGCGATCACCTCGCCCGAGACCACAGTGAGCACGCGACTGCCGACGGCCGTCTCGAGTGCCGACCCCACCTCCTCGTCGGACAACTCGGCGACGATCGTGATGGGTGCCTCCGGGGGGATGGCCCGGTTCAGGGCGAGCACGGCCTTGACGACCTCAGCGTCGGAGCCGTCCTCCGGGAGCAGCACGATCGCCGACTTCGCTCCCGCGGGGTTGATGAGCTCGACGTCGGCGAGGCGCGTCGGCGAGCCGTTCCGTACGACGAGCCGCGACGTCTTCATGTCGCCGACCCACGACCTCACCTGGTCGGCGAGCTCGACCGGGTCCTCATTGCACAGCAGCACGATGGCGTGGTCCCGCTGGCTGGCGTTCGCCTCGATGATCTCGCGGATGACGGCGGGCAGCTTGTCGTTGGTGCCGACGATGATCGAGTGGCCGGTCTCCACGACAAGGGAGCGTCCGCGGCGCAGTGTCTCCAGGCGCCGGTCGATGGCCGACGACACGAGGCCGATGATCGCGGCTGCAAGGAAGATGCCGACCAGGGTGACGACGATGCCGACGATGCGCAGGCTGTTGCCGGTGTCGCCGCTCACGGTGCCCGGGTCGAGCGCCCGCGTGAGGGCGTACCAAGCACCGGCGAGGATCGACGGCGTGTCCTCATCCGAGTACCAGCCGGTCACGGCGAGCACGAGGGCGACGAGCAGCACGAAGGCCAGCGCCACGACTCCCAGCCAGACGAGCAGCCCGGAGATGCCACGGGCCAGGGAGTTGTCGAGTCGGTACCGGATGCGCTGGCCCACAGTGAATCTGGTCGTCACGGCTGCTCCTTCGCGTCAGCGTAGTGCGGGGATCGGGACCGACCTGCAGCGTGCCGAGCCCTTGCCCAGCCCGTGACGCTACTGCAGTCGAGCCGGGCGCGGCATGGATCCACGGACATCCTCCGGCGGCGTCTGGGCGCTGCGCGAACGGGAGACGCGATCGGGGCTCGTGCGCGCCCTGCGGCGTTAGGCTGCGCGGCAGCGGACCAGGTCGATGGCCCGCGCGGGATCCACGAAGCGAGGTGACGTCATGGCGAGGGAGTCGTCGACGTCGCGCGAGCCCGGTGCGCGCCCCGCCGTCGAGGCCGAGGATCCGCTCACGGACGCCGATCGGCTGGATGAGCTCGCCGCCGGTGACGATGCCCGGGTCCGGGCCGCCGTCGCTGCCCACCCGAACTCCAGGCCGCGCACTCTGCAGGCCCTTGCCGAGGATGACGACAGGCGCGTGCGCGCTGCCGTCGCATCGCATGACGCGGTGGACTCCGACGTCCTCGACGACCTCGCGTTCGACGAGGAGTGGACGGTGCGGCTGGCCGCCGCGGGCAACCCGTCGGTGGGCGAGTACTCGCTGACGGAGCTGCTCCGCGACGACGACGTCCGCGTGCGCGAGGTCGCGGCACGAAGCAGGGGCCTGTCACTGGACGACATGGAGCGGGCGGCGAAGGACGACGACGGCCGGGTCCGTGCCGCGGTCGCGGCGAACGACGGCGCTCCCGAGGACGTCCTGTCGCGACTGTCGGCCGACGCCACGTGGCAGGTCCGGGCCGGCGTGGGGGGAAACCCGGCGTCGGCCCTGGTGCTGCTGCGCACGCTGGCCACCGACGAGGACTGGCGAGTGCGGGCCGCGGTGGCCGCCAACCCCGCGACACCCGAGGAGGTGCTCGCGGCTCTGGCCCTCGATGGTGACGAGGGCGTGCGCGAGGCGTCGCGACGGCAGTAGCCTGCGGCTGCGCTCGCCGCTGCGGGAGGTGGCATGAACGGTCCGGCCCGGCGCCTGGCCGCCGTCGCGTTCGGCGGCCTGCTCGGGCTCATCGCACTCCTGCTGGCCGCGGGGGTCGCGGTCGCGGAGGACTGGACCCCGCCCCCGGGCGCACCGCCCGGCTGCCAGCCGCCGCCCGGGGAGTGCTTTCCGCCGTCGGAGCCGCCCCCGCCCGAGCCGGTCCCGCAGCAGCCTGCGCCGGAGCCGTCGCCGGTGCTGGAGGCGACGCAGGAGTCGTCGGCCCCGCAGGCCACACCGGAGTCGCCCGGGCAGCAGGGATCCGGGCAGCAGGGATCCGGGCAGCAGGGATCCGGGCAGCAGGGATCCGGCGAGCAGGAGTACGGCAATGCCCCGACGATCTCCATCGCCGATGTGCCCCTGCGGGTCGGGGAGGCGACGCCGGTGCCCATCACGATCGGCGGGCTCGACCCGAATGACGACCCCGTCGTGGAGGCGAGCGTGACCATCACCGGGGGAGTCGGCGAGGCCGGCGGCGTGCGCGGCTCCACCCTCACCTTCGAGATGCGTGCGACGCAGCTGGCGGCGGTGGTTGCCGGGCTGGTCGTGACGCCGGAGACCGAGGACGTCGGCATCTCCATACGGGCCTATCCGAAGGGTCGGCCCGGTGATGGCATCTCCGCCGGGCGCAGCCTGCGCGCGGCGG
>JAFMFD010000064.1 GCA_017856385.1 Actinomycetota bacterium
CTACCCGACGATCGAGGAGTTCGGCGTGTTCGGGCACCTCGCCGACGGCAACATCCACGTCGAGATGCACGGCTCCGACGCCGACGACGAGGCGATCGACCTCGCCATCCTGGAGTGCGTGGCCCGCTACGGCGGGTCGGTGTCGGCCGAGCACGGCGTGGGCCGGGCCAAGGCCCATCAGCTGCACCTGTGCCGCTCGGCCGAGGAGATCGCGGCCATGCGCGCGATCAAGGCGGCCTGGGACCCGCAGGGCCTGATGAACCCGGGCGTGCTGTTCCCCTGACCCCCGTTGCTGCGTCACAGGGTGAGCGGAATCCGGCGCCGGAGCATCACCGTGTGACGCAGCAACGGGGGTCAGGGTCGTGGGGCACGTCGACGTGATTCAGAATTTCTGACAGAATTTCTGACAGAGCCCACCCCGGCTCCTGTCGGAAGGACCAGCCATGACCCCCGTCGTCGTGCGCCAGCGCAACCAGATCACCATCCCCAAGGCCATCGCGGAGCAGGCCGGCATCACCGAGGGAACGGTGATCGACCTCATGTACGCCAACGGGGTCATCACGGTGAGCCTGCCGGGGCACCGGGCCGAGCCTGTGGACGTATCCCGGTGGGCCGGCAGGTTCAACGGCGTATGGGGGCGTGACCAGGAGGAGATCGACCGGAACATCCGTGAGACGCGCGATTCGTGGGAGCGCGGGCCGACGCAATGACGGCACTGCGTGGCGCGACGCTGTACGTGGACAGCAACGTGCTGATCTACGCCCTCGAGGGTCGAAGCTCATGGAATGCCGTGGCCGTTCGTCTCCTCGAACAGGCCGCCCGGGGCACCTGCGTGATCGTGACGGGTGACGCGGCCATGGCGGAGGTTCTGGTGGGTGCCCATCGCTCACCTGAGCCGACGGCGGTGGGGGACGTCGAGGCAATGTTCGAATCACCGTTGGTGGCGGTCCTGCCGCACTCGCACGAGGCGTTCGTCAGTGCAGCGCGGATCCGGGGCACAGTCGGCGGTCAGCTCATTGATGCCCTGCACCTGGCGACCGCGATCAAGGCCGGATGCGACGCCGTCGTCAGCCACGACACCGGCATGCCCCGCCTGCCGCAGATGCCGGTACTGCGACTCGACGAGCTCGGCCTGGCGTACTGACCCTCGGCACTCTGCGGAACTGCTCGCCCGCGCACCGCGACCGTGGTCAGCCCTGCGCGGCCCAGGCCCGAGCCGCGACGAGTGACGCGATCAGCGGTTCGGCGAGCAGCCGGACGTCGTCCACGTCGTCCTGCGCATAGCGAAGGCACATCGCCGCGTCGGGCACCTCGGCACCGGCCACCACGACGGTCGTGCCGCGCTGCCGCACCCACTCCCACAGCTGTGACTCCCACGCCGAGCCGGGAAGCAGCAGCATGCGGTAGTCGGTCGTCTTGGTCAGGTAGACGTCGATGTGGGACCAGTCGCCGGTCTCGCAGGCGATTGCGGGAAGGCGAGGACCCTCGCGCAGCATCAGCGCGCTCTGCTGCGCGCTGGACAGCCGCCGTACCGGCGCGACGAACGTCGTGCCATCGGGGCCGAGCAGGTGGTGCGCAACGTTGTCGAGCCACGCGTCGCGTCGGGCGAGGAGATCGGTGGTCGCCTCGATCGCGCCGCGCAGTGCCGGGGCGGCGACGGACGACCCGGTCAGCAGGTCGAGCAGCATCAGGTGCAGCGCGAGAGTGTGGGTGAACGAGCGGCACGCGACACCGCCGACCTCCTCGCCTGCACGCAGCGAGACGTGGGCGTCGCAGAGCTCCTGCACCCGTGAGTCCTCGGTGTTCGTGACGGCGATGGTGCGGCACCGCCCCGCGTAGTGCTCCGCGGCCGCGACGGTCTCGGCGGATCCGCCGGAAGCGGAGACCGCGATGACGAGGTCGTCCACGCCGACCGCGGGCAGTGGATCCGCACTCGCGATCGCAGCGGTGGCCGCGACACCGGCCGCCTGCAGCCGGAGCGCCAGCACGCTGTTCGCGAAGTGAGAGGAGCCCATGCCGATGAGCACGATGCGACGCGGAGGCGTCGTGACGGCCTGCTCCCACGGATTGCCCCGCTCACACTCGGCCAGCAGGTCCGCGAACCGAGAGGGGCCCTGCTCGAGGTCCTGCACGAACGCCAGAGGATCCATCAGCTCTCCTGTTCGGTCGCGTCGTCGGGAAGGAGGTCGGTGATCACCGCATCGGGCACGTACGTCCAGTGGGGCAGGTACTGCACGGCGTAGCGATACTCGCGCAGCTCCTGGTCGACCATCATCGCGGGCAGGAGGCGCTCGTCGAGCAGCCCGGCGCACCCGCGGGCATCGAGTTCTGCGCGGTACGCGTCCAGGAACTCCCGCTGCGCGACGGGGATCCATGCACGCGCGCGCTCCGGATCGAGGTCGGGGGTGTGATGGTTCACCACGCGGGCGACGTGATCGATGGACGCGAGCATCCCCGCCACGTCACGGGCCGCGGGCTGCCGCGCGCAGCGCTCCTCGGCCGACAGGAGCGGATTGCCGTCGAAGTCGACGAAGGCCAGCACCGAATCGCCCTCCGCGCGCGGGCTGCGCAGCACCTGCCCGACGTGCAGGTCACCGTGGATGTCGATGACGGGCGTCTCATCGACATCGAGAAGGCCGTCGAGGACGTGCCGTATCCGCGCCTTGCGCGCCCGCAGCCGCTCCCCCTCAGGCCCCCCAACCGTGTCGGCCGCCTCGGCCAGCCGTTCGCAGCACTCGGTGTGCAGGCGCGCGATGTCGTCGCGGCCCCACACCGCACCTCCCGTGCGCGACAGGGCTGCGTGCATGCGCGCCGTCATGGAGCCGATCAGGGCGAAAGGCGTGAGGGCATCGACGTCATCGCCGCGGGCATGCGCGCGCACCTGCTCGACGGCCCACGTCCAGCCGTCCTCGGCATCGGGCAGCGCCTCTGCTGCGGTGAGCACAGTGCAGCGCGCGCCGTCGGGGTGCGTCCACGTGACGATGGCCCGCAGCTCGGGGACGGTGCCAGAGCCCACCAGTGCCCGCAGCCGATCGGGAGCGGGGGACACAGCGGCGTCGAGCTGCCACTTGACCATGACGTCGCCGATCACCACGGAGTCGTTGCTCTGATCGACGTCGAGGGGCACTGCATCGGCTGTCGGCACGCCGCTGCCGATGAGCTCGACCTCGAAGGCACCCCGCGTCCCGGGCACCAGGAGCGACGCGACACCGGGATCGCGGTGGAACACGCCGTCCGCCACGACGCCGGGGGCGATCAGGTCGCGTCCGGCCACCCGGACGACGGCCACCGCGGCCGGGCGACCCTTGGCGTCGCTCCCGAGGTCGAGGATGTCGAGCACCGTGATGTCCCCGGTGAGCGACGCAGCCCGCGCCTGCGACCGGTCCGGGAGCAGTGCGGCCGGGGAGGCCCCGGCCACGGCGCTGCGGAACCCCTCGATCGTCACGTCCGCGTCATCGGGAGTCGGCGTACGCGCGCGCGACGCGCTCGATCACGTCGGCGCCGACCTGCGTGCCGTTCGCCGACTGGATCCGACGGCTCATCGCGGCCATGCGGCTGCGCAGGTCGTCGTCGCCCAGGAGCGCGTCGAGGGCATCCGTCATCTCCTCGTCGGTGAATGCGTACGTCGCCAGGCGCCGCCCGAACCCGAGCTCGTGCATGCGCTGCGCGTTGTCGTACTGATCCCAGAACAGCGGCAGCAGGATCATCGGCTTGCCGAAGTGGAGCGACTCGGTGGTGGTGTTGTTGCCGCCGTGCGTGATGACGAGGTCGACCTCGGGGATGATCCGGGTCTGCGGCACGAACTCCGCGCCCACCATGTTGTCGGCCAGCTCGTACTCCGCGTGCTGCGGGCCCTTGGACACGATGAAGCGATGCGGGGTGCGGCCGAGCACGTCGATCAGGCGCTTCATGAGCGCGACATCCGCGCTGCCGAGGGAGCCGAGCGAGAGGTAGATCAGCGCACTGCCCTCGGGACGGTCGGCGACGGCAGCCGGGATCTCGTACGGCTCGTCCGTCGTGCGCACCGAGGAGTCCATGCGCGTCCAGGTGCCGTCGAGGGGCCGCTCGGTGGTGTAGTCGGCCTCCTGCGGGTACACGTAGAGGTTGGCGTGGGCCGAGTCGTGGATGAACTCGAGGTCGGGGAGGGCCGGGGCGCCCGCACCCACGACGAACTCGTTGAAGGCCTCCCACGTGGCGCGGTGGGTGCGCTCGTACTCGTCCCGGAACGCGGGCCACGATCCGGGATCGTCCTGTGCGTAGCCGGAGAAGGTCGGAGCGACGCCCGCGCCCTTCATCTCCAGCGGATTGCACGACACGATGCGCACGAAGGGCGAATCCGCGGTCACCGTCGCGGGGAAGCAGACCACGTTGTCCTCGACGATGACATCGGGCTGAACCCTCGCGATGATCTCGCGGAGCCGGGGCTCGCAGTAGACGGCGCCGTCGATCAGCGCCTGGAACGTGGGCTGGATGAAGGTCGACAGCTGCTCGATCGTCGGCTTGCGGAACTCCGGTGCCGTCTCGCGGATGAAGTCCTTCCAGAAGGCGCCGGCGTCCTCGTCGCCGGTCTCGCCTTCGGGCGGTGCGGCGAGGTCGACCAGCTCCTCCTCGAAACCGAGGGGCGCGAGGCGACCCTTCCACGACGACTCCGCGGCGAAGACGACCCGATGCCCTCGGTCGAGCAGGACCTTGCCGAGGCCGATGCACTGGTTGGTCGGCCCATACGCCGACTCCGGCCAGAACAGGATGGTGAGCGGTCGGTCGGTCATGGAGTGCGCCCTTCGGGTTCGTCGTCGGGTGATGATCTCAGGGGATTGCCGGTGGCCATGCGCGCGTAGTCGAGGATGAGCTCGACTGCCTCGCGGTAGCCGATCGTCGAGTGCCGGGCCATGATCCGGTAGCCGTAGGCGTCCTCCAGCGCGACGAGGTTGCGCGCGATGGCCTGGGCGGGCTGGCCCAGCGCGAACGCCCCGGTCGCGGCACCGACCTCGAGGATCGTCGAGTACATGCCCACCTGGCGGTCGTACAGGCTGGTGAGCAGGACCGCGTAGACGGTGTTGCGGGAGGCCTCGCCGCCGAGCGAGCACAGCAGGCGCACGTCCTCGTCGTCGGCGCTCCGCGGCACCCCGAGGCTGATCGTCACGCGCAGGCGCTCCGCCGGATCGGTGAGGCCGCTGATGGCATCCAGGCGCGCGTTGTAGAAGCGGTCCATCCCCGCCCGGTTGGCCTCGACCAGCAGGTCCTCGACCTCGGGGTAGTGATACAGCACGGCCCCCGACGTGACTCCCGCGATGTCGGCGATCTGGTTGAGGCGGACGGAGGTGCCGTGCTGGGCGATGGCACGCTGCGCCGCGACGATCAGGTCGGCCTTGCGGCCGCTCCGTCCACTCACCCCTCGACCCTAGAAGTAACTGAATTGAGATTCAACGAGTTCGCCGATTCGCACAAACATGCGGGGTCGATGCTGTTTCATGGCCTGAACGTCCATGCAGACCCGCATCCGGTGCGGGCTCGAGAAGGGGAAGCCATGCATCGAACGATCAGCAGAGCGGCGACGGTCGTCGCCGGTGCTGCCGCAGCAGCGCTGGTGCTGTCTGCGTGCGGGGGCGGCAGCACGGAGGGGGCCGACCTCGACCCGGATGCCGACCTGACGCAGCAGTCGCTGACGGTCTCCAACTGGGCCGGGTACTACCCCGAGGACCTCGCGGCGCAGTTCCAGGCCGCCGTCGGCACGCCGATGACGATCACGAACCACGCCACGAACGAGGAGATCATGGCCAAGCTCACGGCCGGTGGCGACTCGGGCGTCGACGTCGCGTTCGTCTCCGGGCAGTTCGCGCAGGCGCTCAACGAGGCCGGCCTCGTCGAGCCCATCAACCCCGAGTTCGTGCCGAACCTGAAGAACCTCTACCCCGAGGCCCAGGAGCTCGCCTACGACCCGGGCAACAAGTTCTCCGTCCCGTACGCGTGGGGCACCACCGGCATCTGCTACCGCAGCGATGTCGTCGATGAGCCAACGAGCTGGAACGCCATTCTCGAGCCCAGCGACGAGAACAAGGGCAAGGTCACGGCCCTCGCGACCGAGCGCTGGCTCATGCTCCCCGCGCAGAAGGCCCTCGGCCTCTCGGCGAACACCACCGATGAGGGCGAGATGGAGCAGGTCAAGGAGAAGCTCATCGCGGCCAAGCCGGGCCTGCTCGCCTACGACGACACCACGTTCTACTCGCGCCTGGTCTCCGGCGAGGCGAACATGGTCGTCGCCTGGGACGGCTGGTGCAACTACGGCACCGCCGAGAACCCCGACATCAAGTTCGTGGTTCCCGAGGAGGGCTCGGACCTCTGGGCCGACACGATGGTCGTCCTGAAGACGTCCGAGAACAAGGAGGCGGCACACGCCTTCATCAACTTCATCCTCGACCCAGCGAACCACGCCTGGGTGGCGGAGAACATCCTGTACAAGGTCCCCAACGCGCCCGCGATGGAGGCCGTGGCCGGTCTGGCCGCCGACTACCCGAACATGGGCCTGACGCCGGCTGACCTGCTCAAGCAGGAGTCGCTGGTCGACCTCGGTGAGGCCGGCCCGATGTACACCGAGATCGCCACCGAGGTCACGTCCAGCTAGTCGTCGATGACCTCACCTGACGGACGCACCTCAGGGCGCGGCGCCTCACGGCGTCGCGCCCTGAGTGCGCGTGCCGTCTTCGCGGGCCCCGGCCTGCTGTACGCCACGCTCTTCATGACCCTGCCGCTGCTGCTGATCCTCGTCTACTCGTTCTTCACGCGAGGACGCTTCGGCGGCGTCGTCTGGGAGTTCACGCTCGACAACTACGGGCGCGCATTCGAGCCCGTGTACGTCAAGGTGTTCGGCACGTCGATCGCCATCGCCGCCGCCACGACAGTGCTCGCCCTGCTGCTCGGTTACCCGACGGCCTACGCAATAACGCGACTTTCGCCGAGGTGGCGCACGGTGGCGCTCATTCTCGTGGTGCTGCCGTTCTGGACGAACTTCCTGATCCGCACGTACGCGTGGATCATCCTGCTCAACTCCGAGGGTCCGGTGAACACGGCCCTCGTCGACCTCGGCATCATCGGGGCCCCGCTGGGCCTGCTCTACACCCCCGGTGCCGTCATCGTCGGTCTGCTGTATGCCTACCTGCCGCTGGTCGTGCTGCCGGTGTACGCGTCCCTCGAACGCGTCGACCGCCAACTTGTCGAGGCGGCGAGCAACCTCGGCGCCAGCCGCACCCGCGCCTTCTTCGACGTCACGCTCCCGCTGACGCTGCCCGGCGCGATGATCGGGGCGATCTTCGTCTTCGTGCCCAGCCTCGGGAACTTCGTCGTCCCCGAGCTCCTCGGCGGCGGGAAGACGGTCATGGTCGGCAACCTGATCCGCGACCAGTTCCTCGAGGCCCGCGACTGGCCATTCGGGTCGGTGATCGCCCTGTTCGTCGTCGCGCTGCTCGTGGTGCTGTTCGCGCTGCAGGCCTACATCTCCCGGCGCATCAACGGCAGGCAGGTGTCCCGTGCCTAGGGTCGGCTGGCTGCGCGTGCCCCTCATCGTGACGTACGCCTTCCTCTACCTACCCATCGCCGTGCTGGTGGTGATGAGCTTCAACGCGAGCAAGACCCCCTTCACGTGGACGGGCTTCTCCACCCGCTGGTACGGCGAGCTGTTCTCCAACGAGCTCATCCGCGAGGGCTTCGTCAACACGATGATCGTCGCCATCGGTGCGACGGTGCTCGCCACGATCCTCGGCACGCTGCTGGCCATCGGGGTGGCGCGCTACTTCCGCTCCTCGATCGTCGAGGCCTACTCCCTCGCGCCGGCGATCATCCCCGACCTCGCCCTCGCGATCGGGCTCCTTGCGCTGTTCGGGCTGCTCGGCGTGACGCTGAGCCTTGTGTCCGTGCTGCTGAGCCACGTCGTCTTCGGCATGGCGTTCGTCGCCGCCGTCGTGATCGCGCGACTGGGGCAGACGGACGCGAGCCTGGAGGAGGCCAGCCGCGACCTCGGTGCGGGAGCGGTCACGACCTTTGCGCGCATCACGCTGCCCAGCCTCGCCCCGGCGATCGTCGCCGGCGCGCTGCTGGTGTTCACCCTGAGCCTCGACGAGTTCGTCGTCGCCTACTTCACCGACGGGCCGAACACGCCGACCCTGCCCATCGTCATCTACTCGATGGTCCGGTTCGGCGTCACGCCCGAGATCAATGCCCTCGCTGCCCTGCTCCTGCTGGTCAGCTTCACCATCGTGCTCTCCGCGCAGCGGATCACCCGACTCACGGACGCGGTATGACCTCACTCCTGCGCATCGACCATGTCTCCAAGGCCTACGGGTCCACCCAGGCCCTAGACGACGTCTCGATCGATATCCGACCGAACGAGTTCTTCGCCCTGCTCGGCCCTTCGGGGTGCGGCAAGACGACGCTGCTGCGGTCGATCGCCGGCTTCGAGGATCCCGACGCCGGCTCGATCACGGTGACGGACGCGTCAGGTGGGCAGACCGACCTGCTCGTCCTGCCGCCCAACCGGCGACCGGTCAACCTGATGTTCCAGTCGTACGCGCTGTTCCCCCACATGAACGTCCGCAGGAACGTCGCCTACGGGCTCGAGCGCGAGGGCCTGTCCAAGGACGAGATCGCGGCCCGCGTCGACGAGGTCCTCGCGACCGTGGGGCTCGCCGATCGGGCCAAGGCCCGCCCCGCCCAGCTCTCCGGGGGCCAGCGTCAGCGGGTCGCGCTGGCGCGCGCGATCGTCAAGCGTCCCCGACTGCTGCTCCTCGATGAGCCGCTCTCGGCCCTCGACCGCAAGGTCCGCGCCGAGATGCAGCTCGAGCTCAAGCGGCTGCAGCACGAGGTGGGGATCACGTTCGTCGTCGTGACGCACGACCAGGAGGAAGCCATGAGCATGGCCGACCGCATCGCGGTCATGCACCATGGGCGCGTCCAGCAGATCGACGACCCGGTCACCCTCTACAGCCGCCCGGCTAACGTCTTCGTGGCCGACTTCATCGGGTCAGGGACCCTGATCCCCGGGATCGCTGAGGGCGCGGGCCTGTCGGCACTTGGCCGGGTGCTGCCGTGCCACGCGCCCGCGCCGGTGGCGGGCCCGGCCGTGGTGATGCTGCGGCCCGAGTCGACGCACCTGACGTCGATCGACGACGCGTCCCGCCTCCTCGACGGCACGGTCGTCGAGACACACTTCTACGGCGGCTCGACGATCACGTCGGTGCGTGTCTCCGGACTCCAGCCCCCGGTGGTCGTGCGCACCGCCGGCGCACCCCGCCACAGTGTCGGCGAGCAGGTCGGCATCTCGTGGGCGCCCGCAGATGCCGTCCTGCTGGCAGCAGACGACGGCACGCTCGCAGCAGACCCAGGGGCCGCGGTGTGACGATCACCCCGACCCATGCGATGGGGGCCCGGCATCCCGCACTGGCAGACACGGCTCAGGCGGTGTTCTGGACCGATCGCCCCGGTGCCCCGGATCCCGAGCCACCCCTGACGCGGCCGGCCCGGGCCGACCTCGTCGTCATCGGCGGTGGACTCACCGGCCTGTGGACGGCCATCTGCGCGAAGGACGAGGATCCGTCCCGCGACGTCGTGCTCGTCGAGGCATCCGACATCGCGTTCGGCGGCAGCGGCCGCAACGGCGGCTTCATCTCCGCCTCGCTCACGCACGGCGTGGCCCATGGTCAGGCGGTCTGGCCGAGCGAGATGCCATCGCTCCTGAGGCTGGGGCGGGAGAACCTGCAGCAGATCGCCGACTTCGTCGCGGCCGAGGGGATCGATGCCGACCTGCGGCTCGTCGGCAAGACAGCCGTCGCCACGAGCGTCCATGCGCGTGACCAGCTGCCAGCGATGCTCGAGCAGCACCTGCGCTGGGGTGAGGACGCAGAGCTGCTGGACGCTGATGCCGTCCGCGCCGATGTCCACTCCCCGACCTATCTCGGCGGCCTACGGGTCAGGAGCGGTGGCGGCCTCATGGACCCGGCACGCCTGTGTTGGGGCCTGAAGGCGGCCGCGCTGCGTCGCGGAGTGCGCATCCACGAGGGCACCGCTGTCACGGGCATCGCGGTGTCCGGACCGGCCGTCGTCGTCCGCACGCCCATGGCCGAGATCCGTGCCGACCGCGTCGCCCTCGCCACCAACGGGTTCGAGCCGCTGCTGCGTCGGCTGCGATGGCGTGTGCTGCCGATCTTCGACCACGTGCTCGTCACCGAGCCGTTGACGTCGGCGCAGCTGTCGAGCATCGGGTGGCAGGACGGCCAGGGCCTCACCGACGTCGGAAACCAGTTCCACTACTACCGGCGCACGGCAGACGACCGCATCCTCTGGGGCGGCTACGACGCGATCTACTACCGCGGCAACCGGACAGAGTCATGGCGCGAGGACCGCCCGGAGAGCCATGCGCTCCTGGCCGACCAGTTCTTCGCCACCTTCCCTCAGCTCGAGGGCCTGCATTTCACCCACAAGTGGGCCGGGATCATCGACTCGACCTCGCGCTTCACCCCGGTCATCGGCACGGCGATGAAGGGTCGTATCGCATACTCCGTGGGCTATACCGGGCTCGGCACCGCCGCGAGCCGCTTCGGCGCCCTGACCATGCTCGACCTGCTCGCAGGCAGGCGCTCGGAGCGCACCGAACTGGCGATGGTGCGACGCAAGCCGGTGCCCTTCCCGCCGGAGCCGCTCCGCTACCCCCTCATCCAGTTCACCCGTGCGCGCCTGGCGGACGAGGACCGCACGGGGCGGCGGGGGCTGTGGCTGCGCACGCTCGACCGCTTCGGACTCGGCTTCAACAGCTAGGACACGCCTGACCGGCGGCAGTGTCCGTGTCGGCGCCCTGCGCCGCTCTCTTGGGGGACACCGGTCGTGAGCTGCTCCATCCGGTCGCGCCTTACCCTGAGCCCGTGGCCATCGAGGTCGTCGCCCACCGCGGCGCGAATGACGAGGAGCCCGAGCACTCCCTCGCGGCGTACCTCAAGGCGGTTGAGGAGGGCGCCGACGCGATCGAGTGCGACGTGCGCCTGACCGCCGACGGCACCCCGGTGTGCGTGCACGACCGCCGCATCGACCGCACGAGCACTGGCCGCGGCTCCGTCAGCTCCATGACCCTCGCCGAGCTCGTGCGCCACGACTTCAGCCGCGGGCACGAGCTGTGGCACGACTTCGAGAGCCCTGCTCTCGACGAGACGCGCACGAGGATGCTCACGCTCGAGCGACTGCTGACGACGCTGATGGATGCCTCGACCACTGTGAAGTTCGCCATCGAGACCAAGCACCCTGTGCGCTTCGGCCACTATGTCGAGGCCGAGGTCGCCGCCCTCGTCACGCGACTCGGCCTGGCCGATGCCGGAGGAGGCGTGCCGCGGGCGCGGATCATGTCGTTCAGCCGCATGGCGGTGCGTCGCTCGCAGCGCCTGCTTCCCGGAGCGCCGACCGTGTTCCTGATGGATCCGGTGCCGCCCTGGCACCGCGACGGCTCGCTGCCCAAGGGCGTGGCCATCGCGGGACCGTCGATCGAGACACTGCGCAGGCATCCGCATTACGTCGAGCTCGTGCATGCGAGGGGGCATCGGGTCCACGTGTGGACGGTGGACGACATGAAGGATGTCGACCTGTGCGTGGAACTCGGTGTCGACGCGATCATCAGCAACCGCCCCGGTGCCGTCCTGCGCCATCTGGGCCGCTGAGGGCCAGCCGGTAGGTTTCCGCCCATGGCCAAGAAGAAGGGCGACCCGAAGGGCGCCGCTGTCGACGTCGACCCGGCAAGCATCCCCGTCGTGGGCATGCGCGAGCCGTGCCCCTGCGGATCCGGCAGGCGCTACAAGGCCTGCCACGGCAAGGCGGCGTCGGCCGCCTTCGTCGGGTCACGGCGGCCCTTCGAAGGGATCGCCTCGGAGTGCGACATCGTCGCGATGCGCGAGATCATCCCGGCTGCGACGGCGCAGCTGACGCTGACCGGCGAGTACGCCGACCGCCGCGTCACCCTCGTCACCGTGCTGCCCATGGCCTGGCCGGCCCTTGTGCGCAACGACGGGTCGATCCTGCTCGGCCTGCAGGTCAACGTCGGCTCCGGCGATGCGAGCCGTGACCTGGCCGATGCGCTCCTCTCTGCCCTCGCGTCGGAGCCGGGCGAGGCGGTGCCCGTCGGCCGGGTCACCGAGGAGTCCCCTCGGCTGCAGGACCTCATCGACGCCAGCGTCCCGCTCGAGGTCGAGGTGCATGACGACTTCGGCTTCTGGATCGAGGATGGCGTCGAGGTCACGAATGATGTCAAGGCCTCGCTCGAGCGCGCGGCCGCCTATGCGCACCCGACCGTCAAGCTCGCGGCTGCGCCGTCGGCCTACTGGACGCGGATGGGCGAGAAGGAGTACCTGCGCTGGGTCCTGCCGCACGACGAGGAGCGGGTTCT
This sequence comes from Actinomycetota bacterium, assembly GCA_017856385.1. Classification (GTDB taxonomy): domain Bacteria; phylum Actinomycetota; class Actinomycetes; order S36-B12; family S36-B12; genus UBA10649. The sequence goes on from JAFMFD010000064.1 coordinate 12,413, forward strand.
CGACGCACTGGCCCGCCTGCACGCCGCGGGCGAGGACTCGCTCGGCGAGGGCACGCGCTTCATCGGCATGTTCCGGCTGCAGGGCGTCGTCGCGCCGGTCTGGGAGATGCCTGTCGGCACCGGGGCCGAGGCCATCGAGGAGCCCGTGCGCGCACTCGGCGCCCGCTTCGATGCGGCCGTGGCGTCGACCACGCCACTGACGAGCGAGGAGCGCCGCGCCCGCGCCGGGATCACCACGCGGCAGGTCACGCTGCGTTAGCCGCCGATGGCGCGTCAGGAGCGTGAGCGCAGCGTGCGAGCGGCCTCGACCGCGAATACCGAGTTGCCCCACACGTAGCGACGCCCGAGGCGCCGCGGCTCACTGGCCAGTCGGAACGCCCACTCGGTACCGCTTCGCTGCATCCATACGGGCGCCTGCGGCTTCGTGCCGGCAAGGAAGTCGAACGCGGCGCCCACGGCCATCGCCATGACGGGCAGCGCCGCTGCGAGACGCTGCACCTCCGCATCCTGCTTGGGCGTGCCGAGCCCCACCCACACGATCGTCGCGCCGCTGGCAGCAATCCGTGCATCCCGCTCGCGCAGCTCGTCGTAGCTCGCCGCCCGGAAGGGCGGGCTCTCCGCGCCGACGACCTGCGCGTGCGGATTCTCGCGCGCGATCTGCTCCTGCAGGGCTTCGAGGGTCGCGGAATCACCGCCG
>JAFMFD010000156.1 GCA_017856385.1 Actinomycetota bacterium
AAGGGCCGCGGCGAACGCGGCGACCCGTCGGCACAGCTCGCGGCCGGTGACCTCCTCGCGCACCTCGAGGCCGCCCGCGGACTCCCCCACCCAGACCACCGCGGCGGCATCGCTGTCCGCCCACGGCGCCAGCAGGCATTCGGCAAGGTTGAGCCGGGCGCGGGGGAAGAACACCGCGTCGGGCAGGGCGGTCGGCACATGGGCGACGTCGCCGGGATCACCGACGACGTCGAAGAACTCCCATACCAGCGACCAGAACGCGGCGGGATCCGCGAGGGACCACGCATGGACATCGACGGATGAGGCCATCGCGCGCCCCGCGCTCCCGCATGCAGCATGCACGAACGCGGCCATCCGCGTAGCGGCAGCAGAGTCCGGGTCGGGGCTCCACGTGGGGCGGTCCATGGGAACTCGCGCAGTCAGCGCTGCGCCGACGCCCAGCGCGTGGCGACCTCGACGAGCCGGGCATTGGCCTCGGGCTCACCGATCGTGATGCGGACCCCCTCGCCGGCGAACGGACGCACGGACAGGCCCGCGTCATCGCATGCGGACGCGAAGGACATTGTCCCCTCGCCGAGGCGCAGCCAGAGGAAGTTCGCCTGCGACTGCGCAGGGCTCAGGCCCGCCGCCCGCAGGCCGGCCTCCATGCGGTGGCGCTCCTCGATGATGGATGCGACGCGCACGAACAGCTCGTCCTCGTGGCCCAGCGAGGCGATGGCGGCGACCTGGGCGAGGCTCGAGACCCCGAAGGGCACCTGCACCTTGCGCATCGCCTCGGTCACGGGAGCTGACGCCACGCAGAAGCCGACGCGCAGACCGGCAAGGCCGTAGGCCTTGGAGAAGGTGCGCAGCACCGCGACGTTCTCGTGGGTGCGGTAGTAGTCCAGGCCATCAGGGATCGCGTCGGGATCGACGAACTCGCGATAAGCCTCGTCGAGGACGATGAGGATGTCGGACGGCACCTGCGCGATGAACTCGTCGAGAGCTGCACGGCCCACGGCAGTTCCCGTGGGATTGTTCGGGTTGCACACCAGGACCAGCCGGGTCGTCTCGTCGATCGCGTCGAGCATCGCGCCGAGGTCATGACGATCGTCGGCGTCGAGCGGCACGGCCTGGGCGGTCGCCCCGACGATCTGGGTCATGATCGGGTAGGCCTCGAAGGCGCGCCACGAGAACACCACGCCGGTACCGGGCTCGCTGGTGATCTGCAGCAGCTGCTGCAGGAGGCCGACACTTCCCGTGGCGACGGAGATGTGATCAGCGGGCACGTCGAAGTGCCGCGCAAGTGCCTCGATCAAGGCTGTGGAGCCGTAGTCGGGGTACCGGTGCACCTCGGGCAGCGCGGCCTCGATCGCCGCCACCACGCCGGGCAGCGGGTCGTGGTGGTTCTCGTTGCTGGAGAGCTTGAACGGGACGACGCCGGGCCGGGTCGTCGGCGGCTGCCCGGCCTTGTAGGCGGGAATGCCGTCGAGCGAGGCGCGCAGGCGTGGTCCGGTCATGGGGAGGATCCTCTCAGGCCACGTCCACCCCCGCCCATGGCATGCTCCGCACCATGACGGACCTGGGCGCCTGGCTGCCGCGCGCGGTCGAGGCCAACGCCCGCTGGATGGCCGAGTACGGCGGATTCACACCCCACCCGACCACCCACGTCGATGACGCCGATCTCGAGCGCGCCTTCACGGCCCTGAGCGAGCGGCTCACCGACAACTACCCCTTCGGCCATCCGCGCTACGTCGGGCAGATGCTCAAGCCCCCGCACCCAGCCGCCGTGCTGGGCTACGTCGCGGCCATGCTCATCAACCCCAATGCGCACGCCCTCGACGGCGGCCCGGCGACCGCCCATATGGAGAAGGAGGTGGTCGCCAGGCTGGCCGGGATGTTCGGCCTCGCCGAGCACCTTGGCCACCTGACGTCGAGCGGCACGATCGCGAACCTGGAGGCGCTCTGGGTGGCGCGCGAGTCCCACCCCGGTCGCGCCATCGCCTACAGCGCCGACGCGCACTACACGCACTCCCGCATGTGCCAGGTGATCGGCGTCGAGGGCATCAGCATCGCGTCGGACGCCGCCGGCCGCATGCGGCTGGACCTGCTGGAGCAGCAGTTGGCGACCGGCCGCATCGGCACCGTGGTCGCGACCGCGGGCACGACGGGCCTCGGTGCCCTCGACCCCGTCGAGGAGATCGTCGAACTGGCGCAGGCGCACGGTGCGCGCGTGCATGTCGACGCCGCCTACGGCGGGTTCTTCGCGCTCATCGCCGACGACTCCACCGACGGGGTCGAGAGGTCGCCGTACGCGGCCATCCGTCGCGCCGACAGCGTCGTGGTGGACCCGCACAAGCACGGACTGCAGCCCTACGGATGCGGGGCCGTGCTGTTCGCCGATCCGTCCGTGGGCCGCTTCTACGTCCACGACTCGCCCTACACGTACTTCTCCTCCGACGAGCTGCACCTCGGAGAGATCTCCCTGGAGTGCAGCCGCGCCGGTGCGGCCGCCGCGGCGTTGTGGCTCACCCTGGAGGTGCTTCCCCTCACCGACGCGGGCCTCGGCCAGGTGCTGCGCGCCAATCGCCGTGGGGCGCTGGAGTGGGCGCGCCTGCTGCAGGCGTCCGAGCGGCTGGTGGCCTTCCAGCAGCCCGCACTCGACATCGTCACCTTCCTGCCACGTCGAGACCGGCTTTCGCAGGTGGACGCCGCCAGCGCGCAGCTCTTCGCCGATGCTGCGGCCCTTCCCCCGCACCGGCAGGTCCACCTCGCGACCTACACCGTCAGCGCGGCAGCTATGGCCGCCCGCGGTCACGTTGTCGAGGACGATGTCGCGGCGGGGCGCATCCT
>JAFMFD010000065.1 GCA_017856385.1 Actinomycetota bacterium
TAGAGCGCTGCCTTTGCAAGGCAGAAGTCAGGGGTTCGAGTCCCCTAGCCTCCACGTGGGGCCCTCCGGTCCCTGTGCTTGTTGCGTGGCTGCGTGTGTGCGCCGCCGATCTGTGTCACCGTTTGGGTAGGACGTCCTCGGGGCGAGTCTCGCCCGGGGCGCCCGGGCACCACCTGGCCGCACCTTCCCCGGCAACGAGAGGACACACCATGAGCGATCCAACTCCGGCCCAGGCCGACCTTCCCGAGTCCGAGGCCAAGCTGTGGGCGATGCTGGCCCACCTGTCCGGCATCATCGTCCCCGTCATCGGCCCGCTGATCATCATGCTCGTCTTCGGTCCGCGCTCGCCGTTCGTGAAGAAGCAGTCGACGGAGGCCCTGAACTTCCAGATCACGCTCGCGATCGCCCTGGTGATCTGCGTGGTCCTCACCGTCGTGGTGATCGGCGCCATCCTGCTGCCCATCGTGTGGATCGTCGGCATCATCTTCATGGTCCTGGGCGGCATCAAGGCGTACGCGGGCGATGACTACCGGTACCCGTTCGCCCTGCGGCTGGTGAAGTAGTCCAGAGCCGGGGCGTCGGGGGCGCTAGCACCCCCACCTCGCTGACCACGGTCGTGGCGCGGCGCGTGGAGATCACGGCCATCTGCCCTGGTGCTGTCATTGACAGCACAGACTGCAGTGTGATGGCATGCGGCCATGGCCGTTATGACGATCCGCGACCTCGACGATGAGGTGCGCGACAAGCTCCGGATCCGCGCCGCCCACAACAAGCGCTCGATGGAGGCGGAGGTTCGGGCCATCCTGACCGCGGCCGTCGACTCCCCCGTGGAGAAGGCGTTCAGTGAGGCACTCCTGGACTTCGCCGCGGCGGTGCGGGAGTCCGGCTACACCCTCGAACTGCCTACTCGCGACGACATGCCGAGGGACCCTTTCGCGTGATCATCCTTGACACCAACGTCCTCTCACAGTTGGCGCGCGACCCAGGTCCGATCGCCGAGTGGATGGCACGGAATGCGCGCGAGGACCTCCACATCACGGCGACCACCGTCACGGAGATCATCTACGGGCTGGAACGCCTGCCTGCGGGACGTAGACGTGAAGCGCTGGAGCGGCAGTGGCAGTCACTCGAGGTGACGTGGCGACGCCGAGTCCTCGACATCACGCGGGAGGTGGCGCACATCGCCGGACGCGTCCTGGCCGTCCGCGAGGCGCTGGGGCGCAGGCTTGCGCTTGCCGACGCGCAGATCGCCGGCGCCGCCATCCGGCATGGAGCCGTACTTGCCACGCGCAACACCCGGGACTTCGACGGACTCGGGATCGACCTCGTCGACCCATGGCAGTGACTGTGCTACAGCGTGCTACGGTGCTCGCATGACTCTGAGCCCGGAGCGGATCAGCCAACGCCAGCTGCGCAACGAGAGCGGCCGGATCCTGCGCGAGGTGCAGGCCGGGGCCGTCTACGTCATCACGAACAACGGTGAGCCGGTAGCCGAGATCCGGCCCATCGCGTCCGACCCCCTCGCGGGCCTGAATGTCCGCCGAGCCCGTCCGGGGGCCAACTTCCGCAGCATCGTGCCCGTAGAAGTCGATTCGGACGAGACGGCGCTCGAGGCACTGCTCGCTCTGCGGGGAAATCGTTGATCGCCTACGTCGATGCCTCATGCGCGGTGGCACTGCTCAAGCGCGAGGACAAGTCAGAAGAGATCTCCGCGTACCTCGCGGAGTGGATCGAGGAGGGTCACCTCGTGGTGGCGGGCACTCTGCTGGAGACGGAACTGCACCGAGTCGCGGCACGGTTCGGCATCGCCGATGGCCCGGTGCAGGCGGTTCTCGACGAGGTCAATCTCATCCCGCACACCTCTGTCGACTTCCGCAGAGCCGGGCAACTGCCGGGCCCGTACCTCGGCAGCCTCGACGCCCTGCACCTGGCCACGGCGCTACGGGTCCCTGTCGACGTCATGCTCAGTGAGGATGCCCGTCTCGTGGAGGCGAGCGAGGCCATGGGACTGCCTGTGCTCGACACCTCGATCCCTGCCCGCAGCCTCTGAGGCGCACATGAAAGGATCGCCGACATGACGACGACAGCGACGATCCACACCAACCTCGGTGACATCCGGGTCAACCTCTTCGACTTCCAGGCCCCCAAGACGGTCGCCAACTTCACCGGCCTCGCCGAGGGCACGAAGGAGTGGACCGATCCCAAGGTGCGGGCCAAGAGCACTGCTCCCCTGTACGACGGCACGATCTTCCACCGCGTGATCTCCGGATTCATGATCCAGGGCGGCGATCCCCTCGGCACCGGCACCGGCGGTCCGGGGTACCGCTTCGAGGACGAGTTCCACCCCGAGCTCACCTTCGACCGGCCCTACCTGCTGGCCATGGCGAATGCGGGCCCGAACACCAACGGCTCGCAGTTCTTCATCACGGTGGCCCCGACCACGTGGCTGAACTTCAAGCACAGCATCTTCGGCGAGGTCGCCGACCAGCAGTCGCGCGATGTCGTGGATGCGATCGCCGCCGTCGAGACCGCGCCGGGCGACCGTCCCCGCACCGACGTCGTCATCTCATCCATCGACATCACCCGCGAGTAGCGCTCGTCCGCGAGCGCATGTGCGTGTGACGTGACCGATCCCCTGCCCGCACCCGGATCCGCGGCGGTGTGCCCGCGGCATCCGGACCGGGCCACGGGGATCCGGTGCACGCGCTGCCAACGGCCGATCTGCCCGGAGTGCATGGTCCCGGCACCGGTGGGATTCCAGTGCCCGGAGTGCGTGGCATCCGCTGCGTCGACAACGCGTCAGGTGACGACCCCCGCGGGCGGCACGCCGATCTCGCGACCGATCGTCACCTACTCGCTCATCGGCATCACCGCAGCGATCTTCCTGCTGCAGTTCGTCTCGGGTATCACCGAGGTGGCCAACGAGTGGGGGATGTGGCCGGTCGGGATCGCCGTGGGCGGGGAGTGGTGGCGGCTGCTCACCGCCGCGTTCCTGCACGGCTCGTTCCTGCACATCGCGTTCAACATGTACGTGCTGTTCGCCCTCGGCCCGACGCTCGAGCGGATCCTGGGGCACGGCCGGTACCTGACGCTCTACGTGCTCGCCGCTCTTGGGGGAGGCGTCGCGTCCTACGTCTTCTCCGATATCCGCACGGTCTCGGTCGGCGCTAGCGGCGCGATCTTCGGCCTGATGGGCGCGCTCATCGTGGCCGGGCGTCGCCTTCGCTACGACATCACGCAGGTCATCATCCTGCTGGCCATCAACGTGGTGATCGGGTTCGTCTCGCCCGGGGTCGACTGGCGCGCCCACTTTGGGGGCTTGGTCACCGGTGCTGTGGTCGCGGCCATCTTCGTGCTTCCCGCACGGCACCATCGGGCGCTCGTTCAGGGCCTGGGCCTTGCCGGAGTCGTGCTCCTGCTGGTAGGCCTGACGGCATGGCGCACCGCCCAGATCTCCGAGATGCTGGCACCGCTGGGCCAGGGTGTGGTGGTGTGAGCGTCATGGGAGCAGGCATGGGAGCGAGCAGGCGGGCCCTGTGGCTGGCTGCCGTCGGCCTGGTGAGCCTTGGGCTGGTCGCCTGCTCGGGCAGTGCGCCGGACGAGTCAGCTGGTGAGTCAGCGGGCGACGTCGTGCGGATGTGGGTCGGCCCGGAGCGGGTCGACTGCGTCGGGGTCGCCCCGATGGAGTGCCTGCAGGTCGCGTATGCCGAGGACGCGGAGCCACAGCTGTTCTACGACGAGATCGCCGGGTTCGAGCATCAGGAGGGCACGGCCTACGTGCTCGACGTGCGTGTCGACGAGGTCGCGGATCCCCCGGCCGACGCCTCGTCCCTGACGTACACCCTCGTCACGGTGGTCAGCGAGACCCCGGCCTAGTGCGTCCCATCCGTCACACGCACCCGTTTCTCCACCGCTGCCACGAGGCGATCCACAGGGTTGTCCACAACTGGGGATGAACTACACGCCTGTCATTCACCGGGCGTGGAGGGCTACTTCCACTTCGTGGCGAGGAAGAACCCGACCATGATGAAGGCGAAGCCGATGGCGACGTTGATGAGGTTGTTGAGGTCACGCATGATCGGGATCGAGGATCCTGCAACGTAGAAGACCACGATCCACGCGAGCCCGATCACGAACATTGCCACCATCGTGGGGGCGAGCCAGGAGGGGGAGCCGATCCGCGCGACCTTGCGCTCGCCCTTCTGCGTCGGGGGCGGGGTGTAGACGTCCCGCTTGCGACCCTTGGACTCGGGCACGGCTTCCTCCTGCACACCGGTCGCGTGGCGACCATCGAAGTGACGGGACCAGCCTGCCACATCCAGCCTCCGGCCGCGGATCCGCTTGCCATCGCGCGGAGCGCGTGCCGGAGCCGCGCGGACTCGTCGAGCAGGAAACCGAGCGTCTCGAGGCGTCGGTGGCCGATCACACGGTCCCCGACCCTCGTCGGCGACACGCCCCCGCACCGGGCCACAATGGTGCCGTGGTGCGGATCCTCGTCGTCGACAACTATGACTCGTTCGTCTTCAACCTCGTGCAGTACCTCGCCCAGCTGGGGGCCGAGGTCACCGTGCGCCGCAATGACGAGGTCACGACGCAGGAGGCGCGCACCTTCGACGGAGTCCTGCTGAGCCCCGGCCCGGGAACGCCCGAGCAGGCCGGCGTCTGCATGGACATCGTGCGCGAGTGCGGGGGAGTCGTCCCGATCCTCGGCGTGTGCCTGGGCCATCAGGCTATCGCCGCAGCATTCGGCGCGACGGTCGGACGGGCTCCCGAGCTGCTGCACGGCAAGACTTCGCCCGTGCTGCATGACGAGGTCGGAGTGATGGCGGGGCTCCCGTCACCGTTCACGGCCACCCGCTACCACTCGCTGGCCGTGGAACCCGCCACGGTGCCGGACTGCCTGGCTGTGACCGGGACGACTCCGGGGGGCGTGATCATGGGGCTGCGCCATCGTGAGCTGTCGATCGAGGGCGTGCAGTTCCATCCGGAGTCCGTGCTGACCGAGGGTGGGTACGCGATGCTCGCCAACTGGTTGGTCGAGTGCGGGGATCCCGATGCACGCCAGCGCGCTGCGGGCCTCGCGCCCGTCGTCGGCTGAGGCGCGAAAGAGCGCTACGGCGCGGGGAACACAGCGTCCGTCGGCGCATCCGTCGGCGCGTCCGGTGCAGCGGTCGGCGCGAAGGTGTCGCTCGGCACCGGTTCGGGGGTCGGCTCGAGAGTCGGCTCCACCGGTGCCTCCGTGGTCGGTGCCTCCGTGGGCGTCGGTGGGGCCGTCGACACGGTGATCGTCACGATCGATCCGCGTGCCAGCAGCTCACCGCCCTGGGGTGACTGGGCGAGCACGGTGCCGGCGGGCGCTGCAGCGTCCTCGATCTCCACGAGCTGGACGTCGAATCCGGCCTGCGCCAGGTCACTGCGCGCCTGAGCCTCGCTGGTGCCGACCACATCGGGCACCTTGACCAGACCCGACGAGACCGTGATGTCGATGCTCGATCCCGCGTTGACCTGCGTGCCCTCCTCCGGGTCCTGCGCGAGCACGTAGCCGGCCGGCTGCGGGGAGTTGCGCTCCTTGATCGCGCCGAGCTGCAGATTGGCGTCCTCGAGCGCGATGCGCACGGCCTCGATCGAGGTGAGTGCGATGAGCTGCGGGACGGTGACCTGCTCGAGGCCGGCGGACACGGTGACGTTGATGGACTGCCCCTGCTCGAGGAACTCCCCGGCGGCCGGCTGCTGGGCGATGATCGTGTCGACGGGCCGGTCGGAGAGCTCTGGGGTCTGCGCACCGAGGCGCAGATCGACCTCCGCGAGGGTCGCGGACGCCTGCTCGACCGTCAGCCCGTCCAGGTTCGGCACCTGGACCTGGTTGGCGGTGGTGCTGCCGAAGATGAAGTTGCCGATGAGCAGTGCTGCGATCACGGCGGCAACGACCCCGACGAAGCTGAGCATCCAGAACGCGAACCCGCGGCGGCGGGGCCGGCGGTCGAGGTCGTACATGGGCTCGTAGCGATCCGGCCCACCGGCCGCCTGCGCGGGCGGCAGCATCTGCGTGTGCTCGGCGGTGACCATCGGCACTGCGGCCGTCACGGGCGCACCGGCGATGGCTCGCTCGACGTCACTGCGGAACTCGGCAGCCGTCTGGTAGCGGTCATCGGTGCGCTTGGCCAGGGCGTGCAGCACGATGGCGTCGATCGTGGGGGAGACGCCGGCATCGACCTGCGAAGGCGGAGTGGGCATCTCGCTGACGTGCTGGTACGCGATCGAGACCGCGGAGTCGCCGGTGAACGGGGGACGGCCGGTCAGCAGCTCGTAGAGGAGCACTCCGGTGGAGTAGAGGTCGCTGCGGGCATCGACCACCTCTCCGCGTGCCTGCTCGGGCGACAGGTACTGCGCCGTGCCCATGACCGCGGAGGTTGCGGTCATCGTGCCGCCGGTGTCGTTCATTGCCCGGGCGATGCCGAAGTCCATGACCTTGACGTCGCCGGTGCGGGTCAGCATGACGTTCGCCGGCTTGATGTCGCGATGCACGATGCCGTGCCGGTGCGCGTAGTCGAGTGCGGAGAGCACTCCCGCGCAGATCTCCAGCGCGCGCTCCGGAAGCAGGCGGCGCCCGCTGGCGAGGAGCTGCCGGAGGGTCATGCCATCCACGTACTCCATGACGATGAACGGGACGACGACCTGAGTGCCATCCGGCGAGGTGAGGGTGTCCTCGCCGGTGTCGTAAACCGCCACGATGTTCGGGTGGTTCAGCGCGGCCGCGGACTGGGCCTCGCGGCGGAAGCGGGCCTGGAACACCGGGTCCCGTGCGAGGTCGGGCCGCAGGATCTTGACCGCAACGCGGCGGCCGAGCCGGCGGTCACGACCCTCGTGCACCTCGGCCATGCCCCCGCGGCCGATGACCTCGCCGATCTCGTAGCGATCGCCGAGCATCCGCGGTTCCGACATGCCGCCTAGTCTGTCATCCCGATCAGGTGTGCCCGTGGATCGCCCGCAGGCGGGTTCATCGGCGCAGCACGGCCTCGATCACCGACCGGGCGATCGGTGCGGCAAGCTGGTTCCCGCTCACCTCAGCGGCGCCGGCGTCCTCCACGACGACGGCGACCGCGACCTCGGGGGACTCCGCGGGCGCGAAGGCGATGAACCACGCGACGGCCGGGTTGTCGTTCCCGGTCTGGGCCGTGCCGGTCTTCCCGGCGACCCGCACTCCGGGGATCTGCGCATTGCTGCCGGTGCCGTCCTCGACGACACCCACCATCATGTCGGCGAGCTGCACGGCGTTGAGCGGCGTCATGGCCTCGCCAAAGGCCGTCGGCTCGGTGGTCTTCAGCACGGCGAGGTCCGGCCCGCGTACCTCCTGGACGAGGTAGGGCTCCATGACGCGGCCGTTGTTGCCGACGGCAGCCGCCACCATGGCCATCTGCAGTGCGGTCGCCCGGACGTCGAACTGGCCGATGGCCGACATCGCGGTCTGGGGATCGTCGGGATCCGCGGGGAAGCGGGAGGCGGCCGCGCGCAGCGGGATCTCGAACGAGGTCTCGAACCCCATCGCCTCGGCCTGCGTGCGGAGGGCATCAGCCCCGAGCTCGTTGCCGAGCCAGGCGAAGGCGGTGTTGCAGGACATCTCCAGCGCCTCGCGCAGCGTCACCAGGTTGTCAGGACCGCAGGGCAGCCCGTTCCAGTTGCGGATCTTCTTGATCGAGTCGGGCAGGTTGTAGGAGCGTGGGCCCGGCAGCACGCTGTCGGGGGTGAAGCGACCGCTGGCGAGGGCGGCGGCGGCGGTGACCACCTTGAAGGTCGAACCCGGCGGGTTGAGCGAGACAATCGGCCGGTTCAGCAGGGGTTTCGCCGGATCAGCCTCGAGGGTGGCGTAGTACTCGCGAATCGCCTCGGGATCGTGGCTGGACAGGATGTTCGGGTCGAATGACGGGGACTGCACGCTCGCGAGCACCCGCCCTGTGGCCGGCTCGATGGCGACCACCGCTCCTCGCTTGCCGCGCAGTCCGGTGAAGGCCGCGCGCTGGGCGCGGGCGTCGATCGTCGTCGTGACGGCGCCGCCGCGTGGCTCACGCCCCGCGAAGAGCTGCTCCGCCCGGTCGACGACGAACAGCGACGAGCGGCCTGTGAGCACCCTGTTCTCCGTGCGCTCGAGGCCGGTCGCCCCGTACACCAGAGAGTAGAAGCCGGTGATGGGCGCGTAGAGCGGACCGTTGTCGTACTCGCGCAGGTAGGTCAGCGTGTTGCCGGTCTCGACGGATCGGGCAACCGGATTCGGCCCCACGAGGATCGGGCCGCGCTCGCGGTCGTACTCCTCCAGCAGGTTGCGCTGGTTGCCCGGCCGGTCACGGTAGTCGCCGGCGAGCACGACCTGGATGACGGTGATGTTGGCGAGGAGTGCGAGAAGGAGCACTCCCAGCACGAGCGAGATGCTCCTGATGGGTCGGTTCATGCCCTGCGCACCACCTGCGTGAGCGCCTCGTCCGAGGAGGGCGGGGTGATCACGGGGCGTCGTGCGCGATCGGAGATGCGCAGGAGCAGCGCGATGATGATCCAGTTGGCGATGAGCGAGGAGCCCCCGTACGACAGGAAGGGAGTTGTCAGGCCGGTGAGCGGGATGAGCCGGGTGACGCCGCCGACGATGACGAACACCTGAAGTGCGAGGGTGATGGACAGGCCGGCGGCGAGCAGTTGGCCGAACGGATCCCGCACCGTGATCGCCGTGCGCAGGCCACGCTCGATCAGGATCGCGTAGGCAAGCAGCAGCGCGATGAGGCCGGTGACCCCAAGCTCCTCACCGAGGGCCGCGACGATGAAGTCGGTGTTGGCGAAGGGCACCAGATTGGGGAAGCCCTGGCCGATTCCCGCGCCGAGGATGCCGCCATTGGCCAGGCCGAAGAGCGACTGGACGATCTGGTACCCCTCATTGGTCGCGTAGGTCCAGGGGTCCAGCCAGACCATGACGCGCAGGCGCACATGCCCGAAGAGGTAGTAGGCGAGGACGGCGCCGGCGAGGAACAGCAGGCCGCCGATGACGAGCCATGAGCGACGCTGCGTCGCGATGTAGAGCATTGCGACGAAGAGGCCGAAGAAGAGCAGTGACGTGCCGAGGTCCCGCTCGAAGATGAGCACCGCGAGCGAGACCAGCCACGCGACCACGAGGGGGCCGAGGTCCTTGAGCCGGGGGAGCCCGAGCCCGAGGACCTTGGTGCGCACGAGGGCGAGGGAGTCACGCTTCTCCACCAGGTAGCCGGCGAAGAAGATCGTCAGCAGGATCTTCGCCATCTCGGCCGGCTGGAACGACAGCCCGCCGACGCGGACCCACAGAGTCGCCCCGTTGACGGTTGTGCCGATGATGGGCGCCAGCGGCAGGACGAGGAGGATCAGGCCGAGCAGGCCCAGCGTGTAGGTGTAGCGCTGCAGCACCCGGTGGTCGCGCAGCAGCAGCAGGACGGCGACGAACAGGATCACCGCGATCGTGAACCACGTGAGCTGGGAGTACACGTCCGGGGTCGGCGTCGGGCTGCCGTTCAGCTCCGCCCGACGAGCGGCGGCGATGTCGATCCGGTAGATCATCATCAGGCCGAGGATGGTGAGCAGCGTCGCCATAGGAAGGAGGATCGGATCGGCGTACGGCGCCCGGAAGCGGACGACCACGTGCATCACGAGCGCGAGCAGGCCGACGACGCCAGACGTGATCCACAGCCCCGAGTCGGGCTCGCTGCCGATCGCCCAGCCCACTTGCAGGGTGCCGAGTAGGCCGATCCCCCACGCGAACACGAGCAGGAGCAGCTCGGTGTTGCGTCGCCTCGGCTGGCGGCCTTCCGTGGTCGTCGCCGATGCAGCGGTCGTCGTCACTGGACAGATCCCGGGCAGCCAGCGGGCGGATCGAGTGCCGCGCACTGCTCGGCGTTCGCGGTGATCGCCTCGAGGATGATCTGCGTGCCCGCCTCGTCGGGAGCGCCGATCGTCTCGTCGAGCATCGACTGGTATTCGTACGAGAGAGATGCGACCGGCAGCTGTGAGTCCACGACCAGGCTCGACAGCGGGAAGCCGAAGAGGGTCTGCGGCACACCGCGATAGACGGCGACCGTGTCGGTGGTCGGGTTGATGGCGACGTACCACCGCGATCCGAGCCAGGACATTGCGGCGGCGAGGACGACCACGGCGAGCAGCACGATCAGCCCGATGCCCGCGGCGACCAGCAGCCCGGTGCGCTGCCGCCGCCGACGGCGCTCGCGGGCCGCGAGCGCGGCCGCCGCCGCTCGGCGGGCATTCTCGGCGGCGGGCACCACGATCTCGGCGTCGATCAGGGGCTGCGGCGCCGTTGGTGCTCCGCCGGTGAAAGGCTCTGGCGCATCGGGTCGGTCCGGATCGGGCTGCGCGTCGTCGGGGAAGCGGATGCCGGGCAGTTGCAGCCGGACGCGCGGCTCACCGGCCGCCCCTACGACCACGGGCGAGAAGGTCGCGGGATCGTCGACCTCGTCCGGAACGTCGACGACGTCGGCGACCACGACGGTGACGTTGTCTGGTGCACCGCGCTCGAGGGCGAGATCGACGAGACGGATGACGGCGCCCGTCGGATCGTGGTCGCGCAGCAGCGCGGCCATCTCAGTGCTGCGCACGACACCCGAGAGCCCGTCCGTGCACAGCAGGTAGCGATCGCCGACCCGCGCCTCGCGGATGGACAGGTCGGCCTCGACCGGGTTGATGCCGTCGAGGGCGCGCATGAGGAGTGAGCGCCGTGGGTGCACGGTCGCCTCGTCCTCGCTGATGCGCCCGGCGTCGACAAGGGTCTGCACATAGGTGTGATCGTGCGTGATCTGCGTCAGTTCACCCTCGCGCAGCAGGTAGGCGCGGGAGTCTCCGACATGGACGATGGCCATCCGATCGCCGAGCCAGTAGAGGCCGGTGACCGTGGTGCCCATGCCGGTGAGTTCGGGGTCGCGGGCGATGACGTCCGCGATGCCGTCGCCGACTTCGGCGATCGACTCGGCCAGGGACGACAGCACATCGGTCGGCTCGGGCGGGTGCGTGTCGAGGTCGGCCACCAGGGCGACGGCGATGGCGCTGGCCAGCTCGCCCGCGGCATGGCCGCCCATGCCGTCGGCGACGAGCAGGAGGGCCGGGCCTGCGTAGCCGGAGTCCTCGTTGCCCTCCCGGATCAGCCCGACGTCGGAGCGGGCAGCGCAGCGCAGCGAGGGTGCCATGCCGACTACTTCTGGACCTGCAGGGTCGTGCGCCCGACCCGCAGCGGGACTCCCACAGGGAGCACCGTGGGCGTGGTGATGCGCGTGCGGTCTATCCAGGTGCCGTTGGTGGACCCAAGGTCCTCGACGATCCACGCACCCTCGGCCGGATACACGCGCGCATGCCGGCTGGACGCGTAGTCGTCATCGATGACCAGGGTCGAGTCCGGCGCCCGCCCGATGGTGATCTGGGTGTCGGCGAGGGGGATGACCGTCCCGACGAGGGGTCCTTCGATGACGACCAGCCTGGTGCCCTTGCCCTTGGCCGCCCTGGCGGGTCGCGGCGATCGAGCCGGCTTGGGTGCGCGCGCGGGGCGACCCGGGCGGCCGGTGGGGCGGGCATCGGCGGGCATCCGCAGGTCCCGGCGCAGGACGAGGACGGTCGCGAGCACGAACACCCACAGCAGGGCGAGGAAGCCCAGTCGCAGGAGGGTGAGCGCGAGCTCGGACACCGGTCAGCCGCTCCGGAACACCAGGGGGGTGCTGCCGATGACGAACTCGGTGCCGTCGGTGAGCTCCACCTGGGTGACGCGCTGGCCCTTCACGAGGGTGCCGTTGGTCGAGTTGAGGTCGCGCAGGAGCGCCGGCTGGCCGAGCACGATCTCGCAGTGGTTGCGCGACGCGCCCGGGTCCTCGATGCGGATGTCGGTGTCGCTGCCGCGGCCGAGGCGGTTGACCGCGCGCACCAGCGGGTAGGCGGTCCCGGCCAGCTCGAGGCGCGGCTGGCGCAGGTCGGGCATCGCCGACACCTGGCCTCCGGACGCGCGCACCTCGGCCCGTGCCTCGCTGCGCACGCGGAAGATCCCGGTCTCGAGAGCGTCGTCCTGGCTCAGGTCGATCGTCACCGGGCCCAGGAGGGTGTAGCTCTGCTCGGCCCCGTAGTCGCGCACCAGGGTGGCCAGCTCGGTCTGCAGGGCGTCACGGAAGACGGCCAGGCGCCGGTAGTCGTGGGCGGACAGCTCCACGTGGAAGACGTTCGGGATCACCGTGCGCGTGCGGTCGACGACGGCGGCGCGGTCGTTGATCTCCCGCTGGAGGGCGGAGGCGATCTCGACCGGCTGGACCTCGGCCTTGAAGGCACGCGCGAAGGCCCCGTTCACCAGTCGGTCGAGGGAGTCCTCGAACCGCTCCAGCAGACCCACGTGACCCTCCTGAATGCACCCGTGCACCGGGCGTGGGTCGATGCTAACCCGCGGCCGCACGCGGGCCCGGGTCGCAATGCCGCGGATCCGCGTCGGGTGCCCGCATACTGCTGCCGTGATGGGTGAGCCAGGGCCGTGCCCGGCCTGTGAGACCACGGACCTCGAGCGGCGCGGGGGCAAGGACTTCTGCCCCCGCTGCCACTACATCCAGCCCTGCTGCGATGGGGGATTCTGCGCGTAGGCGATCAGGCCCCGCGCTGCGAGTCCCCGTGATCGCGTGCGGGTGCGTCGTCGAAGTACCGCTGGCCGAGCCGGTAGACCTGCTCGCCCGTCAGGTCATCGATGTCGACTCGCACATCGGCCACGATGCTCGCGGCGACATCGGACTCGTGCTTCTCGAGGTAGGCGACGAGCAGGTGCGAGGCGTTGGCCTTGCCCGTGCCGTGGCCGAGCAGCAGCACGCCGCGTGCCCCCTGCAGGGCATGGCCGATGGTCCGCCAGTACACGGGGTTGTCGTTCTCGTAGGTGCCGTCGGGGTTGCCGTCGCGGT
>JAFMFD010000157.1 GCA_017856385.1 Actinomycetota bacterium
TTGATAGGCCGGATGTGGAAGCACAGCAATGTGTGGAGCTGACCGGTACTAATAGGCCGAGGACTTGCCTCACTTATCTTCACTCGCGTCCACTGTGCGGTTCCCGAGATTCGGTCGGGAACCTCGAGCGCGGCCACCTTCGGGGGGCCGGCGCTCGGTCAGATTGATATCTCCATAGTGTTTCGGCGGCCATAGCGAGAGGGAAACGCCCGGCTCCATTCCGAACCCGGAAGCTAAGCCTCTCAGCGCCGATGGTACTGCGCGGGTGACTGCGTGGGAGAGTAGGACGCCGCCGGACATACTTTGCAACAGGCCACCCTCGAGGTGGCCTGTTGTGTTTACGGGGACGCCGGGATCGAGGAGGGTTTCGTGGGCGAGCAGTCGAATGGCAGGTCGCGCGATCGGCGTGCCGACGGCCCGCGCCCGGCAGGGCGGCCGGCCAAGCCGCGCGGCGCCGGTAAGCCTGCGGGTGCGGGCAAGCCGCGAGCGGGTGGATCGGGTAAGCCCCCCGGTGCGGGCAAGCCGCGAGCCGGTGGATCGGGTAAGCCCCCCGGTGCGGGCAAGCCGCGAGCCGGTGGATCGGGTAAGCCCGCTGGTGGGGGCAAGCCGCGAGCGGGTGGATCGGGTAAGCCTGCCCGGACCGCAGGGCCCCGGTCGGAGGCGCCTCGCGTGCGGGAGCCGCACATCCCGGACACCGTCGTCGCGGCCGACCTCGATCCGGTCGTCCTCAACGAGCTGCGCACCCTGCCGGAGCCGCTCGCGGAGCTGGTCGCCCGCCACCTGGTGGCGGCCGATGAGGCGCTGCAGGCCGACGACACCTCGCTGGCCCGCGAGCACATCGCGGCGGCCAAGCGCCGTGCAGGACGGGTCGCCGCGGTGCGCGAAGCCGCAGGGATCGCCGCTTACCTCGATGGCGACTATGCGGAGGCCATCGCGGAGCTGCGTGCCGTACGACGTATGACGGGCAGCAGTGAATACCTGCCGATGATGGCGGACTGCGAACGCGGTCTGGGACGGCCGCGCAAGGCGCTGGACCTGCTCAAGGAGGCGGACCTCCGGGCTCTGGACGTCCCGACGCGAGTCGAGTGTGCGCTGGTGATGGCCGGCGCGCGCGCCGATCTCGGCCAGCTCGATGCTGCCCTCGTGGTGCTCCAGGCGCCGGAGTTCCGGCGGCTGCCGCCGGGAACGCCGAGGGCGCGCCTCGAGCTCGCCCAGGTGGACCTCCTGCTGCAGTCCGGGCGCGACGATGACGCGCGCGTACTGCTCGAGCGGGCAGTGCAGTCCGATGTCGAGCAGGCCACGGATGCGGCCGAACGACTGCATCCCGGTGATGCCCCGCCGGTCGATGAGGTGGACCTGTGGTCGGAGGAGTCGGGCTGAACTCGCCAGAGGTGTCAGGCGGACTGCTGGTCCATCCACCGGGCGATGCCGACGACATTCGCCTCCACGCTCGACAGTTCCCCGAACCGCAGAGCGACCTCGGGATCGTCATGGAATCGCGGGCTGGCCGCGCGATCTCGCTCACGGACCATCGCGATCGCATGATCGAGGTCGGGTGCCTCCTGCCGGGCCGTGCGCACCATGTCGACCCAGCGCAGCAGCTCCTCGCGCGAGCGGTCCAGGGTGTCGGCCACCGCAGTCACCGGCCCGAAGTGGCTGAACAGCAAGCGGTTGGCATCCGCGTCGCGCATGCGTGCCAGTGAGGTGAGCGTGAGGTCGAGGTCGAAGTCCGGAGGCGGGGTCGAGGGCCGTACGTCGGCCGTCTCGGGGACGTACACGCCAGCTGCATCGCCGGTGTAGAGGTCGCCGGAGACGCTGTCGAGAAGTCCGACATGGTGCGAGGCGTGACCGGGATTGTGGAAGGCCTCGAGGCGACGTCCGTCGCCGAGATCGACGGCGCCGACGTCGGCGATCGTCACCAGCCGCTCGGTGGGTACCGGGCGGAGGTCACCGAAGAGCCGGTCCATCGCGTCACCGAAGACCCGATGCGCACTGGCGACCAGCCGGGTGGGGTCGGCGAGGTGCCGTGCGCCGCGCTCCTGCACGACGACGTCGGCTCTGGGGAATGCCTCGGCGATGTCGCCGACGCCCCCCGCGTGGTCCAGGTGGATGTGGGTTACGACGATCGTCGCGAGGTCGTCCGGCCCGATGCCCAGACTGGCGAGGGAGTCCACCACGACGCGCGCACTCTTCGCCGTGCCGGTCTCGATCAGGCAGGGCCGACTGCCCCGGATCAGGTAGCCCGAGACGATCCCGCGGTAGCCACCCATCTGGGTGTCGAGGTGGTACACCTCATTGCCGAGGTCCTCGATCACCACCGTGCTCTGGTCGACCATGGCTCGAGTATGTCGGCTGCGTCCACAGCGTGTGCGGAAGTGGGCCACTCCTGCACAGTGTGAACGCAGGCCGGTGACCCGGGCCGTCGGCAGCGGCACCTTGCTTTCATGACATCCCGATCACAGAGTTCCCCCAGCCCGTCCGGCACCTCGTGCAGCGTCGTGATCGTCGGGCGCATGGGCGCATCGATCACGGACCGGGTGCTCCCGAGCGGGGACGCCCTCACCGTGTTCACCGTCGTGGTCGATCGGCCACGCGATCACCATGCCGGTGCGGCCACCGTCGATGCGCTCCCGTGCCAGGCATTCCGGGCCTCGGTGCGCACGGCGGTGGCGCGCCTGGAGGCCGGCCAGCTCGTCGAGGTCACCGGCACCCTGCGCCGCCGGTTCTGGCGTGGTCCCGTCGGTCTGGGCAGTGCCCTGGAGGTCGACGTCAGCCGGATCCGGGCGGTCCGGTGAG
>JAFMFD010000158.1 GCA_017856385.1 Actinomycetota bacterium
CGCTGCCGCCGTTGCCGGCGCTCCCGAGGGTCAGTCCGGCGTCCCCGCCGTCGCCGCCATTGCCGCCCTGCACCTGGGCATTGCCGACCCCGCCGTCACCGCCCCTGCCGCCGGCTCCGCCGCTGCCCCGGAGAAGTCCGCTGCTGCCACCATCGCCGCCATCTCCGCCGTCGCCACCGGCCACCGGGGAGGTGCCGTCCGCTGCCCCGACCCCGCCGGCTCCACCATTGCCGCCGGCTCCACCATTGCCCCCGAGCAGCCCGCCACGACCGCCGTCGCCGCCATCGCCGCCGTCACCACCGGCCATGCCGTCCGCGCCGTCGCCGCCTTGGCCCCCGTTGCCGTAGCGGCCCGCCGCGCCACCATCGCCACCGTCCACCCCGTGGGTCAGCTCGGCAGTGCCCGTCCCCTGGATGCCGCCCCCGTAGGAGCCCCCGAGCACACCGTCGCCGCCATTGCCGGCTCTTCCCCCGTACCACCCGGCGTTGCCGCCATCACCGCCGTGGTAGCCGTTGCCGCCATTGCCGAGGAGGAGTCCGGCATCGCCACCGTCGCAGCTGTCGCCCGGCTCGCAGGTGGCCGCGGTGAAGGAGAAGCCGTTGCCGACGAGCAGCCCCGCATCGGGGCTCTCGGCGGTGCCGTCGCCGAAGAGCACGTCCTGGCACGCAGTCGATTCGGCTCGAATGGCCGCGATGACCTGCGGCACCCCGCGCTCCTTGGCCGTGCCTGGCCGAGCGACGGACTTGATGAGCGGCTGCGCCATCTGGAGTGCCTGGTCGACGCAGGACGCCTTCGCGCGTGGATCGCCTGGGCCCGTCGCGGCGGCGACGGAGGGGGCAGCGGTGCCCGCGGCGAGCGCGGCGCCGACGAGGGCGGAGGCGCTGAGTGCCGCAGTGAGGTTGCGCTTGCGTGTCGACGTCATCACTGTCCCTTCGACGCCGGCATGGCGTGACGTTGATGGTAAGCCGGGGGCCGCGACATCACCAAGGACGCGCCCGGCGCCAAGGCACCCCCCGACCACCGACCTGCTCCGGCGGGCGCTCTCAAGCGGGAGGTACTTGCGGATTCACCCCATATGACGGAGTGTTGATCCCATCGTCCGGCAGAGTGGCGATCTCCTCCCAGGAAAGCTGGTCAACCGTGCTGGCTCGGACGTCTCGTCGCCTGACCGCGCTCGTGCCCATCGCCGTGGTCGCGTGCGTCCTGGTGGCGTGCGGCTCGGAGACGGCTGAACCCGCCGGGGCGCTCCCTTCGGAGACGGCCGACGTCAACTCTGCACCGCAGACGCCGGAGGTCAACGCCGCGGCGGAGTCGGGCCTGGCGGAGCAGGGCGGCTACCCGCTGCCCACCTGCTCGGGCGAGGATCCCGCGAGCTGCACCTATGACGGATTCGACCCCGCCGTCCACGGCTTCAACTTCCCGAACTGGAGTCAGAAGGGCGAGCTCGACGCCACCGGCATGGTCGCGCTGTTCGGGGCCAAGGCCGTCTGCGCGAAGAAGACGGCGACCGGGTGCGTGCTCTACCCGGCGGCCCGGGAGTGGGCGGAGCAGGTGAACGAGGCGATGGCCGGCGGCCACTGCGAGGGCATGGCGGTCATGGCGGCCCGCCTGTTCCGGGGTGACGCACTGCTCGCGGATCTCGATCCCAACGCCGGGTCGACCTTCGAGCTGACGTTCGATGATCCGGACGTCCGGCAGGCGATCGACCTGTGGTGGACGACGCAGATGCTGGCACCCGTGCAGGAGGCCTACACCTCCTTCCACAGCTACCGGCCCTCCGAGATCGCGGCCGAGCTTGCAGTCGGACTCCAGACCGGCAAGGGCTACACGATGGGGATCTACGGCCCGCAGGGCGGCCACGGGATCACCCCGTTCGCCGTGACGCAGGACGGGGATCGCATCGCGATCTCGGTCTATGACAACAACTTCCCCGGCACCGTCCAGCGCATCTACATCGACCCGGTCACCGAGCGATGGAGCTACGCCATGGGCTCGACGAACCCCGACGCGCCGACCGACGGATGGGAGGGAGGAACCGGCACGATCGAGCTCACCCCGATGGCGAGCCGCGCGCTGCCTGCTGCTGCACCGTTCGACGACTCGGCCAAGGGTGACAAGGGCGCGGCGAGGATGGTCCACCTGATGGCCACATCACCGGATCCCGAGGCTCGCGTGGGCGTGGAGCTCACGATCGGTGGCCAGACCTACGACACCACCAATCCCGCGGTAGCGCTGCCCGAAGGAGTGAGCACTCGACCTGTCATGGGCTCGGCCCTGGCCGGCAAGGGAACGGTGATGACGATCGACCGCTCGATCGTGAAGTCGTTCACCGCGAAGACCAAGAGGGGCGTCATCCTCGGCATGGCACCCACGTCGGAGGAGACGCCCGTCACGCTGTCGATCGACTCGGTGGGCAGCCCACGCATCACCGCGCGCTACGTCGCGATCTCGGAGGCCGGAGGCGTCGAAGTGACGTCCACTCGCTCGAACGAGGTAGGGCTGTTCTCGGCTGCGGGGTCGCAGGCTGTCGTCAACGTCGCCAACGGCCGCAGCAGCGTCGACTTCCCGCTGCCCGATGACCTCGGTATGACCGTCTCGAAGGTGGTCAAGGGCGTCTCGAACATCGAGTTCGTCGACGAGGACGGGAACGTGGTCGGCGAGTTCGAGGTCGATGCCGAGACCGAGGGCGGCGACGTGATCGACGCCGTGGCCGAGTTCGACGAGGAGACCGGTGAGTTCTCGGTCACCGAGGAGGTCGCCGAGGAGGAGACGCTCGACGAGCTGCCC
>JAFMFD010000159.1 GCA_017856385.1 Actinomycetota bacterium
GCGACCTCCGCCGTGACAGGGCGGCGCGCTAACCAACTGCGCTACGGGGCCTTGCTGGTGCTGCGTGGATGATGCGTATCCCCAACGGGATTCGAACCCGTGCTGCCGCCGTGAAAGGGCGGAGTCCTAGGCCACTAGACGATGGGGACCCAGTAGTCCCCGTCGACCGTGAAGCCGTTGGCGACTACGGAAGCATAGGACAGGGGGTTCGTGCCCGTCACTTCCGGGGTCGGGGACCCCGGTGGATGCCGGCTTGCGGCTCCCGGGAGAGCATGGGGGCATGTTCGAGGTCAGCAGTGCGGAGTTCGAGGACCTGGTGGGGGAGGCCCTGGACACCATCCCCGAGGGCCTGATGAACCTGGCGGAGAACGTCGTCGTGCTCGTCGAGGACAACCCCCCGCCCGGCCGGAACCTGCGCGGCCTCTACAAGGGGGTGCCGCGGACCAAGCGCGGCCACATGTATGCGGGGATGCTGCCCGACACCATCCACATCTACCGCAACCCGATCATGCGGATGAGCACGTCGCGCGAGGACATCATCGAGCAGGTGCGCATCGTCGTGGTGCACGAGGTGGCCCACCACTTCGGGATCAGCGACAAGCGCCTGCACGAGCTCGGGTACGGGTGAGCCCTCGTGGCTTCGGGTGAGCCCTCTTGGCTTCAGGTGAGGCTGGTCAGCGCGCGGCGGCACGCCTGATGCGGTCGCAGACGGCCGCACCGATGCCCGCATCGTCCGGCGGCACCACAAGCACGCGCGTGAGCTCGAGGTCATCGGCCTCGCGCAGCGCGGCGTAGAGCACCTGCGCGTAGTCCTCGGCGGTCTCCGGCGCGCACAGGCGCACGATGTTGAGCGGGGTCGGCACGTCGGCGAGCGCGAGCAGCCCGGTGCGGGTCGTGGGGTCGTGCTCGTCGGCCACCTGCGCGGCCGTCAGGATCTCGACCGTGGCGCTCGGCGCGTAGTGGGTGGCGAGAGTTCCCGGGGCGCGAACATCCGAGCGCTCGGCACGGGTCAGGCCGGTCACCTGCTCCACCTGCAGCGCGGTGACGGCGCCCGGTCGCAGGATGACGGGAGCCGGGCCGGTGCAGTCCACGATCGTCGACTCGACGCCGACCTCGCTGCCGCCCCCGTCCAGGACGACGTCGGTCTCGTCGAGCACCTCGCCCAGCTCCTCCACGACGTGGTCCGCCGTGGTGGGGCTCACCCGGCCGAAGCGGTTGGCGCTCGGCGCGGCGACACCGATGGCCGCATCGCCCGTCAGCTCGGCGAGGGCATCGAGGGTCGCGCGCATCAGGGGGTGGGACGGGACGCGGACACCCACCGTGCCCTGGCCCCCGGTGATGTTGTCACCCGCGCGGCCCGATCGGACCAGCACGAGGGTGAGCGGGCCCGGCCAGTGCTCGTCGGCCAGCGCGCGGGCGTAGTCGGGGACGTCGGCCGCCCACGCCCACGCGGCCTGCGCATCGCGCACGTGGACGATCACCGGGTGGTCCGCCGGCCGGCCCTTCGCGGCATACATCCGTGCCACCGCCCGTGGGTCGTCGGCGCGGGCCCCGAGGCCGTAGACCGTCTCGGTCGGCAGCGCCGCCAGGTGACCCGCGGCGAGGGCGCGGGCCGCGTCGCGGGAGTCGGAGGTCCGGTGCACGGGGCCATTCAATCCGGTGCCATCACGGGCCCCTTGTTCGGGGAATGGGGG
The DNA here is from genome assembly GCA_017856385.1 of Actinomycetota bacterium. Lineage (GTDB taxonomy): Bacteria > Actinomycetota > Actinomycetes > S36-B12 > S36-B12 > UBA10649. Next base: position 1,695 of record JAFMFD010000159.1, read on the forward strand.
CCATTGTTCGGGGAATGTCAGAGATGGCCGCACGGGCCCGATCCGGGGAACCATCGCGGGCCACCGGTTGTCTCAGACTCCGAGCAGCACCATGGGCTGCGCCGTCGATCGAGGAGGCCTCGCGTGAGCACCCCCTACCCGGGTTATCCCGGCCCGGGCACCAGTCCGGTGACCTACCCCCAGACCAGTCCCACCGCGGCCCATCCGCCGCTGGGACCCTCCGCCGACCTTCCCCCCGCGCCCGCACCCCGGCGTGAGCGCCGCGGGGTCGGGGCCGGCCTCATCGTCGGCATGGTCGCCGGCGCCACCCTGATCGCGGCCACGGCCGGCGTCATCGGCGGGGGCGTCGGCTACCTCGTCGCCCGCGAGACCCTGCCGCCCGCCGCGACCACCGAGGTCGTTGCCAGCGGCCTGGCCACCGACGGCGGGGCCGTGCTGCCCAGCGTCGTGCCCGGCTCGATCGCCGAGGTCGCGGCCGCCGTGCAGCCCGCCGTCGTGCAGCTGAACGTGACGGGCGGCTCCGGCGACGGCATGGGTGACGGCACCGGCACCGGCTTCGTCATCAGCCCCGACGGCTACATCATCACCAACCACCACGTCGCCGGACCTGCCGGGAAAAAGGGCTCCATCGAGGTGGCCTTCGCCGACGGCACCACCGAGAAGGGCCGGCTGATCGGCTCGAACCCCGGCTACGACATCGCGGTCGTCAAGGTGAACCGCACCGGCCTGGACACGCTGACCATCGGCTCGTCCGCCGACCTCAACGTCGGCGACCAGGTGATCGCGGTCGGATCCCCCCTCGGCCTGACCGGCACCGTGACCACGGGCATCGTCAGCGCTCTCAACCGGCCCGTCACCGCAGGCGGTGACGGTGAGCTCGCGTTCATCAACGCGATCCAGACGGATGCCGCGATCAACCCGGGCAACTCCGGCGGCCCGCTCCTCGACGGAATCGGTCGCGTCATCGGCGTCAACTCGGCCATCGCCTCGCTCGGTGCCGGCTTCGGCGGCCAGGCGGGCTCCATCGGCCTGGGCTTCGCGATCCCGATCGACGTCGCCAAGCGCATCACCGACGAGATC
>JAFMFD010000160.1 GCA_017856385.1 Actinomycetota bacterium
GACTTGATCGCCAAGTCCCTCTAGTTCTCGGCCAGGAGCCTGGCCGGTAGTTCCCGCGTGCGGAGCCGCAGCGGATTGCCATCACTGCGATCACTCCGAACAAAGGAAAGAAGATGAGTGCATATCTTGCGCGCCAGATCGAGGCGCGCCAGGAGGCTTGGCACGCTGCCAAGTCCCTGCTCGATCGCGCTGCCTCCGAGAGCCGGGACCTGTCCGGCGAGGAGGAGCAGTCCTACCAGCGCATGATGGAGGACATCGACAAGCGCGGCCAGGTCATCGCTGACCTGCAGGCCGCCGAGGCCCGCGAGGCCGACATCGCTGCCAGCGTCATCACGGCCCCAGAGGTGCGCGGGAATCGCATCGAGGTCGCCCGCACCGACGCCGACATCGTCCGGTCCCTCGCCGCTGGCGAGATGCGTTCCTACACCTTCGAGCGCCGCGATCTCAACACCACCGACGACTCCAGCATCGTGCCGCAGTCGTTCTACGACGTCATTCAGGAGAACCTGGTGACGGTCGGCCCGATGGTCGACGGCAACTACGTGACCCTGCTGAACACCGCGTCCGGCGAGGACATCAAGGTGCCGGTCGAGTCGACCCGGCCTGCAGCCACGGCCATCGCCGAGGCGACGCAGATCACCGCGCTCGATCCGACGTTCAGCAGCATCACGCTGAAGAGCCAGAAGGTCGCCGTGCTCACGGTCGTCAGCCGCGAGATCCTCACGGACTCCGGCATCGACCTGGTCGCGTTCCTGGGCCGCTCGCTGGGCACCTCTCTCGGGATCAAGGCCAACGGACTGCTCACCACCGGCACCGGCACAGTGCAGCCGAATGGCATCGTCACCGCTTCAGGCTCGGGCGTGACCGGCGGCACGGGCGTCTCCGGCGTACCGACAGCCGACAACCTGATCGACCTTGTTCACTCGGTCGATTCGGCCTACATCCGGCGCGGCGCTCGCTTCATGGCCCGCCGGACCACGATCGGCGCGATCCGCAAGCTGAAGGACACGGCGGGGAATTACCTCTTCGTGCCGGCGGCGACCGTCGGCAGCCCGGACACCCTGCTCGGGTTCGAGATCGTGGAGAACCCCGACGTTGCCGCGACCGGAACGTCGGTCAAGTCCGTCCTCTTCGGATGGACCGGCAGCTACCACACCCGCATGGTCGGCGGCCTGGAGATCGCACGCAGCGACGACGCCTACTTCGACACTGACGAGGTGGGCTTCCGAGCGACGATGCGGATCTGGGGCGACCTCGGCCAGTCGGCAGCCGTCAAGCACTTCGTCGGCGGCACCGCCTAGCACCACAAAAGGGGCGGGGCTGCGGCCCCGCCCCTTCACTGACTCCACCGGCCCGCGCGTCTTCGCAGTGGGCGGTCGGCGGGCCGGTGGACCCACTGCGAGCACTGCGAGGTTTCAATGGATCGTGCAGCACGTCGTCGCGCCGCGCGCGGCAACGGAAAGAGGATCGCTGGAGTCTGGCTGTCCAATGCACCGTGGGCACCCACGGGATACGGACAGCAGACCGCCCAGGTCATTCCCAGGATCGTCGCCGACGGCCATCGGATCGCCATCGCGGCGAACTACGGCCTAGAGGCGGCATCCACGTCCTGGGAGGGCATCGACGTCTGGCCTCGCGGCATGGACGTGTACAGCCAGGACATGGCAGCGCCGTATTACCGTGACTGGATCAAGCAGCACCCCGGCATGACGCCGATCATGTTCACCCTGTTCGACGTCCACGTGTTCACGAGTCCGCAGTGGGACTCGATGAACGTGGTCCCATGGCTTCCGGTCGACCATATGCCGGTACCGCCAGCGGTGGCGGCATTCTGCGGCAAGCCCAACGTCCATCCGATCGCGATGAGTCTCTTCGGCCAGGAGCAGTTGAACCGGCGAGACATCGACGCGCACTACGCGCCGCACGCGATCGAGGCAGTGTTTCGTCCGACGCAACACGTCGAGCAGCAGGACGGCAAGCGGATCACCGGGCGGCAGTTGACCGGCTGGGACCCCGATCACTTCGTGGTCCTGATCGCGAACGCAAACAAGGGCGTGCCGACGCGCAAGGCATTCGGCGAGCAGGTGCTGGCGTTCTCGATCTTCGCGGAACGTCACGATGACGCGCGGCTGTTCATCCATTCCGAGCAGTTCGGCGCGATGACGGGCATCCAGTGGGACCCGCTGCTGGAGGCCTGCGGCGTCAAGGACAAGACGAAGTTCATCAACCAGTACCAAATGCGCATCGGCATCCCGCCCGAGGCGCTCGCTGCCATCTACAGCGGGTCCGACGTCATGCTGAACCCAACGATGGGCGAGGGCTTCGGCATCACGCAACTGGAGGCCCAGGCGTGCGGACTTCGGGTCATCACGCAGGACTTCAGCGCCCAGGCCGAACTGGCTGGTCCGGATTCGATCAAGGTCGCGGGTCAGCCCTGGTGGGACGCGACTCAGCACGCCTGGTTCTCGACGCCCAGCGTCCAGCAGATGGTCGATGCGTTGGAGCAGATGTACCAGCAGGGCCAGGTGCGCAGCGACGCCGCTGCAGCCTGGGCGCGCGATCACTACGACGCCGACGCCGTCTACGCGCGTCACTGGCGACCGATCCTCGACTACCTGGCCGAGGAGATAGGAGAGGAGGGCCCGTGCCAATCGTCAACGGATATTGCACCCTGAACGAGATCAAGGCCGCCGCCCG
>JAFMFD010000013.1 GCA_017856385.1 Actinomycetota bacterium
CCGCAGGAGTTCCTGGCCAAGATCCCGGCGGTGGAGCCCATGATGTCCGGGTACAAGGGCACGTCGTCGTTCATCCCGCCGGCGGTGGCCAACGCGAAGGACAAGCGCGGGTGCAACCTGCGCCAGCGCATGCTGATCTCTGCGGCCTACACCAAGCCCAAGGTCGGCAAGAAGTGCGCGCTGACCGGCGGTGTGTGGTGGGTCGACGGCGGGACCAAGAAGGTGACGAGGGCGAAGGACGTCACCTTCACCACGGCGCTGACCCTCGCTGAGGCGTGGGGTCAGGGTGCATCGCAGTGGACCCCGCAGCAGCGGCTGGCCTGGGCCACGCAGGTTGAACGCTCCACACCCGCCGCGGGCGTGCAGACCCGGGCCAAGGCTGTGTCGGCCCTCGCGGCCACGCAGCAGGTCATCAGCGAGGCGACCAAGAAGGAGGCCGAGGCGCAGGTCGCCCTGGAGGACCGGAAGATCGAGGTCATCCTCTACATGACCTACTGCAATCGAGGCCTGTTCACACTGGCGGCAATGGCGACGAATGTGTTCATTGTGGGCATCTGCAGCCAGAAGTGGACTGATGAGCAGGTGAAGGCGATCCTGAGCGCGGACGATGTGCTCGAGCGGATCTGCTGGCGTGAGGGCAATCGCATGTTCAACGTCGTCTCCTGGGGCCTCTCGCTCGCGCCCGATGACCTCGAGCGCCTTGACGCCATCACCGGCATCTGCCAGGAGGTGGGCGTGCTCTCGGGCGCCTACATCATCGGGATGGCGTCCGAGGAGTACAAGATCGCCCGGATACCGCAGCCCACGACGGTGACGACATCCGTGATCGACCCCGATGGAGTCGACCGGGGGACCACCGTCGTGAAGGTACCGTTCCAGGACTACTCGGGCCAGGCGACCACGCCCCTGATCACCAGCGAGCTCTTCGGCGTGGCGGCCCCGGTCGACTGGGGTGATCCGGGAGTCCCGACCGGGTACCTGCGCCTGTGGGATGCGGGTGTCTCGTGGCGGCAGATGCAGCCATCGAAGGACGGGCCCATCGACTGGACCAAGCTCGATGCCACGATGGCGATGGCGTCACGCATCGGCGCGAAGGTGATGTACGTCCTCGGCGACACCCCCGGCTGGGCCAACGGCGGCAAGAGCGGCGCCACGCCGCCGACCAACCTCGATGATGCGACGAGGTTCATCAGTCAGGTCTGCAGTCGTTACAAGGGCTCCACGCCCATTCATGCCTACGAGGCCTGGAACGAGGGCAACCTCGAGACCTTCTGGACCGGGTCCATGTCCGATCTTGCAGAACTGACGTCGCGCCTGGATCGGACATTGAGCACCTGCGGATCGGGGAACCTCTACGCGTCCAGCACCGGCACGCGTTCGACCAACGCCTTCGCCACGAAGTACCCCGAGTACCTGCGCCAGCTCGAGGCACGCTTTTGGCCCATCGACGGCTACACCGTCCACTCGTATCCGGCCGCTGATGGTGGTCCCGCGCAGCGGATCGAGGAGATCGCCCAGTTCAAGACCCTGCTCGCGCAGAACCGAGCGCCGGTCAAGCCGATCCTCGACACCGAGCTGAACTACGGGCTTGCGGGGCTGGGGCAGGATCGCCGTGCGATCGATCCGAGCACCGGTGCTGCCTACCTCTCGCAGTCGTTCATCCAGTCGGTGCAGTACGGCGTGGACTCGCTGTTCTGGTTCCTGTGGACGCAGGCCGACTACGACAAGCTGGGTATCCAGCTCAATGCCGGCACCCCGCAGACGATCCAGGCGTGGAAGCAGACGTACTCGTGGCTGGTGGGCCGGCAGATGACGCGCTGCGCGGACGGCCTTGTCGTTCAGGCGTGCCAGCTGACAGGGGCGAAGGGCAACATCACCCTGCTGTGGACGAAGGGTCCGGAGGTGTCGGTCGACGTGACCGGGCTCGGCAGCACCGTCCAGTACCTCGACGGCACGTCACTGTCGATCGGATCCTCCAAGACCATCGGCCTGGGCATCGCCCCGGTGGCGGTCTCCTGACCGTCGCTGCCCGATGTGGGCGCAGTTCCTCGGGGGCGGTCCGGGGAGAGTCGCTCGGCGATGGTGCGATCCGTGACACCATGCGTCGGTGACGCGACGCGTAGGCGGCCGGTGGGCTGCGACAGCACTGACCTCCGCACTCCTGCTGGGAGCTCTTCCCTCGCAGGCTGCGGCGGCACCGGTGATCGATGCGGGAGGAGCGGCAGAGCGTGCGCGCCCGACGGCCCAGACGAGAGTCTCCGGCTCGGTCGCTGAGTTCATCCAGCAGATCCCCGGCATCGTGCCGATCAAGGCCGGCTACAAGGGAACCAGTTCGTTCATCCCCCCGGCGATCGCCAAGGGCAAGGACAAGCGCGGGTGCAACCTGCGTCAGCGCATGCTCATCCAGTCCGCATTCGTGGCGCCGAAGGTCGGCCGCAAGTGCGCCCTTAAGGGCGGGGTCTGGTACGTCAACAACGGAACGAAGCGGGTGACCAGGGCGAAGGACGTCGCCTTCAGCCCCACCATGTCCCTGAGCGATGCCTGGGGCCAGGGGGCATCGCAGTGGACCCCGGCGCAGCGACTGGCCTGGGCCACCCAGGTGGCCAAGCCCGGCCCGGCGAAGCGGGCTAAGGCGGCGACGTACCAGCAGGCGACGCAGCAGCTCATCTTCGCGTCCGACCTGGAGACGGCCTCGAATCTGGCGAGCGCGACTGCCACGGCTATGTCTGACGCAGAGCTGTACACCAAGTTCTGCAAGCGCGGCATCGCGACGCTCCTGTTCCTTGCCAGCAATCCCTCGATGATCGCCCTGTGCTCGAGGTCGGACAGTGACGTGTGGTCTGCCCTGGAGGTCGCCGACGACCTCGAGAGCTTCTGCATGGCTTTCGTCTCCCGCGTCCTGAACGTGAGGTCGTGGGGTCTGTCCCTGTCGCCTCAGGAACTCCAGCTCCTGGAGGCGACCAGCTCCAAATGCGGGTTCTCGACCCTCTACTACCTGCTCCTCCTGGCCTCAGCCGAGAACGGCATCATCCCCATCCCGCAGCCACAGGCGGTGAGCACCACGGTCGATGGCGTCACCGCATCGGAGAGCGTGGTGACGCTGCCGTTCCGGGACTTCCATCCGTCGAGAGGTGGACTCCCGTTAGGACCAGAGCTCTTCGGTGTGGCTGCCCCGGTGGACTGGGGTGAGCCGGGTGTGCAGACAGACTACCTGCGCCTGTGGGACGCCGGCGTCAGTTGGCGCCAGATGCAGCCGTCGAAGGACGGGCCGATCGACTGGGAGAAGCTCGACCTGACCATGGCGATGGCCGAGAAGATCGGCGCGAAGGTCATGTACGTCCTTGGTGACACGCCAGCGTGGGCGAACGGCGGCAAGAGCGGGGCGACACCTCCGACCGACCTGGGCGACGCGGCGACGTTCGCCGGCCAGGTGTGCTCCCGCTACAAGGTCACCAATCCCATCACGTCGTTCGAGGTGTGGAACGAGGGGAATCTGACGACCTTCTGGACCGGCACGATGGAGGAGCTCGCAGATCTGACAGCGAAGGTCAGCGCGGCCTTGGAGGCCTGCCGTGGGGGGACGATGGTGTTGGCCTCGTCGACCGGCACCCGGGCGAGCAATGCCTTCGTGACGAACTACCCGGCCTACCTCAAGGCGCTGGCGGCCAGGGACTGGCCGGTCGACGGCTTCACCGTCCACTCGTACCCGTCGGCCAGCGGGGGCCCCGTCCAGCGCGCCGAGGAGATCGCCCAGTTCAAGACCCTGCTCGCGCAGAACAGGGCTCCGCTGAAGCGCCTCCTCGACACCGAGCTGAACTACGGCCTGGCGGGCCTGGGTGAGGGGCGTCGGGTGATCGATCCGGCCACCGGCGCGGCCTACCTCTCCCAGTCGTTCATCCAGTCGGTGCAGTACGGGATCGACTCCACGTTCTGGTTCCTGTGGACGCAGGCCGACTACGACAAGCTCGGCATTCAGCTCAATGCCGGCACCCCGCAGACGATCACGGCCTGGAACCAGACCCGCTCGTGGCTGCTGAACCGGACCATGGAGCAGTGCGCGAGCGGCCAGGGCGTCACCGCCTGCCAGATGTCCGGCGGGAGCGGCAACCTGTTGCTGCTGTGGACCGATGAGGGGACCAAGCAGGTGAACCTCGGGGGTCTGGGCTCGAGGGTTCAGCAGCTTGATGGCTCGGTGTCCTCCGTGCCGGCCAGCAGGGTGATCACGGTGGGAATCGCCCCGGTGGCCGTCCTGCCATAGTTGGGGGCATGGCTCCGAACACCCTCATGTTCCTCCGCCATGCGGAGAAGCCGGGCGAGCACGGCCAGGGGGTCGACCAGCGCGGTGAGCCGGACCCCCATTCGCTGTCGGTGCGCGGCTGGACGAGGGCCGGTGCGCTGGCCGCGCTCTTCGACCATGTGCCGTCGCCCAACCGGCCGGGCCTGGCTCGCCCGGAGCGAGTCCTGGCCACCAAGCCGACCCACGAGTACCGGAGCAAGCGCGAGCGGGACACGGCATCGCCGACCGCCGAACGGCTGGCGGTCCAGATCGAGGACGGGTTCAGCCACGAGGACGGCAAGCTGGCCGCGCACAGCCTGCTCGGCGACGATCGCGATGCCCTCGTCGTGTGGCACCACGGGAGCATGCCTGCCCTGCTGCGTGAGTTCCCGCTGTCGGATGCGTCGACGATCCCCGACGCGTGGCCCGACGACCGCTTCGACCTGGTGTGGGTGCTGACCCGAGGTGAGGAGGGCACGTACTCCTTTTCCCAAATGGCACAGGACCTGCTCGCAGACGACGGCGCGTCACCATGAACGACGACGTCCTGCTGGAGGCGCGCGAGGCCTTCGCGAGGGGCCGGGCTGACGAGGCCCTGCAGGAGGCCTGGCAGATGACGATGCCCGCAGTTCTCGGTCAGGACGCTGAGCAGCTCGCCCGGTCAGCGGCGTTCGCCGAGGAGGTGGCGTGCGCCACGTCCGGGGGGACCCAGAAGGAGGCCCGCCAGTACGCGGCCTACTGGTCGGCCTGCATCGAGGAGCCGCGTGACCGGCAGGGGACCGCATGGAACATCAAGAGCTGGTTCCGCCGGGCTCCGCGGGAGCGGCGGTATCCGTGCCCGCAGTGCGCTGAACTCATCCTCGTCGATGCCAAGGTGTGCCGATTCTGCGGACACGGGCTGTGACGACCCTGGCACCGAGTCCGCGGCGGCGGATGCTTCCGTCCGGTCAGGGGCGCACGCTCGGCCGGCTCGTGGTGGTGCTCGTCGTCCTCGTCCCCCTGGCCATCGCGTGGATCACGGCGTTCGCCGCGAAGTACCTCGACGGTGACCCGTTCAATCCGGAGCCGCTGGTCTTCGCGCTGCCCGGCGTGACCATCCTGACCATCAACGAGGCGCCGCGCATCGAGCTGTTCGTGCTGGCTGGCGTGGGCCTGACGATCGTGGTGCTGGGAGCCGTCGTGCTCGAGGGACTGGCCTCGCTGCGGGTGCTGTATCCGCTGCGCAACCGCCTACCGTTTGTGCTGCCACCCTCCGCGGAGAGATCCGAGCCCACCGTCGTCGTCGTGCTGCCTGCTCACAACGAGGCGGAGACCCTGCCTGCGACGCTGGCCGGACTCGCGGCCCAGACACATCGACCTGATCGCATCGTGGTCGCGGCCGACAACTGCCAGGACGGGACGGAGGCGGTGGCCCGCGCACTCGGTGCGGAGGTGTACGTGACCGAGGGCAACACCGATCGCAAGGCGGGGGCCCTCAACCAGGTGCTCACGCGACTCCTGCCGACGCTTCGCCAGCAGGATCTCGTCCTCGTCGCGGACGCCGACACCGTCCTCAACCCAGACTTCCTGGCGAACGGCCTCGCGGCGATGCAGGCCGATCCGGGGATCGATGCCATCGGGGGCCTCTTCTACGGCGACTCCGGATCAGGACTGCTGGGGCAGTTCCAGCGGAACGAGTACGAGCGGTACCAGTTGCAGATCAAGCAGCGGAAGGGTCGTGTCTTCGTGCTCACCGGCACGGCATCGATGTTCCGTGCGGAGACCTTGGCCGACGTCGCGCAGGCGCGAGGCACCCTGCTCCCGGGGCGGTCGGGCGACATCTACGACGCTTCGGCCATCACCGAGGACAACGAGCTGACGCTGGCCCTGAAGACGCTCGGGTGCCGCATGACGTCGCCGGTCGGCTGCACGGTCGCGACGGAGATCATGCCGACCTGGCGGGCGCTGTGGACCCAGCGCAAGCGGTGGCAGCGAGGAGCGCTCGAGAACCTCGGCTCGTACGGCTTCACCACCGCCACTGTCCGGTACTGGGGCCAGCAGTTCGGCCTCGCCTACGGGGTCATTGCGCTGACGGCGGCGTACGTGCTGCTCCTCATCGCCGCGCTGGCGGCCGACCAGTGGTACTGGGTGCCCTTCTGGGTCGCCGTGACCGTCGTCTATGTCGTCGAGCGCGTGCTCACCGTGCTGCGCGGTGGCCCTGCCGCGATGCTCGTCGCCGCACCGCTCATCCTGGAGATCGCCTACACGTTCTTCCTGCAGGCGGTGTTCGTCTCGGTGCTGTTCGACATCGTGCGGAGGCGCACCGCGAGATGGGGCCATGTGCAGCGGAAGGGGGTCGTCGATGCCTCCTGAGGTGCTGCTCGCGGGGGTCGTGTTCCCGAGCTCGCTGTTCGAAGAGGAGTGGATGTGGTACCTCGGGGCGTTCGTGGCGTTCAACACGATCGTGTTCGTCGGCCTTTCCATAGGCAAGTTCATCCCGTGGCCGCCGCAGGCGTCCGCGACCGCGCTCGACGAGCGGCGCAACAGGGCCGAGCGCGCTGCGCTGACGGAAGGCCTTGCGCGGGACCGCCAGGAGCCCCCGCCTCCTTGGCCTACTGCACCGGCCTGAGCCCCTTGGCGATCTGCACGAGCTGCTGGCCGGAGACGGGCTTCGGTCCGATGGTCTCGACCCACACCACCGTGTCGGTCAGGGTGCCGACACCCGGAAGCGTCACGGCCAGGTGCCCTCCATAGCGAGTGACGTCACCGAGGGTGCACTTCTTGCCAGTCGAGGGATCGCAGTAGCCGTAGACGCGCGCCTTGCGCCCCTGCACGGTCGTGGTCAGCACCAAGGCACCGACGCCGATGTCGCTGGACATCGGGTTGCCCTCACGGATGTTGAAGTTGCGCCCGTTGGAGCGGCCGTACTCGGCGGAGAGGTTCTCGTCACCGGTGAAGCCGGCGTCGGCGATGGCGCCGCCGACCTGGATCTGCTTCAAGCCGGCGACGTAGGTGGGCTCGTAGACCGTGTAGCGGACACCGACCTGCATGTCCTCGTAGGGATTGCCGGAGCCCATGGCCAGGGCCGGGGCGGCCGTGGCCAGCAGGGCGACGGACGTGATGCCGGCGACGACGGCGCTGCGGATTCCCATGAAGGCACCTCTCTGGTTGGGGGTGATCCCAGAGTAGGGGCTGTGAGCGCTTGCGCGCGGTGCCCACGCTGCCTACCGTCATTGCCATGACGACGCTGGCATGGCGTGATCGCAAGCGGCCGCTGTGGCTGCTCGCCCTCGCCATGCCCCTGATCCCCTTCGCCGCCGTCGGCCTGCTCGACGTGACCGGCTGGGCCGTGTGGGCGTGGCTTGGGCCGATCGTCATCCTCGGGGTGGTCCCGCTGATCGACCTGCTGGCCGGGGTCGATCGCGATGGGCCGGGTGACGATGCGATCGCCGCCGTCGAGCAGGACCGCTACTACCGCTGGATCACGTTCGCCTTCCTGCCCTTGCAGTACGCGGGGTTCGCGTTCGCGTTCTGGTACCTCGCGACGGGCGGGATATCTGTCGTGGACCGGATCGGGCTGGCGGTGACGGTCGGCTTCATCGCCGGTCTGGGCATCAACACCGCGCATGAGCTGGGGCACAAGCGTGAGGAGCACGAGCGCTGGCTGGCCAAGATCGCCCTCGCGCAGAGCGCCTACGGGCATTTCGCCGTCGAGCACAACCGTGGTCACCATGTGCGGGTCGCGACGCCGGAAGACCCGGCGAGCAGCCGGGTCGGGGAGTCCTTCTACGGGTTCTGGCCGCGTACCGTCGGTGGCTCCGTGCGCAGTGCGTGGGCCATCGAGCGGCGACGCCTCGGGCTGCGCGGGCGTCGACCCCTGAGGTGGGACAACGATGTCGTCAATGCCTGGGCGATGACGCTGGCGCTGTGGATCGTGATGGTCGTCTGGCTGGGCTGGGCGATCCTGCCGTACCTGGTCATCCAGGCCCTCGTCGGCATCACGCTGCTGGAGGCGGTGAACTACCTCGAGCACTACGGCCTCCTGCGCGAGCGCGTCGGCACCGGGGAGCGCGAGCGGTACGAGCGCGTGGAGCCCCGGCACAGCTGGAACTCGAACAACCTCGCGACGAACGTGCTGCTGTACCACCTGCAGCGTCACAGCGACCACCACGCGTATCCGACCCGTCGCTACCAGGCCCTTCGCGATCACGACGAGGCGCCGGTTCTGCCCACGGGCTACGCCGGGATGATCCTGCTGGCGCTCGTTCCGTGGGCCTGGAGCCGCGTGATGGATGTGCGGGTCCTCGACCACTACGACGGTGACATCACGCGCGCGAACGTGCAGCCGTCCGCGCGATCGCGCGTCCTTGAGAGGTACCCCGTCCCCACGCAGTCACCGAGGCTCGCGGTCGACGTGGCGGTCGGTGCGACGTCGACACTCGCCGAGGCGGCGCACCTGCGCTGCCCGGGGTGCGGCTACCGCTACGACGTCGAGCGCGGTGATCCGCGGGAGGGCCTCATGCCGGGCACCCCGTGGGCCGATGTGCCCGTGGACTGGGTGTGCCCGGACTGCGGCGTGCGCGGGAGGGACGACTTCGTCGCCGAAGCGTGACGCCGTGTCACTCGCAGGCGACCCCGTCGCGATCCCGGTCCATGTGTCTGTTGGCGGCGTACAGCGCGGGTGAGTCGGCGCGACGGATCGGCGTCACGCCGGCCGCACGAGCGGCCGTGCAGTTGGTGTATCGCACGACGTCGCCGGCCACTGCAGCCGTCGGCATCGACGACTGCGGTGCCGGGGGGACGAAGCCCGTGGTGCTCGGGGCAGGCTCGGTGAACGTCCCGTCCTTCGGCAGCCGCTTGTCCGGGCACGCCGACAGGATCCGGCGGATGGCGTCGCGCTCGGCCGTCGTCACCCACAGGTCGTAGCGGCTCTTCACCGCCACCTGCCGCGCCACGTACGCGCATCGGTAGCGCCTGCTCGACGGCAGCCATGTGGCCGCATCACCGTCGCCCTTCTGCCGGTTGGCGCTGGCTGAGACGGCGAGGAGGTTCAGTGGGTCGTTCGCGAACTGCTCGCGCACCGCGAAGTCCAGCTGCTGGGCGCCGGTCGCCCACGCATTGCCCAGCGCGACCACGTGGTCGATGTCGACCACGGACCGGCCCCTGACGAAGGTCAGGGGGCGGCCTGTGTAGGGGTCCGGGTACAGGACACCGGACAGCACCGTGCAGCGGTTCCCCATGACCCGCTCGACGAGGTCGCGCCGCAGGACGTCGTTGCGGGTGTCGCACCCGTTGCGGTCGACGTCCTTCCATGACGAGCCGAACTGGGCGCGGTGGTACCACGTCATGGGCGCGCGGCCCTTGACCGGCAGGGACTCCAGCACCGACAGCGCGGTCGGGGCAGGGTCCGCCATCGCGGGCGACGGCAGTGCCACGGGCACGAGCAGCAGCGCCGCGGCAAGGGCCAGCAGCAGCGCTGCCGACCTGAACGTCCCCCGCACTGCTGTCATCCCTGCCCCCGATTCGCCCACGCCACTATGGCAGAAGCCACACCTAAGGGGTCCTGACGAGATACTGGGTACCTGCCAGGTTGACCAAGGGAGCGGGCATGGCAGCGAAGTCCTCAGGCCCACGCGCGGTGGGCGCGATCCGCGTTATCGCGATCCTGCTCGCCGTCGTCACGGCCCTTTACACCGCGATCGCGCCATCGATCCTGTTCTTCATGTCGATCGGCTCGTACGAGTGCCTCGGCACGTCCTGCGATGCCGCCACCCGCGCCGTCGCGTGGGGCGCACTCATCGCCTATCTCGCGGGAGCGGTCTCCATCATCGGGTGGATCATGCTGGCGGTGCGGCCCGGGAGGGCGCCGGCCGTCGTCGCCATCGTGGCTGCCCTGGTGCTCGTGGTGGCAACCCTCGCGCAGGCGTGGGGGGTCTCGACGCTGTCCGCAGGACGTGCGGCCGGCAGTGCTGCGACCGAACTCGTCGTCACTGCGGCCGAGGCGGCGCAGCGGGCGGTCGAGGAAGTCACCGGCCGGTCGATCAAGGAGGGCGCGGACATGTGGGGTCCGGACATCGAGGTCGCGGACTGCCCCGATGGCGAGACCGGCTTCGTCGCTGTCGTCCGCCTGTACTTCGCGCCCGGTGTGGTGGTCGAGGATCCCGCGCAGGTGCGTGACGTGCTCAGTGCCGCATCCCCGGACCCGGTGCCGCCGTCGACTGCCCTCACCTGGACTGTCGAGTGGCAGGAGGAGGCCGACCGCGGCGTGCTCGAGGTGCGCTCGAACTGCCAGCCGTTGCCCGTGGGGTCCTGATCGGCGTCAGCGGCCGCGTGCGCGTGCGGCGACGTAGTCACTGATCACGTAGTCGCCCAGCCGGTCGACCGACGGGGCGAGGACCTTGCCGCCGTTGCGGCGGGCCATCGCGTCGAGGAACCGCGCGAGCCGCGGCTCATCGCCGAGCCGGAACCACGAGATCCCGACCCGCCTGCGGGTCATGGCGTCCACCTGCTCGACCGTGCTGGCGATGGTCTGCGAGGTCGGCGGCCAGTCGAACCACCAGCCGCCGTCGGGGCTCAGGTGGGCGGTGGGCTCCCCGTCGGTCACCACCATCACGATGCGCTGCGAGCCCGGGTGACGGTCGAGGAAGCGCCCGGCGAGCATCAGGGCGTGCTGCAGGTTGGTGCCCTGGATCTCGCTGGCCTGCAGGTCGGGGATGTCCATCGGATCGATGACGCGGGCGAGGTTCGCGAAGCCGATGACCTGCAGGGCGTCCAGCGGGTACGTCGTCGAGGTCAGTGAGTGGAGGGCGAGGGCCATGGTCTTCGCCGCACTCCACGTGTCGTTTACCACCATCGAGAACGACTGGTCGATCAGCAGGGCCACGGCAGCACGCGTGACAGTCTCGGTCTCTGCGATCTCGAAGTCCTCGGGGCTCAGCATGGTGCTGTCGCCCGTGGCGATCCTGCGTCGCACGGCGTTGTGGACGGTGCGAACGGAGTCGATGGCCTCCTCGTCGCCGAATCGCCACGATCGGTGCGTGCCCGTCGGCTCGCCGGCCGCTCCGGTGCGATGCATGCCATGGTCACCGCGATCGTGCCCGTCGATCTGGTCGAACACCTCGCGCAGGGCTGTGCGCCCGATGCGGCGGATCGCGCGAGGGCTCAGTCGCAGGCTGTCGCCCTCGCCGGTGAGGAATCCCTGATCGGCGAGATCACGCTGCATCTGCTGCAGCGCCTCGAGGTCGTCGCGTGCGCTGCGGCCCAGCGCCCGCTCGAGTGCCTCGGGATCGATCTGGTCGAGGTCGGCGAGGGCGTCGGCGTCCGACAGCTGCGAGGCGAGATCCTCCAGGTCGGCCATCTCGGCGAGCGCCTGCGTGGCATCGGGCAGCCCGAGCGGGGAGTCGCCGCTCAGCGGCGTGCCCCGACGTCGCGAGAGGTCCGGGCGCAGGGCACCGAGGTTGTCCTGCAGGCGGGCCATCTGCTCCTGCAGCCCCATCGACTCGAGCGCCTGGCTCATCGCCTCGGTGAGCTCGGCGCGCTGCTCGGGCGTCATCGACGCGAGCATGCGGTCCATCGCTGCTGATCGGCGGGCGAGGTCGTCGATGAACTCCTCGAGGGTCTCCGGCGCATCCGGGAAGAGGTCTCGGTGCCGATCGATGAAGTCCTCGTAGTCCTGCTGGGTGGCCGTGCCCTCGCGATGGGCCTCGAGCAGGTCGTTCAGGTCCTTCATCATCTCGGCCATGGCGGCCCGCGCCTGCGGGTCGGCGAGGTTCTCCACCGATCGGGTCAGGCCCGCGAACTGCTGATCGATGACGTCGCGACGCAGTCGCTCCTGCATCTGCTCGAAGATCTCGCGCGCCTCGTCCGATCGCCACGGGTAATTCGAGAGCTCCTGCATCGCGCGCGGCACATCGTCCGGGAGGGCATCGAGCATCGCCTCCGCGAAGCGTGCGTCGTCTGACGGGTCCGGGAAGAGCGCACTGCGCTCGGCATCGAGGGCGCGGTCGAGCATCTCGCGCAGGTCCTGCAGCAGCCCATCCATGCTGCCGGAGCGGCTCAGCTCCCGGTGGCGCTGGCGCATCTGGCGCATCAGGTCCGAGAGGCCCCGGCGGCCCTGGCTTCCGGCACGCAGCACATCGCGCAGCGCGTCGCGGATCGACTGCCCGGCAAGGATCCGCTCGCCGATCTCATCGACTGCAGCGGCGGCGTCAGCCCGCTCGGCCAGCGGGTCGGGGCCGCCGCGGAAGGGCCCGTAGCGACCACGTCGGTAGGGCGAGCGTCGGCTCACTCGCCGTCGTCCTCGTCGATCACGACGCTGCTGGCGTAGGTGATCGTGACGCCGTCGTCGTCCTTGTCGATCCGCCGCGTGAGCCACAGGCCCTCGGCCGCGAACTCGATGACCGCGGCCGCGAGTCCTGGCGACTCGTCCATCCCCGGCTCGACGTGCGACACAACGGCGCCGAGGCCCTCCATGGGCCCGAGGGCATCAAGGATCTCGCGGGCGCTGGTGATGTCGGAGGTCTCGAGCACATTGCCGGCATCGAAGTGGGCGACGAGCGCGGTGAGGAACGGGCGGGTGCGCTGGCCGCCGAGCAGCTCACGCCACGCGTCTGCCGTGGCCTGCCGG
Source organism: Actinomycetota bacterium (assembly GCA_017856385.1). Taxonomy (GTDB): domain Bacteria; phylum Actinomycetota; class Actinomycetes; order S36-B12; family S36-B12; genus UBA10649. The sequence goes on from JAFMFD010000013.1 coordinate 12,882, forward strand.
GCGAGCAGCACGAGGATCTCGTCCTCATTGCCCTCCTCGCCCACGTCGAACTCCACCTTGCCGCGCAGCGAGGGCACGATGTCGACGAGATCGCCGACGCGTGCGACCGGCTCGTCGTCGCCTGTGATCGCTGCCCGGCGCAGGGCGGCGCCGGAGAGCTCCTCGACGCAGGCGATGGAGAAGCGCGCCGAGACTCCGCTTCGCGGATCGATGGCCGGGGAGCTGCGCACGCGGTGCGTGAACCTGGCGACGATGTCGAGCAGGTGGTGGGGCACGACCGCCTGGATCTCCGACTCTTGGGCGATCAGCTCGACCTCCTGCGCGAGGTCGCGCGGGTAGTGCGTGCGGATCTCAGCACCGAAGCGGTCCTTGAGCGGGGTGATGATGCGCCCGCGATTGGTGTAGTCCTCGGGATTCGCGCTGGCCACGACGAGCATGTCGAGCGGCAGGCGCAGGCTGTAGCCTCGGACCTGGATGTCACGCTCCTCGAGCACGTTCAGCAGCGCCACCTGGATGCGCTCCACGAGGTCGGGCAGCTCGTTGATCGCGAAGATCCCGCGGTTGGTGCGCGGCACGAGGCCGAAGTGGATGGTCTCCGGGTCGCCGAGGCTGCGGCCCTCGGCGACCTTTACGGGGTCGATGTCGCCGACGAGGTCGCCGACGGAGGTGTCGGGGGTCGCGAGCTTCTCCCCGTAGCGCTCGCTGCGGTGGCGCCACGCGATCGGCAGGTCGTCCCCGAGCTCCGCGGCGAGGCGGCGGGCGGAGGCGCTGACGGGGGCCGTCGGCTCGTCATTGATCTCACTGCCCGCGACGTAGGGCATCCACTCGTCCAGCAGGCCGATGAGCGAGCGGATGAGCCGCGTCTTGCCCTGACCACGCTCACCGAGAAGGACGAAGTCGTGGCCGGCCAGCAGGGCCCGCTCGACCTGGGGGCCGACGGTGTCCTCGAACCCGATGATCCCGGGCAGCGTGGGCAGGCCGGCGCGCAGGCGGGCCAGGAGGTTCTGCTGCATCTCGGCCTTGACCGTGCGGGAGGTGTAGCCGGAGGCGAGGAGGGCGCCGAGGGTTCGGGGCAGGTCGGCGGGCGGAGTGGGCGCGAAGTGGGTCACCCCCCGACGCTATGCCGACGACGCTGCCGACGCACGGCGATCAGCCGCTACCGTGCGGTCGTGGGCTCCCGGGCGTACGACCTCGTCTGGGGCACCGCCCTGACCTCGACCCGGGTCGTCCACCAGGCCCTCGTGCGCGTCAGCGGCGGTCGGCTGGGCCAGCGCTTCCCGGGCGGTGCGCAGGTCGTGTGGGTCACGACGCTCGGCCGGCGGAGCGGCATCTGGCGGCGGACGCCGCTGCTCGGCGCCCGTGACGGGGACTCGTGGGTCGTGGCCGGGTCCAATGCCGGGCAGGAGCAGGTGCCCGCCTGGGTGCACAACATGCGTGCCCATGACCAAGGCCGGCTCGAGGTCGACGGCGTCGAGAGCGAGGCCGCCTTCGTCGAACTGCATGACCAGGAGCGGGCCGACGCGTATGCCCGGCTGGTGGGGATCTGGAAGTCCTTCGCGATGTACGAGCGGAACGCCCAGCGGGCGATCCCGGTCTTCCGGGTCACCCGGCAGTCCTGACCTTCCGGGTCACCCGGTAGTCCTGACGAGCACGGCCGCGCGCGTTGTGGCCCCCGGGTCAGTGGTCTACCGTCGTACCGTGACCGTGCCCTTCACTCCCGCGCCGCTGCCTGCCGAGGCCCTTGAGGCCGTCCTGCAGCCCCTCGATCGCAGCCGGATGCTGCCACCCGAGGCGTACACCAGCGAGGAGGTCTTCGCCTGGGAGAAGGCGCACCTGTTCTCCGGTTGGCAGTGCATCGGGCGCTCCGACTCGATCCCCGAGCCACGCATGCAGCGTGCAGAGCAGGTCGGCGACACGTCCGTCCTCCTCGTCCGCGGTGAGGACGGTGTCCTGCGCGCCTTCGCCAACACCTGCCGCCACCGCGGCCACGAGCTGCTGCCGTGCTCCAGTGAGGTCTCCGGGCGTGCCATCCGGTGCCCGTACCACTCGTGGACGTTCTCCCTCGAGGGCGAGCTCATCGGGACCCCCGGCTACACCGGCCACCCCGACTTCGACAAGTCGCAGTACCCGCTGCGCTCGCTGGCCGTTCAGGAGTGGCACGGCTGGATCTTCCTCGACCCGTCGGGCGCCGCCGGTCCGCTCGCCGCGCATCTTGACGGGATCGAGCCGCGCGTCGTGAACTACGCACCGGAGGACCTCGTCGTCCAGGGTCGGCACGAGTACGTCGTGCAGGCCAACTGGAAGATCGTGATCGAGAACTACCAGGAGTGCTACCACTGCACGTCCATCCATCCCGAGCTCTGCCAGGTGAGCCCGCCCGACAGCGGCGCCAACATGGACCAGGGATCGGGCGCGTGGGTGGGGGGATGGCTCGACCTGCGTCCGCACGCGGTGACCATGTCGCTCGACGGCCACAGCGACGGCACCTTCATCCCCGGCCTGACCGAGGTCGAGCAGCGGCGGGTCGACTACCTCGCCGTCTTCCCCAACCTGCTGGTGAGCCTGCACCCGGACTACGTCATGACGCACCGCATGGTCCCGCTGTCGGCACGTGAGACGTGGATCGAGTGCCTGTGGGCGTTCCCCCGGGAGGCACTCGACCTGCCCGGCTTCACCCCCGACTACGCCATCGACTTCTGGGACATCACCAACCGGCAGGACTGGAGCGCCTGCGAGTCGGTGCACCGCGGGCTGAGCAGCGGATTCGCGAGCGCCGGTCCGATCGCGCCCCGCGAGGACGGCGTACACCAGTTCGTCTCGATGATCGCGCGCGGCTACCTCGGTCGGCCGCTCGGCGCGGTCCAGCACGCGCTGCCCGCGCAGGGGTGACACCCACGCCGCTGCGGCATCAGGTCGCGAGGGCTCCCGGCGGCAGCAGACTCATCGCGCCCTGCCGGAAGTGCACGGTGGCCTGCTCGCCGGGCCGATGGTGCCCCGCGTGCTCGCTGGGCCGACGGACCACCAGCTCGGCGCCCCCGTCGAGGCCGACGATGACGTCCGTGGTGGGGCCCTGGTAGGTGACGCGGGTGATGACGCCGCGGACCGTCCCGGCCTCCTCGTCGGTGGCCTCGAGCAGCAGTCGCTCCGGCCGGATCACCAGCCGCACGCCTGCTCCCGGCGACACGGTGCCGCGGCAGGTGAGCGACTGGCCCGCCAGCAGGACCTCGGTCCGGCCGTCGCCGACGGCCCCCTTCACCTCGACCTCCAGCACGTTGGCGCTGCCGAGGAAGTCCGCGACGTAGGCGGTGGCCGGGGTGTCGTAGAGGTCGGCGGGAGTGCCCACCTGCTCGATCGCGCCGCCGGCCATGACGGCCATGCGGTCGGACATCGTCAGCGCCTCCTCCTGGTCGTGCGTGACGTAGATGAACGTGATGCCGAGGTCCCCTTGGAGGGACTTGAGCTCCACCTGCAGGGCCTTGCGCAGCTTCGCGTCGAGGGCGCCGAGCGGCTCGTCGAGGAGGAGGACGCGCGGGCCGAGCACGATGGCCCGGGCGAGGGCGACCCGCTGTTGCTGGCCGCCGGACAGCTGGGCGGGCCGACGCCTGGCGTACTGGCCCATGCGCACGAGTTCGAGCGCCTCGGCGACCCGGCGGCGGGCATCGTCCTTGCCGACTCCCTGGTAGCGCAGCCCGAAGGCCACGTTGTCCTCGACGGACATGAAGGGGAACAGGGCGTAGTTCTGGAAGACGGTGTTGACCGGACGGTCATTGGCCGGCACCGCGGAGACGTCCTTGCTGTCGATGAGCACTGCGCCGGACGACGGGGTCTCGAAGCCGGCGACCATCCGCAGGGTAGTCGTCTTGCCGCACCCGGACGGCCCGAGCAGGCTGAAGAACTCCCCGGCGGCGACTGTCAGGTCGATACCGCGCACGGCCTCGACGTCGCCGTAGGACTTGGTGAGCGCGACGAGCTCGACGCTCCCGCCCTTCACCGTGGGCGTCCGTCGTGCCGAGCGTGCAATGGGCCTCCCCGGTCGTGTCGCGAAAAGGGGGTTGCCGTCGGGGCAACAGTGGTTGAGTGTAGGCGGACTCCTACCGGCCCGAGGGAAGTTGAGGCAGCACATGGACCGTCGGCCCCGCCCACCGCTCTCACGTCGCCGCATGCTGCAGGCGTCAGCGCTCGCCCTGCCGGGCGCGTGGGCGCTGGCCTCGTGCGCGCGCGAGCAGCCGCTCGGCGCCCCGGCACCCGCCAGCTCTGCCGCAGGTGCGCCGGCGAGCAGCGCGGCCGCGGCACCGTCGCCGTCCGCGACGCTGCAGATCGCCTCGCCCCAGAACCCTGTCAAGTGGCCCATCAACCCCGGCAACGAGCCGATCGCCTCCGGCCTCGAGCCCGAGGCGAATGCCACGCTGCGCCTCTACAACTTCCCGGACTACCTCGACAAGGCCGTCATCAAGGACTTCACCAAGGAGTACTCGGACTACAACGTCAAGGTGGAGTACTCGACGTTCAACGACTACTCCGAGGCGATGACGAAGATCCGCAGCGGGACGGTGCCGTACGACGTCAGCTTCCTGACGTACACCTACATCGCCAAGCTCGTGTACGGCGATCTCATCCGACCGCTCAACCACGACTACGTCCCGAACATCGAGGACGTCTGGACGGAGTTCCAGAATCCCTGGTACGACCTCGAGTGGCAGTACACGGTGCCGTACGTCATCTACACGACGGGTATCGGCTGGCGTGCCGACCTGATCAGCGAGGACATCGGCGCCCTCGCAAACCCCTACGACGTCTTCTGGGACAGCGCGTACGCCGGCAAGCTCGCCGTGCTCGACGACAACCGCGAGGTCATCGGCATGACCATCCTGCGTGACGGCGGCACCGACGTGAACACCGCCGATCCCGCAGCACTCGAGCTGGCACGCGACGCGATGCTCGAGATGCTCGGCATGACTCAGCCGCGCGTGACGATCACCGGGTACACCGACATCCCCGAGGGGGTGCTGTCCCTGTCGCAGTGCTGGTCCGGCGACATGATCACCGGGCAGTACTACATGCCCGAGGGGCTCGACTCGTCCGTGCTGCGCTACTGGAGCCCGCCCGACGGGCGTGGCCTGATCAACAACGACTTCATGGTCGTGCTGAAAGGGGGCGAGAACCCGGTGCTCGCCCACCACTTCCTCAACTACATGATCGGCAAGGACGTCTCGCTGAAGAACTTCTCGTGGGTCGGCTACCAGCCGCCACTGCGGGCCCTCACGCCCAAGTCGATGGTCGCCGACGGCTACATCCCGAAGAACCTCGCGGGCGCGGTGGTCCAGCCGGAGTGGTTCAAGGTCGGCTACCCGCTGCTGGAGCTGCAGCCGCAGGTGCAGGCGGAGTACGACGCGATCTGGCAGCAGTTCAAAGCCGGGGCGTGACGTGGGGGATCGCTCCACGCGGCTCCTGTGGCCGATCCTCGGGCTGCCCGCCATGGTGTGGATCGCCCTGTTCTTCCTCGTACCCCTGTACGTCGTGCTGTGCGTCGCGTTCGGCACCAGTGACCCGGTGTTCCGCACCGCCATCCCGATCTGGAACCCGCTGGAGTGGCAGTTCGCCCAGGTGCAGGTGGTGTGGGAACGGCTCTTCGGGGCGGACAACTTCTACCTGCCCGTCGTCCTGAGGACGATCGTCTACGTGGTGCTCGCGGTGTGCGGGTGCCTGCTCATCGCCTTCCCGGTCGCGTACTTCACCGCGCGCTTTGCGGGCCGGTTCCGCGGTCTCGTGCTCGCACTGCTCATCGCGCCGTTCATCATCTCGTACATGATGCGCATGCTTGCGTGGATCAACCTGCTCCAGCCGGACGGCCTCGTCAACTCGATCATCACGCTCGGGGGGCTGCTCCCCCTCGAGGTGAACTGGCTGAGCGGCAAGCCGTACGTGGTCGTGATGGGGCTGGTCTACGGGTACATCCCGTACATGCTGCTGCCGCTCTTCGTCGCCCTCGATCGCATCAGCCCCAGCCTGCTCGAGGCCGCACGGGACCTTGGCGCAGGAGGTGTGAGCACCTTCCGTCGCGTGATCCTGCCGATGAGCATCCCGGGGATCGTCGCGGGCACGCTCCTCGTGTCGCTCCCCATGATGGGTGACTACTTCACCTCGGACATGCTGTCCAAGTCGCCCAAGACGACGATGATCGGCAACCTGATCAACCTGTCGATCGTCTCGCCCGGGCAGGCCGGCCAGGCGGGTGCGCTGCTGATCCTCGTGCTCCTCGTCCTTCTGGTCCCCATGGTCTGGTACACCCGCAGCAACGCCCGGGCTGAGGTGCGCTCGTGACCGTCTCCGCTGCCCCCGCCGAGGCGATACTCGACAGCAGCCGATCGCCGCGGCGACGAGCCCTGCGCGGCACCCCGGGCGCCAAGGCCTACGGGCTGGCCACGATCACGGCGGTCTACCTGCTGTGGTCTCTGCTCCCCGTGGCGATCACGGTGCTCTTCTCGTTCAACGAGGGACGGTCCCGCAGCACGTGGCAGGGCTTCTCGCTGCGCTGGTACACGTGGGACCCGACCGGGTCGATCATCAATGACGAGTCCCTGCGAGTCGCACTGCTCCACACGTTCGTGCTCGCGGTGCTTGCGACCTTGATCACCGTCCCGCTCGGCGTCCTGTTCGCGCTGGCGCTCGATCGCTGGCGTGGCCGCATCCCGGCGGGCGCGAACTTCCTGGCCCTCATCACCTTCGTCATCCCCGAGATCGCCCTCGCGATCGGGCTGCTGTTCATGGTGACCTACCTCGCGACGCCGTTCGGCCTCGGCACGTGGGCGCAGGTGATCGGCCTGGTCACCTACCAACTGGCCTACCCGATCGTGATCTGCCGGGCGCGGCTCCTGACCATCGGGGCCCACTACGAGGAGGCCGCGCGCGACCTCGGGGCGAGCGCCCTCGGCGCCGTGCGCCGGGTGATCCTGCCCATGCTCTTCCCGGCGATCCTGGTCAGCGCAATCCTCGTGTTCGCGGATGTCCTCGACGACTTCGTCCTCGTGCGCTACCTGTCGTCGGATGCTTCCACCGAGACCACGTCCATGCGGATCTATGCGACGGCCCGTGCAGCGCCCTCACCCGCCCTCAATGCGATGGCGACGGTGATCCTCGCGGTGTCGATCCTGACGATCGTGGTCGGGTGGCTCCTGTTCCGCAGGTGGGCCAGGCGCCAGGGCGAGAAGGCCGACATGGGCTCGCTGGCGAGCACGCTGTGATGGCCCCTGACTTCCCGGTGGCTGACGGACGAGTGGAGGACGAGTGGTAGCGCTGCCCACCCGGGCTGACGTCGTCATCGTCGGCGGCGGGGTCATCGGCTGCTCGATTGCCTATCACCTCGTCGCGCGGGGCGTGCGCGACGTGCTCCTGATCGAGCGCAGCGAACTGACGTCGGGCACGACTTGGCACGCCGCCGGGCTCATCACCAGCGCTGGCTTCCACGACGAGACCTCCCTGTGGATGTGCCGGTACTCGCGCGACCTGTACGCCCGGCTCGAGGAGGAGACAGGGCACTCGACGGGATTCCGTCCCGTAGGCCACCTGTCCGTGGCGCGGACCGCGGCACGCATGGAGACCCTCGTGCGCGAGCGGGACTTCCAGGTCGGCTTCGGGGTGCCCAACGAGATCGTCGGGCCGGAGCGCATCGCGGAGCTGTTCCCGCTGCTGCGCACGGACGATCTCGTGGGCGGGTCCTACGTGCCCGACGAGGGGCGGGCGGACCCGGTCGGGGTTGCCACCGCGATGGCCAAGGGTGCACGGGCCCGGGGCGCGACGATCGTCGAGGGCGTGCGCGTGACCGACCTGCTGCGCGAGCCGGGCAGTGCGGGTCGGCGTGACCGGATCACCGGGGTCGTCACCGATCACGGCACGGTCGAGGCGGGGACCGTCGTGCTGGCGGCCGGCCTGTGGACGCGGCAGCTCGCCGCACTGGCGGGCGTCGACGTGCCGCTCCAGGCGGCCGAGCACTACTACCTGCTGACCGAGCCGCTCGACGGCGTGCACCGCGACCTGCCGATCGTGGAGGACCTCGACTGCTACGGCTACTTCCGCGAGGAGGGCGGCGGGATGCTCGTCGGCCTGTTCGAGCCGGTCGCCGCGCCCTGGCACCTTGACGGCGCTCCGGAGGACTTCGCCTTCGGGACCATCCCGCCGGACTGGGACCGCATGACGCCGTTCCTGGAGAAGGCGATGGCGCGCATCCCCTCGCTGTCCGACGTGGGCGTGCGCCTGCTCTTCTGCGGACCGGAGAGCTTCACCGCCGACGTCGCCCCGATCCTCGGTCCTGCGCCGGAGGTGCAGGGGCTGTGGGTCGCGGCGGGGCTGAACTCCGTCGGCATCCTCCTCGGCGGCGGGGTCGGGCACGTCATGGCGGACTGGATCGTCGACGGCGTCTGCCCGGTCGACAACGCCGCCTACACGATCGAGCGTGCGCTGCCTTTCCAGTCCTCGCGCCGGTTCCGCGGCGAGCGGATCGTCGAGCAGCTGGGAGTGCTGTTCGGCGACGGGACGTACCCGACGTTCCACCAGCACACCGCGCGCGGCATCCGACGCTCCCCACTGCATGAGGTGTGGGCGGCGCGGGGCGCGCACTTCGCCGACTCGGCCGGCTGGGAGTTCGTCGAGTGGTTCCGCCCGCCGGGGGAGCCGGAGCGGGAGATCCCTCGGACCTGGGACCGGGACTTCTGGTCGCCGTGGGTGGCCGAGGAGCACCGGACCGTGCGCGAGGCGGTCGGGGCGCTCGACATGACGCTGATGTCACGGTTCCTCGTGCAGGGCCCGCACGCGGCTGATGTGCTCGACCGGCTGAGCGCGAACGCCGTGGTGGGTCCGGTGGGCCAGGTCACCTACACGCAGTGGTGCAACGAGCGCGGGGGCATCGAAGCCGACCTCACCGTCACGCGAACCTCGCAGGAGGCCTTCCTTGTGGTGGTCTCCGATGTCTCGCATCGACGCGTCGAGCGGATGCTGCGCGACGAGCGCCGTGACGACGAGTTCATGACGGTCACCGATGTCACGGCCGGATACTGCATGCTCTCGATCCAGGGGCCCCGGTCACGTGAGCTGCTGCAGCGCGTCAGCCCGAACGACCTGTCCGAGGAGGCCTTCGGCTACCTGACCTCGCAGGAAATCGAGATCGGCTACTCGCGGGTGCGTGCGCTGCGCGTCACGTATGTCGGCGAGCTCGGTTTCGAGCTGCTGATCCCCAGCGACCAGGCGGTGTCGGTGTGGCAGGTGCTCGAGGATGCCGGCGCGGACCTCGGATTCCGCCCGGTCGGCCTGGCCGCCCTCCACGGCCTGCGCCTGGAGAAGGCCTACCGCGACTACGGCGTCGACATCGACGTCACCGACACCCCGGTGACGGCCGGGCTGGCGTTCGCGGTGGCCTGGGACAAGCCGACAGCCTTCCGCGGACGGGAGGCGCTGGTCGCGGCGCGCTCCGACAGGTCGCTGCGGCTCGTGCCCGTCCGCATCGACGACCCGGCACCCCTCCTCCACGGGGGTGAGGCGGTGCTCAGGGACGGCACGTGGGTCGGGTACGTGCAGGCCGGCGGCTTCGGGCACACGCTGGGCACATCCGTCGGGCTCGCCCAGGTGAGCAATGCGGACGGGGTCACGGCGGACTGGCTCAAGGCGGGGGGCTTCGAGGTGGTCATCAACGGCACCCGCCACCCGGCCACCGTGCAGTTCGCGCCGTTCTTCGACCCGGAGCGCACGAGGGTGCGCTGACCCTAGAGTGAAGTCCTCACGCTGAGGAGCCCTCCCATGATGCGCACGACCCCGTTCCACCCGAGGCTGGAGCAGCTGAACCACGCCCACGCGTGGGGCAACTGGTCCGGCTATCTCTCGGCCCTCAAGTACGACCTGTCCAGCAAGCACGAGTACTTCAGCGTGCGCAATGCCGCGGGGTTCTTCGACACCTCGCCCCTGCACAAGTACTGGCTCCGGGGGCCCGATGCCGAGCGATTCTGCAGCCACGTGTTCGCCCGTGACGTGCGGGCCCTGCGGCCGGGCCGCGCGCAGTACCAGGTGTGGTGCGACGACGCCGGGTTCGTCCTGGAGGACGGCGTCATCTTCCGGACGGCCGCCGACGAGTTCTTCCTGACGGCTGCCGAGCCCAACTACGGGTACCTCACCTCCCTGGCCCGCCGCTACGAGCTTGACGTGGTCGATGCGACGGAGGACTTCGCGTCCCTGGCCGTCCAGGGGCCGCGGTCGCGTGACATCCTCCGCGCGCTGACGCCCGATATCGACGAGCTCCGGTACTTCGGCCTCACCCACACCAAGATCGGCGACACCGAGGTGATGGTCAGCCGCACCGGATTCTCCGGAGACCTCGGCTACGAGCTCGTCATCCCCGCAGACGCCGCCCTCGAGGTGCTCGATGCGATCATCGCCGCGGGAGAGCCCCACCTCCTTAGGCCCTACGGGGAGGAGGCGCTCAACATGGTGCGCATCGAGGCCGGGCTTCCGCTGCTGGGCAAGGAGTTCACCTCCAGCCGCTACGCCTACACCGACGCGCATCGCTTCACCCCGGACGAACTCGGCCTCGGCTGGCTGCTGAAGGGGATCGACGACGAGAGCCGGCCCTTCATCGGACGCGAGGCGATCCTCCGCGAACGGGCGACCGGGTCGTCGCGCTGGCGCACGGTGGGCGTCGCCATCGAGTGGCGTGACTACTACGACCTGTTCGCGTCGAACGGTCTGCTGGCCGTGCCCGACGAGATACCGGTGGGGTGGGAGACGATGCTCTACAGCGCGAAGGGCAAGCGCATCGGCTACGCGACCAGCTTCATGTACTCCCCGTACGCGCAGCGCCACATCGGCATCGCCCGGGTGCGGCCCAAGTTCGCGGAGATCGGCACCGAGATCCAGGTCGAGCAGACGGTCAACCACGAGTACCTCAACGTGCGGGGCCACGTCACCGGACTGCCGTTCTTCAACCCTGAGAGGAAGGTCGCCTGAGATGGCCGACTCCCACGCCTACGACGTCATCGTCATCGGGGCGGGCCACAACGGTCTGACCAATGCGGCCTACCTCGCCAAGGCGGGGCAGCGCGTGCTCGTCCTCGAGCAGAACAGCCTCGTCGGTGGCGCGGCGATCACCGAGGAGCTGCGGCCCGGATTCCAGTTCACGACGTTCTCCTACGCGCTCAGCCTGCTGCGACCGGAGATCATCGCCGAGCTCGACCTCGTCCGGTACGGCTTCAACCCGCTCTACATGCGCTCGCATTTTGCGCCGATGGACAACGGCGACTACCTGCTCCTCGGCCCGGACGATGCCGTGAACCGGCAGGAGATCGCGCGCCACTCCAAGGCTGACGTCGATGGCATGGAGCGCTTCCAGCACGACACGTCCCGCGTGCGGCAGTTCCTGCGACCGCTGTTCGACAGCATCCCGCCCAACGTGTTCAGCAAGGATCCGCAGGACGCCGACCAGGTGGCATGGCTGCTGAACCACCTTGGCGGTGCTGACACCAAGGTCATCCACGACAGTGTGCGACTGCTGACGGGCAGCATCAAGGACTTCGTCGACGACTACCTCGAGTCGGAGATCATCAAGGCGACGATCTGCTCGGCCGCGTGCGTGGGCATCAAGCTCGGTCCGATGTCGCCGGGCACGGGCATGAACTGGCTGTACCTCGCGATGGGCGAGCACGACGGGCACTCGGGCTCGTGGTCCTTCCACAAGGGCGGCAACGGCGGGTTCACGCAGGTGCTCGCCCGTGCGGCCACGGCGTACGGAGCGGAGATCCGGCTCAACTCGGCGGTCTCGCACCTGCTGACCAAGCACGGCGAGGCGCGCGGAGTGGTTCTGCGCGACGGCACCGAGTTCCGCGCCCCCGTCGTCGTCAGCTCGCTCGACCCCCGCCGGACTTTCCTGCAGATCGCTGATCCGCGCGAGCTGCCGTCCGACTTCGTCGAGACGATCGAGCGCTTCCGGTTCCAGGGGGTGTCGTCGAAGGTCAACTTCGCCCTCGACGGGATCCCGCGCTACCCCGCCCTCGGCGACCGCACCGACCACCTGCTCGGCTTCCTGAACTTCGCTCCCACCGTCGAGTACATGGAGCGGGCCTACGACGCCGCCAAGTACGGCTGGTACTCCGAGCACCCCTACATCGACGCGTGCATCCAGTCGTTCATGGACCCCGACATGGCGCCCCCCGGCAAGCACGTGATGTCCTGCTACGTGATGTACACCCCGCACGAGCTCAAGAGCTCGACGTGGGCGGAGCAGCGCGAGAACATGGCCGACCGGGTGCAGGCCACCGTGAACCGGTTCTTCCCGAACTTCGACGATCTCGTCCTGCAGCGCGAGGTGGTGACGCCCGACATCATCGAGGAGCGCACGGGACTGTCGGAGGGCAACATCTACGCCGGGGAGTTCTTCCCGCACCAGATGTACTTCTTCCGCCCCGCTCCCGGCTACAGCGACTACCGGACCCCGATCGAGGGCTACTACCAGTGCGGGTCGGGGACGCATCCGGGTGGCTGCGTGATCGGTGCACCGGGGCGCTTCGCCAGCCAGCAGATCATCAAGGACACGCGTCGGTAGCTGGCAGGCCTGTTCCCGCGTCGGGGTGCGCGACCGGATGCGCGCCGGTCCAGGCTGGGTAGTGTCGATCGGGTGACGAAGCGGCTGCCCTTCTCGCCTGCGACGCAGGCGTGGCTCGCCGCCGCCTTCGAGGCCCCGACGCCAGCCCAGCAGGAGGCGTGGGCGGCGATCAGCGCGGGCGACGACACCCTCGTGGTGGCTCCGACAGGCAGCGGGAAGACGCTCGCGGCCTTCCTCTCGGCGCTCGACCGCCTGCACTCCGAGCCCGTTCCCGATGAGCGTTCGCGCTGCCGGGTCCTGTACGTCTCGCCGTTGAAGGCGCTCGCCGTCGACGTGGACCGCAACCTCGCGAGCCCGCTGCGCGGCATCGCGCTTCAGGCCGGACTGCTCGGCGAGCAGGTGCCCGAGGTGCGTGTCGCGCTGCGCACTGGCGACACCCCTGCGGCGGAGCGCGCGCGCTTCGTGCGCCATCCGGCGGACATCCTGATCACCACGCCGGAGTCGCTCTTCCTCATGCTGACGTCTCAGGCGCGCGAGGCCCTCACCGGCATCCACACGGTGATCGTCGACGAGGTGCATGCTGTCGCGGGCACCAAGCGGGGTGCCCACCTGGCGCTGTCCCTCGAGCGGCTGGATGCCCTGCTCGAGCGCCCCGCCCAGCGGATCGGGCTCTCGGCGACGGTGCGGCCGATCGAGGAGGTCGCGCGCTTCCTGTGCGCAAGCCGCCCGGTCACGGTCGTCGCGCCCAAGAGCCGCAAGGAGTGGGACCTGCGCATCGAGGTGCCGGTCGAGGACCTCGCGGCGATCGGCGAGACCACCGGCGAGTTCACCGGCTCGGCGGCCGGCGCCGAGGCCCGCACGTCAATCTGGCCGCACATCGAGGAGCGCCTCGTCGACGTGATCGCGGAGCACCGGACCACCCTGGTGTTCGCGAACTCACGTCGACTCGCCGAGCGCATCACGTCGAGACTGAACGAGATCGCCGACGAGCGCGGCATGGACGTCCCGATCGCGAAGGCACACCACGGATCGGTGAGCCGCGAGCAGCGGGCCCTCATCGAAGACGACCTCAAGGCCGGACGCCTGCCGGCGGTGGTGGCCACGAGCAGTCTCGAGCTCGGCATCGACATGGGCGCGGTCGACATGGTTGTGCAGGTCGAGACGCCACCGAGCGTCGCGAGCGGCCTTCAGCGCGTGGGCCGTGCCGGCCACCAGGTCGGAGCGGTGTCGCGCGGTGTCGTCGTCCCGAAGTACCGGGGCGACCTCGTCACGTGCGCGGTGGTCGTCGAGCGCATGCTCGCCGGGCGCATCGAGGCCCTGCGCATCCCGCGCAATCCGCTCGACGTGCTGGCGCAGCAGGTGGTTGCGGCGGTCGCGATGGACGACTGGAACGTGGGCGACCTGCTCGGGCTCGTGCGGCGCTCGGCGCCCTTCACGACCCTGACCGAGCCCGTCTTCGCGGCCGTGCTCGACATGCTCACCGGCCGCTACCCCTCCGATGACTTCGCGTCGCTGAAGCCGCGGCTCGTGTGGGATCGCGTGACGGGGATGCTGACGGCTCGTCCGGGTGCGCAGCGCCTTGCCGTCACCAGTGGGGGCACCATCCCCGACCGCGGGCTGTTCGGGGTGTTCCTGGTCGGGGAGAAGGCCTCGCGCGTCGGTGAGCTCGACGAGGAGATGGTCTACGAGTCGCGCGTCGGCGAGGTCATCACGCTGGGTGCATCGAGCTGGCGGATCGAGGAGATCACCCATGATCGCGTTCTGGTCTCCCCGGCCCCGGGCCAGCCGGGCAAGGTGCCGTTCTGGCACGGCGACTCGCTCGGGCGCCCGGCCGAGCTCGGCGAGGCGGTAGGGGAGTTCGTGCGGACGGTCTCCCGCGCGAAGCCCGACGCGGCGCAGGCGCGCCTCGCGGAGGCCGGGCTCGACGAGCGCGCGTCGACGAACCTGCTCGCCTACCTGGGCGAGCAGCGTGCAGCGACCGGGCGGGTGCCGGACGACCGGACGATCGTGGTCGAGCGCTTCCGCGACGAGCTCGGCGACTGGCGTGTGGTGATCCACTCGCCGTTCGGTGCCGCCGTGCATGCGCCGTGGGCCCTCGCGATCGCCGCACGGCTGCGCGAGTCCGTGGGTCTGGACGCGCAGGTGATGCACGCCGACGACGGCATCGTGCTCCGACTGCCTGACGCGGAGTCCGACGAGCAGGTGCGGTCCGTCACCGACGCCCTCGTGCTCGAGCCGGAGGAGATCGACCGCATCGTCACCGACAACGTGGCGGGCTCGGCTCTCTTCGCCAGTCGGTTCCGCGAGTCGGCAGCACGTGCGCTGCTACTGCCGCGCAGGAACCCGGGGCGTCGCTCGCCGCTGTGGCAGCAGCGGCAGCGGTCGGCCCACCTGCTCGACGTCACGAGTGGGTTCCCGTCCTTCCCGATCGTCCTCGAGACCGTCCGGGAGTGCCTGCAGGACGTGTATGACGTCCCGGCCCTTGTATCGCTTGCCGAGCGCATCCGTCGCGGGGAGATCGCGGTCGTCGAGGTCGAGACGGCTACGCCGTCGCCGTTCGCCCGCTCGCTGCTGTTCGGCTACGTCGCGTCCTACCTCTACGAGGGCGACTCGCCGCTCGCCGAGAGACGCGCGCAGGCCCTCACCCTCGACCCCTCGCTCCTCGCGGAGCTGCTCGGCACACCCGAACTGCGTGAGCTGCTCGACCCCGAGGCGCTCGCCGAGGTAGAGGCCGAACTGCAGCACCTCCCGGAGGATCGGCATGCGCGCGATGCGGAGGACGCCGCCGACCTGCTGCGCGTCCTGGGCCCCCTCACGGACGAGCAGGCGCTGGCGCGGGGCATCGATCTCGCATGGCTGGAGGGCCTGCGCGATGCCCGCCGCGTGATCCGCGTGCGGATCGACGGCGTCGACCACACGGCAGTCGTCGAGGACGCACCGAGGCTGCGGGATGCCCTCGGAGTGACGCTGCCGCCGGGCATCCCCGACGACCTGCTCGCCCCGGTCGCCGACCCGATCGGCGACCTCGTCCACCGGTTCGCACGCACGCACGGCCCCTTCGCGCTGCCGGACGTGTCCCGGGCACTCGGCCTGCCGATGGCGGTGGCCGAGCTGGCCGTCGACCGCCTGCGCACGTCCGGGCGACTGGTGTCGGGGGAGTTCCGGCCGGGTGGCAGCGGCACGGAGTGGTGCGATCCGGAGGTGCTGCGACGCATCCGCCGCCGTAGCGTCGCCCGGCTGCGCCAGGAGGCCGAGCCCGTGGCTGCGGAGGACTTCGCGCGGTTCCTGCCGGCGTGGCAGGGCATCGGACCGGTGTCGCAGGCACCGGCCCGGACGGGTGCGGACGGGGTGCTCGCGACCATCGAGCAGCTGGCCGGCGTGCCGCTGCCCGCGTCGTCGTGGGAGTCAGCAGTGCTGCCGGCCCGCGTCCGCGACTACCACCCAGGGCTGCTCGACGAGCTGACCACGGGTGGCGAGGTCACGTGGTGGGGAGCGGGTCAGCTGGCGCGCGGCGACGGGCTCGTGGCGATGGCCCCCGCGGACCTCGCTGACGCCCTGCGTCCGCCCCCCGAAAGTGACGAGGAGCCGGAGCCCCTTCACGAGCAGGTGCTGGGGGCCTTGGCGGACGGCGGCGGCTGGTTCTTCCGCGACATCTCCGATCGGGTCGGATCCCTTGACGACGCGGCGCTGGAGCAGGCCCTGTGGTCGCTCGTCTGGCAGGGGCGGGTGACCAATGACAGCTGGGCACCCCTTCGCGCCCGTGCGGGTGGCCGGGCCCAGCGTCCGCGCGTGCAGCAGCGACGCGGACGTCCCGCGCTCCCCCGCCGCACCGGGCCACCGACCGCGTCGGGACGGTGGTCGGTGCTGCCCGCTGCCGTGTCGTCGTCCGAGCTGCGTGCGCAGGCGACGGGGGATGTGCTGCTCGCCCGCTACGGGGTGGTGACGCGGGGCAGCGTCGTCGGCGAGCGGATCCCCGGCGGCTTCTCGGCGGCCTACCGCACGCTGGCGGCGTTCGAGGAGGCCGGACGCTGCCAGCGCGCCTATGTGATCGACGGGCTCGGGGCGGCGCAGTTCGGGCTGCCGCAGGCCATCTCACGCGTGCGCGCGGCACGAGAGGGATCCGGCGACGTCGTCGTCCTCGCCGCCGTCGATCCTGCGAATCCCTACGGCGCCGCGCTGCCGTGGCCGCAGCCACCCACGAGCGACCTTGCGCATCGACCCGGGCGCAAGCCCGGCGCGTGGGTCGTCGTCGTCGACGGCACCCTTGCGCTGTTCGTCGAGAAGGGCGGCGCTACGGCACTGGCCTGGGCGGAGGAGGAGCACCTCGTGGTCGCGTTGACGGCACTGGGAGCGTCGCCGATCGTGCAGCGTTCGGCACGCCTTGCCCTGACGAGCATCAATGGCCGGCTGCCCGCGGAGGGCGACACGCTGGGCCGGGCGCTCATCGCGAGCGGCTTCACCTTCACTCCCCAGGGCTGGCGGCACCGTGCCCGAGGGTGACACCGTCTGGCTTGCGGCGAAGCGCCTGCGCGAGGCGCTGCAGGGCCGCGCCATCGTGGACAGCGACTTCCGCCTCCCTGCACTGGCGCATGCGAGCGTGACGGGGCGCGAGGTGCTTGACGTCGTGCCGGTGGGAAAGCACCTGCTGATGCGGTTCGACGACGACCGCACGCTCCACTCCCACTTCCGCATGGACGGCGCGTGGCACCTGCACGGATCGAGCGACAGGTGGCAGGTGCCCGCGCATGCTGTTCGGGTGGTTCTGCGCACCGATGACCGCGTGGCGCTGGGGGTGCGTCTCCATGACGTGCGCCTCGTGCCGAGCCAGCAGGAGCAGGAGCTCGTCGGGCACCTCGGCCCCGACATCCTCGGTGAGGCATGGGATCCGGCAGACGTCATCGCGCGGATGCAGGCAGTGGCTGATCTCGAGATCGGCCTTGCACTCCTCGACCAGCGGCTCGTCGCCGGGATCGGCAACCTCTACCGCAACGAGGCCCTCTTCATCCGACGCCTGAACCCCTGGACCCCGGTGCGTGAGGTCGACGCCCTGCACGAGCTGCTGCAGGTGGCCCACCGCCTGATGGACCGCAACAAGGGCCACTGGTCGCAGGCCACCACGGGTGAGACCGGGCCTGGCCGCGAGCACTACGTCTTCGAGCGTGGACGTCGGCCCTGCCGACGCTGCGGCACGCGCATCTCGATCGCCGACCAGGGCACCCCGCCCCGGCAGCGCCTCACCTACTGGTGCCCGACTTGTCAGCCGACGGTTCCCCGGACTTCAGCGTCCATCGAGCCTGACTGACCGGTTCGCGCACCCCGACGCAGCGCCATCGTGTATCCATGCCGCATGGACGCGCCGGGCGACGATGTCGTCTCGAGCCAGTACGAGCGGTGGGTGTACCCGGCGCCGATCGAGGACCTGCCTGCGTGGCTGGCGGACAGCTGGCAATGGTTCGATCCCAGCCACGCGCACCGGCTCCTGTGGCCCGATCGCGACTACGCCGCGGGCATGGACATTCTCGTGGCCGGGTGCGGCACGAGCCAGGCAGCCGTCATCGCCTACAACAACCCTGCTGCACACGTGGTGGCGATCGATGTCAGCCGGACTTCGCTGGACCACCACGAGACGCTGAAGGAGCGGTACGGGCTGGGCAACCTCGAGCTCCACCTGCTGCCCATCGAGGAGGCGGCGTCACTGGGGCAGGACTTCGACCTGGTGGTCTCCACCGGGGTGCTGCACCACCTCGCGGATCCGCGTGTCGGGATGCAGGCACTGGCCGATCGCCTGCGCCCTGACGGTGTCATCGCACTGATGCTCTACGCCCGGTACGGACGCGTCGGCGTGGAGCTGCTCGAGGGGGTGTTCCGCGACCTCGGGCTCGGGCAGGACGAAGCCTCGATCGCGATGGTGCGCGAGGCGCTCGCCGTGCTGCCGGATCACCATCCGCTGCACGGGTACCTCGCGATCGCCCCGGACCTCGGCTACGACGCCGGGCTGGTCGATACGTTCCTGCACGGCCGGCAGCGCAGCTATACCGTCGGCGACTGCCTGGATCTCGTCGAGTCGGCGGGCCTGGTGTTCCAGGACTGGTTCCTGAAATCCCCCTACGAGCCCTTCCGTGCGCCCGGCAGCGGCTTCCTCACCGCGGTCGCCGCGCTTCCTGATGCCCAGCGCTGGTCGGTCATGGAGCGCATCGCCACGTCGAACGGCTGCCACTTCTTCACCGCGTGCCGGCGCGATCGCCCGGTGTCGACCTACCGCATCGACATTGACGGACCGGACGCCATGCAGCTGGTCCCCGTCATGCGCTACCGCTGCGGCGTCGACGGCTCGGACGTCGTGCGCCCGGGGTGGCGCTGGCCGCTCGATGACGCCCGTCGCGCGATCGCGCGGGCGGTCGACGGACGCCGAACGATCAAGCAGATCGCCGACGTGACCCGTGCCGCGGCTCCTCAGGCCGCCACTGGAGCCACCGACCACGACACCGACCACTGCACCGACCACGACACAGTGGTGCGCGAGTGGATCGGGGACCTGTGGCGGCGCGACTTCGTCGCCCTGACCATCGCCCCTCGCTGACGCGGCAACGGCCGGCACGGCCGGAGCCCTCCCGCCTACGATGCCTGCATGCCCCATGTCACCGGGGCCGGTGAGAGTGCAGGCAGCAGGGCTGGAGGCGCGGGTGGAGATCACGGGCACGCTGCTCGACGCGCAGACGGCCGCCTGCCCGTTCGCCCACTACGACGAGCTGCGCGAGAAGGCGCCCGTCTACCTGATGCCCGAGACGGGCTTCTACCTGATCACCCGGTACGACGACCTGCGTGACATCGTCGCGGACCCCCAGACCTTCTCGAACTCGATCGAGATGCACGCGCAGGCGGGTGAGCGGACCAGCGACGGCAGGAATCTCGGCGAGGTCTATGCCGAGCGCCTCGCCGAGGTGGGCTGGGGCCGGGTGCGGACCCTCCACCGCACGGATGCACCCGAGCACACCCGCTACCGCCGGCTGATGAACCGGGCCTTGGCCCCCGGGATGGTGCGCCGCATGATGCCCGACGTCGAGCGGATCGCGAGCGAGCTCGTCGACGGCTTTGCCGACCGCGGGTCGTGCGAGTTCATAGGCGAGTTCGCCTTCCCGCTGCCCGGCCAGGTGATCGCGCACCTGATCGGCATGGACGACGCCGACATCACGACGTTCAAGAGGTGGGCGGACGCCATGCTTGCCCCGGCGCAGGGCCTGCTCGTCGACGAGGAGTCCGCCCGGCACTTCGCGGAGGTCGAGGCGGAGGCTCAGCACCACATGGCCGCCGTCTTCGAGGAGCGCCGCAGGAGCCCGGGTGACGACCTGATGTCGGCCATGATCGCGCCGCCGGATGACGGTGACGAGCCGTTCACGATGCATGAGCTGATGGACCTGATGAACCAGCTCATCACCGGCGGCTACACCACCACGGCTGATGCCATCGGCAACGGCATGCTTCTGCTGCTGGAGAACCCCAACCAGATGGCGCTGCTGCGCAGCGACCCGTCGCTCCTGCAGAACTTCGCGCACGAGGTGATGCGTCACAGCACGTCCGTCCAGGGCCTGTTCCGGCGGACTACCCGCGATGTGACCCTCGGCGGCGTCGACATCCCGAAGGACTCGATTCTCCATATCCGCTACGGGGCCGCCAATCGTGACCCGGAGATGTTCCCGGAGCCGGAGGCCTTCGACATCACTCGCGAGAACGCAAGCAAGAACCTCGCCTTCTCGCGCGGCCCGCACTTCTGCGTCGGCCAGCCGCTGGCGATCCAGGAGCTGATCGTGGGATTCGGCGCGGTTCTCGACCGGCTCGACGACATCTCGCTTGCCGCCGACTTCGTCCCCCAGCGCGCCCCCGGCTTCTTCCTCTACTCGCTCACCTCACTGCCGATCACGTTCAGGAAGTCATGACGCGATGAAGCAGTCGACTGCAGTCCCCCGGATCGAGTTCCTCGCGAGGATCGTCGATGCCGACTGGTTCCAGATGGTCATCAGCGGCGTCATCGTGGCGAACGCCGTCGTGCTGGGGGCCGAGACTTACCTCTCCCCCGGAACGTCGGCCTTCGATGCGCTGATGCGCGTCAATGAGGCCTTCTACGTCGTCTTCCTGATCGAGCTGATCGTCCGGATCGTCTCCTACGCGCCAAGGCCCTGGAACTTCTTCCGCTCGGGCTGGAACGTCTTCGACTTCATCGTCATCGGTGGCGCATTGGTCCCGGCTCTGCGCTCGCAGGCGGAGATCATGCGACTGCTGAGGCTTGCTCGCATCGTGCGGCTGCTGCGCTTCCTGCCGGATGCGCGCGTGCTGGTCGGCACTCTGGCCAAGGCGCTCCCGTCGGTGTTCTCGATGATCGTGCTCGTCATCCTGATCGTGTTCGTGTACGGGATGATCGGGGTCACGCTGCTCGGTGATGCCCTCCCGCAGCAGTGGGGCACGATCGGCTCGGCGATGCTGACCCTGTTCGTGCTCCTCACGCTGGAGAACTTCCCGACCTACCTGGAGCAGGCGCAGGAGGTCACGCCCTTCGCCACGATCTTCTTCATCTCCTACGTCCTGATCGCGGCGTTCGTCGTGCTCAATCTCGTGCTCGGCATCGTCATCGGCGCGATGGAGGAGGCTCGGGAGGAGGAGCGCCAGCGGCTGAGAGCCGAGGAGCAGGACGAGCACGAATCGCTCGTCGACCTCCTCCGTGGCATGCGCGACCAGCTGAACGCGATGGAGCGCGAGATCGAGGCGCTGGGCCGCAAGGACGGATCGACCGACCGCTGACTACCGCCTGCTGACGAGGGACCAGCGCCATTCCGGCGACGCTGCAGTGGTCGTGGCGTCGATGGTGACGGACACGGTGACGGGGGTGCCCCCGGTGCCACCCAGGGTGGCGTAGCTGAGCTCGGCCTCGAAGACCGGGTAGTCGCCGATTGCCGTCAGGGCGACGGATGCCGTGCCGCTGCCGCTGGGGTAGGTCAGGGTGCCCGTCGCTCCGGAGTCGGCGACCACGCTGGCGACCAGGCTTCGGCCGGACTCGATGGTCACCGTCCTGGTGATGGACAGCGAGGCTCCGGTTGCGGTGTCCTCGAACAGGATGGTCGACGAGGCCGCCGGGTTCGTCAGGCGCGCGGTCGGGCCGGAGCTCACCGGCGCGCTGGGCTGGGCGAGGGTGGGCAGCACGTAGTCGGTGAAGAGTCGATTGTCACTCGTCATGTTGGCGTGCTGGATCCCCGGGCTGATGCGCGTGACGACGTCGACCGCCTGGGCCTGCGTGCTCCAGGCCGGCACGAAGAGGTCGCCGGCATTGGCATCGAAGCAGGTGGAGCCGAAGTGGTCCGAGTAGAGCGATGTCGTGAACGCTCCCGGGTAGCCCGGATAAAGCATGTTGAAGCTGTCCATCGCTGCGTAGGTGAGCTCGCTGTTGGCGGGCACCTGCCAGGCAGTGGAGCAGGAGGAGCCGCCGTTGGGCGTGCCGAGGAGGACGACCGACCGGATCGCGTCCTGGGCCGCCTGGCCATTGGTCGCGTCGTGGAGCATCCGTCGGGTGATGACGCCGCCGAGGGAGTGGGCGAGGACGTCGACCTCGTGCGCGTTGAGCGCGGCCATTCGGCCTTGGATGTAGTCCCAGGCGAGGGCGGCGTTCTGCGCAATGGTGTTCACCGAGGCGTAGGGCAGGAGCGCGGAGCCGGTGTCCATGGTGTTCACCGCGTAGCCCAGCCATTGGCTGTTGCGCGTGACTAGGCGGTTGCCCGACTGCGTGTAGGTCGACCAGACGCTTGCCGAGGACCACATCCCGTGGATCATGATCAGCGGCCGGGGAGCCATCACGATGGGCACGTCGAAGGATGTCGTCGACGTGCGGACGGCGACGCGCGTGCGCTGTTGTTCGAGGTAGCTGATCTCCAGCCGTGCGCAGCCGCGGGCAACGGGTGATCCGGTGCGCAGCCGCACGGTGCGGCCGGTGGACGCCGCAGCGTCGGCGACCATGCGTGCCAGCTGACGTCGCGTCGGGCAGTCGTCATCCGGACGTGTCGACGCCCGGATTACGGCGAAGACGGTGATGCCGGGGGGCAGGGACCGGATGGCCCTGCGCAGCGAGCGTCGATCGGCACCCGATGTTCCCGTCACGGTCACGCGCACGGGCCGTGGCAGGGCAAGGGCGGAAGGCGTCGGCTCGGGGTCGGGTGATGTCGACGCCGAGGGGGTGGGCGAGGACGTCGTCGACGGCGTCGCGGATGGTGTCGCGGATGGCGTCGCCGTGGACGCGGGAGCGGCCGGGGGTGTGCGCGTGAAGGAGACGTCCACGTCGAGGTGGTCAGCGGTGTTCTGCACCGACCCGGCCAGCCAGGCGCCGTAGGACAGGTCGAGCGGGACGGTGACGGTGCTGGCCCCGGCGGAGACGGAGGTCGAGGCATCGGCCACGGCGCTGGTGCGGCCGGGCAGGGTCACGGTCGTGTGCACCACACCCGCCTCGGGCGCCTCGACGGCCATCACCAGTCGTGTCGGGGAGCCCTCATAGACCGTGGTCGTCGACACCCACGAGGCCGGCGCCGCGACCGACTGGACCTCGATCGCGGCGCTCGTGACGACCAGTCCGTCGGTCGAGACGGGGAGGGCGGTGCTGGGCGGAGCGGTCAGGGCTGCCGTGGCCGCCAGGAGGGCTGCCGCGATGAGCGCGGTTCCGGCGCGCCCCCTGGGCCGCACCCGGCTCTTCGCTGCCGCTCTCACCGGATCATTGTGCGTCAGGGCTATGCTTCGCAGCGCTGCTGGTTGAACGTCGCCCCGCCGCACCGTCTCGAGGAGGAAGGACCGTCCATGGCCCCCACATTTAAGTCCGGATTCGTCCTGGTGGCAGGTGTCGGCGTCGCGGCATCAACGCTGGCCCTCGCTGTCCCGGCCGCGGCAGCCAGCGGCAAGACCACCCTGAGCGCCGGCAACGGCACCGTGGGCGTGAACCAGGTGCTCACGGCGACCTACGTCGCGTACGACGCGACGACCTCGTGCGATGACGAGCCGGGCAGCATCAGCTTCGACTTCCAGTACGGCAACGGCAACGACCTCGGCACCATCGACGGCACGTGCACGCCGGTCAGCAACGGCTCCTACACCCCCGTCGCCACCTGGACCGCGACCATGAACTGGACACCGACGGCGAGCGGCAACGTCAACCTCTCGGTCAACGTCATTGAGCCGCTCATCGGCGGGAGCCCCGTCACGCTGGGTCAGGCGTCGAAGCGGGTCAGCATCGCGCCCGGCCAGCAGACGAGCGCTCCGTCCAAGGTGCAGAACCTGAAGGTCACGGGTGTCTCGACGAACGCGGTCTCCCTGAACTGGAACGCGCCGAGCAGCAGCGGTGGCTCACCCATCTCCGGCTACATCGTCAAGTGGACGGGCCCGACGAGCGGGCAGATCACCGTGCAGGCCACGAACGCGAACGTCGGCACGCTCTCGGCCGGCTCGGCCTACACGTTCAGCGTCTCCGCTGCCAACGCGCAGGGCTGGAGCGACTGGGTGAGCGTCACGCAGAACACGGCCAACGCCCCGACCCCGCCGCCCACCCAGCAGCAGGTCCTCGACGGCCCGATGTGGACCGGTGGCGGCCCCAAGGTGAAGAGCGGCCAGTGGCGGACGTTCAACAACACCTCGAACCTCGACACGAACGCTGGCCGTGAGGCCCAGTTGAGCGCGATCAACCGCTCATCGACGCTGAAGTCGGTCACCTTCCGCTACGACGGTGACAACGCGCAGGTCAAGGCCGTGCTCAAGCCGGGCGCCAAGAGCGGCTCGTTCACGCTGCGCGAGTTCTCGCCCGCACTGCCGGGCTTCACGGCCATGAGCATGACCAAGGTCATCAAGGTTGTGAAGTAGGAGGCAGCCCAGTAGGTCACAGGTGTCAGCCTGCCCTCATTCTCAAGGGCTGGTGGGTAACCAGACTGCGAACAGATGCCGTTCGTTCGTAGGGTGCTCCGCCCAAGACTGGGGGGCAGGGGCGCCGGGCGGGTATGTCAACCCGCTCCCGTCGCCTGCTGTGTTCCAGCCGCCGAGCTTGTGGCCCTGCGGTACGCATGAAGACGATGTGGGGAACCTCGCCATCTCAATGTCGTCACGCGGGATCCACACATGCTCTACTCGACCACCGTTCGATGTATGGAGTGTCCTCGTCTGCACGCAGGCGTCCTTTACGGCGATGTTCGCGTCGAAATCAACGCGGAGGACTGGCTCCTTTGCGACGACAGTGAACTGCTGGGAATCGACGACTCGCACAGCCAATCCGGGTGGAAAGGGTTCGTTCGACGATCCGTATCCGCCGAAGCCGGGTGGAACAGGAATGGTCCAACCGGCAACGGTCGCCCCGGGAAGCGTTTGACAGGTGGCGTCCACACCGGGGAGGACATACATGACTCCCACACGTACGCGAACGGGGCTTATCGCTGTGCACTCTCGGCCATCGGGAAGCACAAAGGTGAAGTCGACATACCGGTCTCCACTGGACGAGCCCGTCGACCTACCTGAATCCGGCGAAGAACCGGACCCGCCTGGCACCCCGCTGAAACTGAAGGCGCGTACCTGACCGGCATTGGCAACCCCATCGTCGTTTCGGGGAGCGCCAATAGCCAACGTAGAAGCATCGCGCGACAGGTCGAGGCTTGAGCCGTCCTGGTCAGCTGGGTCCTCTGCTGCTATGTCGCCGCCGACTTGGGTCCATGCCCCTCCAATCCAGGAGAAGGCTCGCGTGACCCCTGAATTGGAAGAGGCCAATGGCACCCCGAAAGCAACTGTGTCACCGCTTCCGGACAAGGAGACCGACCACCCGGCTCGACCACTGGCCGCGTTGCCGTTGAGCCGGGATCCGACTTGCGACCACGATCCCCCGCTATAGGCGAAAACGGCGACCGCGCCCGCATCCGAAGCGCCGGTGTCGTCGAATGGAATGCCCACCGCGAGCCAGGTTCCATCGGTGGAAAGCGAAACGGAATTGCCGAAGTAGGCGTCAGCGTTGGGACCATCGAGGTCGCTGCCCAGCTGTGTCCACGCGGCACCTGTCCACGAGAAGGCTCGTACGTGCCCAGCATTGACCGCAGCACCGTCGTTCAGCCGGGCGCCAACGGCAAGGATCGATCCGTCTCCAGAGAGCGACACGGCTCGCCCGAAGTAGTCACCGGCGCCTTCGCCGTCGATGTCCGTCCCGCGCTGGCTCCACGAACCACCTGAGTATGTGTAGACCCGAACACTTCCAGCATCAGAGCCGTTTCCGTCATTCTTGTATGCGCCGACCGCGATCGTGTTGCCGTCACCACTGAGCGACACGGACCACCCGGCATTGTCACCGCCGGCCTCACCGTCCAGATCGAGACCACGTTGCACCCACGCCGACCCGTTCCACTCGAAGACTCGTGCGTGGCCGGCGCTGGAACCTGCACCGTCATTATCAGGTGAGCCAATCGCAAGAATCGATCCATCATCGGACAGATCGACAGAAGCGGCCTTGTCGTCAGCGGCTTCACCGTTGATGCTGCTACCCCGTTGACTCCAAGCAACTCCGTTCCATTCGTAGATGCGCACCTGCCCTCTATTACCGGTACCGCCGTAGAAGGCACCGATGGCGAGCACAGACCCATCAGCTGAGAGCGCGACCGAGAACCCGGACTCCTCCTGAGCAAGGATGCCCTGGATGTCCCCGCCGATCTGCGTCCATACATCGACGGCTCGGGCTGGCGAGGCTACGAGACCGAGGGATACGCAGGTAACCGCGGCAACGGCCGACAGGGAGCATGACGTGGCTCCGACCAGATTCATTGTCAGAACCCCCAAGGCGCGTCGAGTCCCTCGTCATGAGGAAGCAAACCGCTCTGCGGCGGCACGCTTGGAGCGGGTGACGAGAATCGAACTCGCACTGTCAGCTTGGGAAGCTGATGTTC
>JAFMFD010000066.1 GCA_017856385.1 Actinomycetota bacterium
GCCGAGACGAAGTCGTAGCCGGCGACGTAGTTGGCATCGAGATCGGGATGCACGGTCGACCCGGTGTCGAGCACCGCGACCACCGCCCCACTGCCGCGTGTGGCGGTCCACACAGAGTTCATGCTCGTCTTGCTCGACGCGATGCCGATGCCGTACGTGCCGTACAGGCCCCACAGCGAGTCGTTGGCCCAGTAGGTGTCGTCCGGGGGCGTCGACGGGTACACGTCGTAGTGCCGCAGCCGATTGACCTCGACCGCCTCCACCCGGGGATCGGCCTCGAGATCGGCGATCATCGTCGCCGCATCGGCCTCGCTGACCCCCTCGCTCAGCTCGACCAGCGCGTTGCCCGCGCCGAGGTCGATGGTGTCCGCCACCTCGACGCCCGCGACGGGCAGGTCGGACGACACGGACTCGGCCTGGGCCTGCGTCGCGACGGGCGTCCTCAGCGTGACGATCAGCCCCTGGACGGGACCGGGCTCGGCCTCAGGCTCGGGGTTGGCCGCGGCCGGACCGCCCAGCCCGATCGCCAGCGCGATGGCTGCGGCGACGGCGAGGATCCGGATCGGCACCATGCCATTGTGCGGCACGTAAAAGTCGGCACCTGCGTCGGTCACCCGCGGCGAAGCACCCGCAGCGAGCCGGTCGTCGATTCGGGGATGAACCCGTCGGCCACGGCGCGCTGCCACACCTCGAACGGGGCCTGCCCGCCGTCGGCCGGGTCCTCGAACACGTCGTGGATCACGAGCAGGCCGCCGGGCGCGAGGTGCCCGGCCCACGCCTCGTAGTCGGCCATGGCGATGTCGAGGGCGTGGCCGCCGTCGATGAACACCAGCCCAAGATCGCCGCGCACCAGGCGGGCGACGGTGGGGGAGTCGCCGACCACGGGGATCACCACGTCCTCCAGCCCGGCATCCTCCAGCGTGCGCCGCAGGAACGGCAGGGTGTCGGTGCGGCCGGTGCGGAGGTCGACCACCTCGGGGTCGTGGTGCGCCCACCCGGGCTGGGTCTCCTCGGAGCCGCGATGGTGGTCGACCGTGATGAGCACCGTGCCTGCTGCGCGCGCGGCCGAGCCGAGATGGATTGCGGAGAGCCCGCAGTAGCTGCCGACCTCGAGCAGCGGCCCGATCCTCCCGGCGCGGAGACCGGCGTCACGCAGGGCAGCGCCCTCGGCCTCGGGCATGAAGCCCTTGGTGCGTCCGACCGCGATCCGCTCGGCAGGGGTCATCCCCTCGTCGCCCATGGAGCGCAGGGTACGGGTCCGGCCTCACGACGCCCGCACCTCTGCGGCGCGGACCGCAGGGGCAGGCAGGTGCTGGAGGAACCACGCACGGGCCGCGGCGGCTGCGCGCTGGAGGGTCCCGTCCTCCTCGAACAGGTGGCCGGCCCCCCGCACGACCTGCAGGTGGCGCGGGCAGCGCAGGTGTCGCAGGGCGTCGGTGTTGATGTCGAGGACGGCATGGTCGAGGCTGCCGACGATGAGCAGCGTCGGCGCCTCCACGCGCGGCAGCCAGTCGAGCGCGAGGTCCGGTCGGCCGCCCCGGCAGACAACGGCACGCACCCGGGTCGGATCGTCCGCGGCCGCGGCCAGCGCGATCGCCGCCCCCGACGATGCGCCGTAGAGGCCGACGGGCAGCTGCGCGGTCATCGGCTGTGATCGCAGCCATGCCAGCACCTCGTTCACCCGATGGGCCGACTCGCGGATCGACGGCTCCACTCCGGTCTCGGTCTCCTCTGGGGTGAGCAGGTCGAACAGCAGCGTGCCGAGGCGGGAGGCGCGCAGCGCGGAGGCCACGGCTGTGTTCCTGGGGCTGTGACGATCGCTCCCGGACCCGTGGAGGAACACGACCAGGCCTGCGGCGTCGCGGGGGACCTGCAGGTGGCCGTTGAGCGTGACCCCGTCAGCGTCGATCCGGACTTCGGCGTCGACGAGGCGCAGGTCGGATGCCGCCCTCGGATCGGCCCGCGGGTGCTCGCGCAGGAGCCGCACGACCTCGTCATCGCCCACCTGGGCGAAGTCCTCGTAGTGCTCGCCGACTGCCCAGAACGGCTCAGGCACCTTCAGGCAGACCACCTCGTCCGCGGTGCCGGCCATCCAGTCGACCGCCTCGCGCGACCCGACCGGCACCGCGACGGTGACCCGATGCGCACCCAGGTGGCGTGCGACCCGTACCGCCGCCGCGGCCGTCGACCCGGTTGCGAGGCCGTCGTCGACGATGATGACGTCGCGCCCGGCGATGCCGAGTCGACGTGACCCGCTGCGGTACTGCCTCACCCGCCGGTCGATCTCGGCCTGCTCGCGCGCCATGGCCACGTGCACCTGATCGTCGGTCACGTGGAGGCGGCGGCGAGCGGTGTGGTCCATGACGACGATGCCGTCCTCGCCGACGGCTCCCATCGCGTACTCGGGGTTGCCCGGGGCCCCGAGCTTGCGCACCACTAGGACGTCGAGCTCCGCACCGAGGGCCTCGGCGACGGGCACGGCCACCGGGACGCCGCCGCGCGGCAGGGCGAGGATGAGAGGTGCGCGACGCGGTTCCGCGCACAAGCGGCGGGCCAACTGCTGGCCTGCGTCAGCCCGATCCCGGTACATCACGCACCTCCCGCATCGAGGCTCGCACTCCGGGCGCGGGGATGGTCATCTGGGCGGGCGGATGCCCGGTCAAGGGATGGGCAACATGCGGGGTGCCCCCTCGGCAGCGGGACCGGAGCAGGGCGTGCTCACCTGCCGTCCGGGGCGCGCGGCGGCGGTGACTAGACTCAGGCGCCTGCTCGTCCCGTGCCCGCGGCTCGCGCAGCGCGGGGCGTAGCGTAGTGGCTAGCGCGCCTGCTTTGGGAGCAGGAGATCGGGAGTTCGAGTCTCCCCGCCCCGACCGCTCGCAGCGGATCCCCCGTCGTGAGTCCCCCCGTACCTGGAGTAAGGAACTGCCGTGAAGAGCGACGTCGAGACCCTGAGCCCGACCCGAGTGAAGCTGACGGTCGAGGTCCCCTACGAGGAGCTCCAGCCGAGTTTCGACGCCGCCGCCCAGCGCATCGCCAAGCAGGTGTCGATCCCGGGCTTCCGCAAGGGCAAGGTGCCGGCGCGGGTCATCGAGCAGCGCTTCGGGCGCGCTGCGATCCTCGAGGAGGCGGTCAATGACGCCCTGCCCAAGGCCTACGAGAGCGCGCTCACCGAGCACGGGATCGTGCCGCTGAGCCGCCCGGAGATCGACCTCGGCGAGCTCGAGGACGGCCAGGCCTTGACCTTCAGCGCCGAGGTGGACATCCGCCCGGACTTCGACGTCCCCGGATACGACGGCCTGACGATCACCGTGGGCAACGCCGAGGTGACCGAGGCGGACATCGACGAGCAGCTCGACGGCCTGCGCGGCCGCTTCGCGACTCTCAAGGAGGTGGATCGGGCGGGCGCGGACGGCGATGTCCTGCTCGTCGACATCTCCGGCATGACGGCCGAGGAGGACCCGGTCGAGGACCTCTCGGGCACCGCGCTGTCCTACGAGCTCGGCACCGACGGCATGCTGCCCGGATTCGACGACGCGGTGCGCGGCGCCGCGAAGGGTGAGACCCGCACCTTCGAGTTCACCCCGCAGAACGGCGACTGGGCCGGGGTGCCGCTCACCGTCACCGTCGTCGTCCAGGCCGTCCGCGAGCGCGAGCTGCCCGCCCTCGACGACGACTTCGCCCAGCTGGCGAGCGAGTTCGACACCGTGGGCGAGCTCCGCGAGGATCTCAGCACGCGCCTGATGCGCATGAAGCGGCTCGAGCAGGCCGCCGAGGCCCGCTCGAAGGTCGTCGACGCCCTCATGGAGTCGGTGGACATCCCGCTGCCGGAGGCCCTCATCGCAGCCGAGGTCGAGGCCCACTTCGAGGACGGCCACGACTCCGGCGAGGAGCACCGTCGCGAGGTGGAGGAGTCCACGCGCGAGAACCTCAAGAGCCAGTTCATCCTCGACAAGATCGCCGAGACCGAGGAGCTCACCGTCGGCGAGACCGAGCTGTCGGCGTGGCTGATCCAGCAGGCGCCGAGGTATGGCATGAGCCCGGACGCCTTCGCCAAGGCGCTCGTCGAGGCCGGCCAGGTGCCCATGGCGATGCAGGACATCCGGCGGGCCAAGGCACTCGCCCTAGCCCTGGAGAAGGCCACCATCACCGATGCGGACGGCAACGCGGTCGACATGTCCGCCCTGCGGGCGGACATGACCGAGGCATTCGCCGAGGGGTGAGCCGGCGGCCCGAGGGCGGGGTTCGGCTGACGGCGAACTCGGCCGTCCGCCGGGAAGGCGCGCCGGGCTCGTCACGTTAGGGTCTGAGGACGGCTCCCGATTGGGGAGCCACACAGGAGGCGTCGTGGGTGACATCTACGTGCCGGGCTCGCGTGGAGCGGGTGGCGGCATGAGCGGCTTCGGGGACATGCTGGACGAGCGGCTGCTGCGTGAGCGCATCATCTGGCTTGAGGGTCCGGTGATGGATGAGAACTCCAACCGGATCGCCAAGCAGCTGCAGGTGCTCGCTGCCGAGGACCCGGACCGCGACATCTCCCTGTACATCAACTCCCCGGGCGGCAGCATCAGCGCCGGCATGGTCATCTACGACACCATGCAGCTGATCCCCAACGACGTCGCCACGGTCGCCATGGGCCTCGCCGCCAGCATGGGGCAGTTCCTGCTCTGCGCGGGGGCCGCGGGCAAGCGCTACGCCACGCCCAACACGCGCATCATGATGCACCAGCCCTCCGGTGGCCTCGGGGGAACGGCGAGCGACATCAAGATCCAGGCCGAGCAGATGCTGTTCATCAAGCGGCGCATGGCCAACCTCATCGCCGAGCACACCGGCCAGACCCTCGACCAGATCGAGAAGGACTCCGACCGCGACCGCTGGTTCGACGCGGACGAGGCTCGCGAGTACGGGATCATCGACCACGTCTACTCCACCCACGCGGACGCTCCCAAGGGCGGCAAGGGAGGCACCAAGTGAGCGACCACCTGACCTATGTCCGGGCTGCCGAGCGCACCGCCCCGCAGTCCCGCTACATCCTCCCGGAGTTCCGCGAGCGCAGCGCCAACGGCGAGCGGGTGCACAACCCGTACACCAAGCTGTTCGAGGAGCGCATCATCTTCCTCGGCGTCCAGATCGACGACGCATCGGCCGACGACGTCATGGCCCAGCTGCTCACGCTGGAGTCCCTCGACCCGGATCGCGACATCCAGATCTACATCAACTCCCCGGGCGGCTCGTACACCGCGATGACCGCCATCTACGACACCATGCAGTTCGTCAAGCCGCAGGTGCAGACGGTCTGCCTGGGCCAGGCGGCGAGTGCGGCAGCGGTCCTGCTTGCAGCCGGCAGCCCGGGCAAGCGCTTCGCGCTCCCGCACAGCCGGATCCTCATCCACCAGCCCTACACCGAGGGCGGCGGCCAGGGGTCGGACATCGAGATCCAGGCGAACGAGATCCTGCGGATGCGCAAGGAGATGGAGGGGATCATCTCCCACCACACCGGGCGCACGCTCGAGCAGGTCGAGCAGGACATCGAGCGCGACAAGATCCTGACGGCGGCTGACGCCAAGGAGTACGGGATCATCGACGCGGTCATCAGCAGCCGCAAGGCCTGATGCCTCAGGAGAGCAGGCCGATGTCCTTGGCCCGCTCGTAGGCCCCCTGCCTCGAGTGGGTGCGCAGCGCCCTCATCGTGTGCTGCAGGTCCTGCTTGACGCTGGAGGTCGAGATCACCAGCCGACGGGCGATGTCGGTGTTCGACAGGCCGTCGCCCGCCAGGGTCAGCACCTGCTTCTGCCGCTGGGTGAACGCCAGGGACCACTCCCGCTGGGCCGGCGGCGCCTGCGAGTCGAGGGTGGTCGTGCTCGGGTGGGCGGCCCACAGGCCCAGCAGGTGGCTCAGGCAGTCCAGGAGGCTGCGGCCGTCCTCGTCGTCCTCCCACGGGGCCGAGGTGACCAGGCCGAGGGCCCCGATGCACATGCCCGCGTGGCGCACCGGGGCGGCGATGACCGAGGCGGCGTCCAGGTCCTCGAAGGTCTCGCCCAGCAGCGACTCGTCCAGCGCCGACAGGTAGACCTCGCCGAAGCTGTCGGCGCGGTCGATCGTCACGCGGTCGTCGAGCACGGTGTGCGCGGCGGGCAGGTCGAGTTCCAGGGGGATGATCGAGTAGCGCTCGACCATCTCGCGCTTCCAGCCCACTTGGGCGATGCTCACCAGGTGGGTACCGTCGCTGACCAGCCACAGGAAGCCGGCCACCATGTGACGGTGCGCGAGAGGGCCGGCGCGCAGCGCGCGGAGGAGCGCCGGGGGGTCGGGGTACGTCGAGGCGTAGCGGACGAACTGCGGCAGTGCTCGCAGGCGGGACTTGGGCGCTGCCGCGACGGTCATCGTCATCCGCTGCCCCCGGTGAGCAGGCCGAGGTCGGCCGCCCTCTCGGCCGCGGCGCGGCGGTCCGCGACCTCGAGCAGGTCCATGGCGCGCGAGACCTCCTGCTTGACCGTGGACATCGAGATGCCGAGGGTGTGGCTGATGCTCAGGTTGGTCCGACCCTCGGCGACCAGTCCGAGGATCAGCCGCTGCCGAGGCGTGAGCACATCGGACTCGACCATGGACTCCTCGGCCTCCAGGGGGATGCCGCTGTCGGGATTCGTCATCCACATCCCCAGCACGTGGGAGACGGCGTCGAGGATCGCGATGTCGACGGAGGTCCAGGTGTGCTGGCGGGAGAGGTTCAGTGAGAAGGCGCCGACTGCATGGCCATGGCTGTGGATCGGGGCGCTGACCATGTCGCCGTCGGGCAGCCGACGTCGCAGGTGCTGCCACCGGCTGCCGGGGCGGGCGAGCCCGGCGTAGTCGTCCGCGGAGACGTCGTGGGGGACGATGATGGCCGCGCCCTCCAGGTACGCCTGGCACAGCGGGTAGTCAGCGGCCAGGTTGATGGTGGGCAGGCCGCTCGCCTCTTCGGGCCGGTACCCGTGGCTCCCGACGATGAGCAGGTGCGGCGGCCGGGCCCACAGCACTGCGGCGCACTCGGCCCCGTACGGCGCGCCCGGGCCCTCGACTATCGCCCGGGCCGCCACGTCGGGATGCGGCGAGCTGCCGAGCACCTCGAGCAGGTGGGCCAGCCCGGCCAGCGACTGCTCCATCGGTATCCCCCCTCCCGGGCCACGTAGCGGAGATGGCCGACCAACGGGCGGCCGTACATAGGTAATCACACGGATGGCCCTGCAGGGGTGCCATCGCGCGGCCGCCGGCACGCTTCCGGGGTCGCTGCGCGGCGTGTTGCTGCATCGGCCGCAGTCCCGGGGTACGGTCGGACAGGTCCTCCCGCCGGGAGGGCCCGCTAACCCGTGGGCGGCGTCCGGCCGGCCGTGGACGAGGAGACAGCCATGGCGCGCATCGGCGAGAGCGGCGACCTGCTCAAGTGCTCCTTCTGCGGCAAGTCCCAGAAGCAGGTCAAGAAGCTGATCGCCGGCCCGGGCGTCTACATCTGCGACGAGTGCATCGACCTGTGCAACGAGATCATCGAGGAGGAGCTCAACGAGGCGGCGGAGTCCGCCTGGGGGGACCTGCCCAAGCCCCGCGAGATCTTCGAGTTCCTCGACCAGTACGTCATCGGCCAGGACATCGCCAAGAAGTCGCTCTCCGTCGCGGTCTACAACCACTACAAGCGGGTCCAGGCCGAGCAGCGGACGTCCGACCGCGCCAAGGACGAGACGGTCGAGCTGGCCAAGTCCAACATCCTGCTCCTCGGCCCGACCGGCTCCGGCAAGACGCTCCTCGCCCAGACTCTGGCCCGCATGCTGAACGTCCCCTTCGCGATCGCCGACGCCACGGCGCTGACCGAGGCCGGCTACGTAGGCGAGGATGTCGAGAACATCCTGCTCAAGCTCATCCAGGCGGCCGACTACGACGTCAAGCGGGCCGAGACCGGGATCATCTACATCGACGAGATCGACAAGGTCGCGCGCAAGAGCGAGAACCCCTCGATCACCCGCGATGTCTCCGGCGAGGGCGTGCAGCAGGCCCTGCTGAAGATCCTCGAGGGCACGACGGCGTCGGTGCCCCCGCAGGGCGGCCGCAAGCACCCGCACCAGGAGTTCATCCAGATCGACACCACGAATGTCCTGTTCATCGTGGGCGGCGCGTTCGCCGGCCTGGAGGACATCGTCGAGGAGCGACTCGGCCAGAAGCAGCTCGGCTTCACCTTCGACATCGTTGACGGGGAGCGTGTCTCGGCCCAGCGCGACCCGGAGGATGTCTTCAGCCGGGTCATGCCGGAGGACCTGCTCCGCTTCGGCCTGATCCCGGAGTTCATCGGTCGCCTGCCGATCTTCACGTCGGTGTCCAAGCTCGACCGTGCGGCGCTAGTGGCCGTGCTCACCGAGCCCAAGAACGCCCTCGTGAAGCAGTACCAGCGGCTCTTCGAGCTCGACGGTGTCGAGCTCGACTTCGAGGCCGCGGCCCTCGACGAGATCGCCGACCAGGCTCTCGAGCGGGGCACGGGGGCCCGCGGCCTGCGGGCGATCCTCGAGGAGGTCCTGCTCAACGTGATGTACGAGGTGCCCAGTCGCGACGATGTCGCCAAGGTCGTCATCACCGACGAGGTGGTGCGCGAGCGGACCTCTCCCACCCTCGTCGCCCGTGGCTCGTCGCCGCGCCGCGAGCGCCGCGAGAAGTCCGCCTGATTTCCTGGCCGGAAACCACGGAATATCCGTGGGGATTTTCCGGAGTATTCCAAGATATTGATTTACCGGAATTCCCGGATATCTGGAATAGTGCCCGACATGGCTAAGCAGACCCTCATCATCGACGACCTGTCCGGCGACACGGGGGCCCGGACCCGTCATTTCTCCCTCGACGGGACCACCTACGAGATCGACCTCACCGACTCGTCCTACGCGACCCTCAGGGCCGCGCTGAAACCGTTCATCAAGGCCGGTCGTCCGGTCGGGGCCGTCAAGGCCGCACCCCGGGCGGGGGCCCGGAAGGTGAAGGCGAAGCCACGCGGTGCGGGCCGGTCGCGCAAGGGAGCAAAGCCCGCGTCCGATGCCGCGGTGATCCGTGCGTGGGCGCGGGCGCAGGGCATGACGGTCACCCAGCGGGGCCGCGTGGCACCGGAGCTGCGCGCCGCCTGGCAGGCGGCAGGCGCACCCGGCGCCTAGGCGGCGAGGCTCAGCCGAGCAGCTCGGCGGGCAGGCGGCGAGGCTCAGCCGAGCAGCTCGTCGCGCAGGGCCTGGGCGTCCGACAGCATGACGCCTCCTGCCGGGTCGATGACCCAGTGCACATTGCTGGCGGCCAGTTCGCGCACGTCGGCGTGCTCGTCGGCCATGGCGATCAGGTGGGTCTCCTGGCTGGCGATCGCGCTCGCGGTCTGCTGGATCGTGAGCGCGTCGACGCCGCTGCTGCCCTGAACCACCTGCGCCGGGAAGATCACCGCCCAGCGGCGCCAGCCGTACAGGTCGCCGTCCTCCGCCCCGGCTGCGGCCCCGGCGGTGACGGCGATAGCCACGCCGCGATCGGCGAGCAGGCGCAGCGCCTGGCCGCTGCCGGGCGGGATGGTGTCCAGCACCACGACCGTCCGCGCGCACTCGGCCCTGGTGAGGTACGGGGTCGTGAGGTTCGGCAGTGCGACATGGCCGGCTTCGGCGGTCAGCAGGACGGGGGGCAGCCAGGCGAGGACGTGCAGGTCGGGGTGACCTGCCTCGCGAGCAGTGGCGAGCAGATCCTTGACCTCGGCGAGGATCACGCGCGCGCCCTCGGCGGCGAGGGTCACCTGGCGGCCGATGACCTGGCGGAAGGCCTCGGGGCTGGAGACATCGACGGCGCCGATTGCTCGCTGCCACCCGATGGCGGCGGCGAGGGCCACGACGGCATCGGTGTCGACGTCGAGGACGGGACTCACGGACACCGGGAAGCGCCGAGCGCCGTCCTGGGCCTGCGCCGCCCGATCTGCGCGCAGCAGGCTGCCCACGTCGGTGGTGGTGACGGGTGCGTCGGCGGCCTCGATGATGTCCTCGGGCGAGAAGTCGAGCGTGAGCACGTTGTCGATCATGAACGGGTCTCGGGCGGCCTGGTCCGTCGAGAGCCGCTGACGGGCGATGGACAGCAGTCCGTCGTAGGAGAAGTCGTCCACCTGGTGCGCCGCGTACCCGAACGACACGCTCACGTGGACGTCGACATCGAGCCTTGCGCTGGGGACGCTGCCGTGGTCGTTGACGTGCTGCTGGAGGCCACGGAGCAGGTCGACGCCGTTCCGGACGATCGGGCCGCCGCCGAGGGCCACCCACATGCGCCCGGGATCCTCATAGGCGACGAACACGTCGTGGCCGGCGAACTCGGAGTGGCCGAGGGCCAGGCGCATGACCTGCCCGACGGCTGCCTGCTCGAACTTGCCGCCCGCGAGGGCACCGAAGTCGTCGATGGCGTAGACCGCGACGAGCAGCGAGCTGGTCTGCGGGCTCGCGTCGGCCTGCTCGCGCATCCGCTGGACCGCCTCCTCGAAGGCGGACATGCTCGGCCAGCGTGACACCGGGGTGAACATCTCGTCGAACGCGGTGGCGACTCGCGTGTCCTCGGAGGCGACGATCGGCGTGAGGAGCGTCTGCGTCGCGAGGTCGGTGAAGCGCTGGACGATCGACGGCGATCGCGTGACGAACAGCCCCGGCCAGAGCCACCCGGCCACCGTCACGTTGCTCGTGCTCGGGTGCCCGGGGGAGGGGTACAGGGGCATGCGCAGGTGCGGGAGGGTGACGAGCGACCGCGCGTCCGGCGTGGGGCCGTTGGGGTGGACGTCGACTCCCACCAGGTCGAAGACCGCCTCGGTGCGCCGCTCGGCCAGCACGGTCATGGCCCGCGTCGCACCGAAGACCGAGATCGCCATGCGGGTGGTGATGCGCAGAGCGGCGCGCACGGCGAGGTCCGGGTCGAGCGACCCGTCGGCGAGTCGACCGATGAGCTCGGCCTGGTGCGCGGACCACATCGCCATCGTGCGCAGTGCATCGCGCTGCCACAGCCGGATGGAGACGTACCAGAGGAGCAGCCACGAGGCCAGGAAGACGCCGAGCCCGGCGAGCGTGCCCGCTGTCGGGTCACCGGCGCCGCGCAGGGTGTCCACGGCGATGCCGACGGCAGAGACGAGCCATGCGATGCCTGCGCTGAACAGGGCGACGATGACGCGGCGCGGATCGATCGCATCGCGGGCGAAGGCCCACCGCGTGCGATCGCCGTTGACCCAGCGCTGGATCGCGTTGAGCGCGAGGCCGAGGTAGGTGGCGACGAGGGCGGCGAACGCCAGCGGCCACAGGGGAGCGGCGACGTCGATAGAGGGCACGAGGGGCTTCACGATCAGGAAGGCGCAGCCGCCGGTCACCGCGGCGGTCCAGGCGGACATGAGCGCGTGGTACCGCGCATTCGGGTCAGCATCGAGTCGGCGGGTGGACTGGAACACGATGCGCGCCAGGAGGGCGAGCCCGAACATCGCCAGGGCCAGGACTCCGTCGAAGTAGATGCCGGCCAGCAGGGCCCCGACGAGCACGGCGTCGAACACGATCGTGGTGGAGGACCACGGTGGCAGCGGGGTTGACGGGTCGGTCAGGACGGCGCGGGTGCGGGCGGCATTGCGTGTGCGGAACAGTGCCTGCGGGGTGAAGACGCTGATCGCCACGAGCAGCACCGCTGCGGGCAGCAGGATGGTGCCGAACTGGCGGTTCGCGGGCACGGGATCGATGCCGGAGGCGATGACCTCGATGACGGAGGCGAGGAGCGCGAGTCCGCCGGTCAGGATCGCGACGAGCGAGATGAGGCCGACGCGACGCTGGACCCTGCGCTCGGCCTCGCTGCGCGGTCGGTGCGACGTGGCGGGATGCAGCCACTCGCCGATCCGCAGGAGTGCGGCATCGGCGGCGTCACCGGGGAAGCGGGCCACAAGGCATGGTAGCCCGCGGGTCGCGTGAGGCGGGGGATGCGGAGCGCGCGGGCCTCGGGCGGGCAGTCGGTCCGAAACTCCCCGTGTGAGGTGGGTCCAGGACGCACCCCGCGGCGCTTCGTCGTCGGCGGGGTTCTCCATCGTGGAGGTCATCGTGGCGATGGCCGTCCTCGTCGTGATCACCGCCGCCACCGTCGGCGTGCTGATCAGCTCCCTCGATGCGATCCGGGGCAACAGCGACCGGGTCGAGGCGGCCTCGCTGGCCCGGACCCGCCTGGCGGAGCTGCGGGTCCTCGGGGCGGACCTCGTCGCGCCGAACGACGGCGAGAACGTCGACACCCGCCCCGACTACCAGGGCACCGGGTTCGACGTGACCACGACGGCC
>JAFMFD010000067.1 GCA_017856385.1 Actinomycetota bacterium
GAGCCGGCGAAGAAGGCCGAGCCGGCGAAGAAGGCCGAGCCGGCGAAGAAGGCCGCGCCAGCGAAGAAGGCCGCGCCAGCGAAGAAGGCCGAGCCGGCGAAGAAGGCCGCACCGGCCACCGCGGACCTCGCGGGCGATGAGCCCGTGACGCGCCAGCGTCGCGCGGCGTCCCCCGGTCATGTGGCCCTGGTGGCTGCGGGTCCGGGAGACCCGGATCTCGTCACCGTCCGTGCCGCCCACCTGATGGGCTCGGCCGACGTCATCATCGCCGACGCGGAGGCGTCCGATGTAGCGCACGCGCATGCCGGTCCCACGACGCAGGTCGTCGTGGCCGTGGACCCCGCGGGCATGCCCCTCGACCACGCTGACCGCAGCGCCCTCGTCATCGACTCCGCTCGCGCGGGCCGTGCAACGGTGCGGCTGATCGCCGGTGACCCGGTGATCGACGGC
Source organism: Actinomycetota bacterium (assembly GCA_017856385.1). Taxonomy (GTDB): domain Bacteria; phylum Actinomycetota; class Actinomycetes; order S36-B12; family S36-B12; genus UBA10649. Next base: position 451 of record JAFMFD010000067.1, read on the forward strand.
AGCCTGGTGAACGAGGTGGGCGCCCTGCGTCGTGCGCACCTCGCCTTCGACATCGCCCCCGGCGTCAGCGACGTCACGGGCATCCCGGCGTACGCGGGCTTCGGCCTGACCGGCGGCAAGGTGCGCCAGGTCCGCGTGATCGACGCCCAGGACTCGCAGGCCCCCTGGATCGAGCTGGTGGATCCGCGCGTGACCGTCGTCGTCCGCAATGGCGCTGATCGCGCGGGTGACATCGCGGAGCGCCTGCTCGCGGCGGGAGCCGATCCCGCAACTCCGATCGCCATCACGCGCCGTGGCACCACGGTCGACCAGCGCACGCTGGTCAGCACGCTCGGCGAGGTTCGAGATGCGGCGAAGTCGATCCGGCAGGCCGGCCCTGGCCTGGTGGTCATCGGCCAGGTCATCGAGCAGCGGGCCAAGCTCGACTGGTTCGAGGTCAAGTCGCTGTTCGGATGGCGCATCCTCATCCCGCGGACCCAGGACCACTCCGGTCCGGTCACGGATCTGCTGCGCCGGCACGGCGCGGTCCCCGTCGAGGTGCCCACGATCTCGGTCGAGCCGCCCCGCACGCCGCAGCAGATTGATCGCGCGGTGCACGGGCTGGTCCAGGGCCGTTACGAGTGGATCGGCTTCACGTCCGTCAACGCGGTGCGGGCCATCCGCGAGAAGCTGCAGGAGTACGGGCTCGACGCCCGGTCGTTCGCCGGACTGAAGGTGGCGGCTGTGGGCGAGGCCACGGTCACCGCCCTCGTCGAGTTCGGTGTGCGTCCAGACATCGTCCCGGCCACCGAGCAGACGACGAGTGCGCTGCTGGACGAGTGGCCGGCCTACGACTCGCTGATCGACCCGATCAACCGGGTGTTCCTGCCGCGTGCCGATATCGCCACCGACACCCTCGCGGCCGGTCTCGCCGACCTGGGCTGGGAGGTCGAGGACATCACGGCTTTCCGGACGGTCCGCGCCGCACCGCCGCCGGTGGAGACGCGCGAGGCCATCAAGACAGGTGGCTTCGATGCCGTCCTGTTCACGTCGAGCAGCACGGTGCGCAACCTCGTCGGCATCGCGGGCAAGCCCCATCACTCCACCGTCGTGGCGTGCATCGGGCCGCAGACGGCCAAGGCGGCGGAGGAGCACGGCCTGCGCGTCGATGTCATGGCGCCGTTCAGCACGGTGCAGGACCTCGTCGAGTCGCTGGCCGCGCACGCCGAGTCGCTGCGCGTCGCAGCCATCGAGGCCGGCGAGGGGTCATGGCGGCCGAGCCGACGTCGGGGAGCGGCCCGACGCCGGGCAACCTAGAGTCGACGTCATGGACTCTGCACGCACCGTCGTCCACCTCCTGCGGCACGGTGAGGTGTTCAACCCGGAGAAGGTGCTGTACGGCCGGCTGCCCGGCTACTACCTGTCGGACCTGGGCAAGGAGATGGCCGTGCGCGCGGCCGAAGCCCTGGCCGATCACGACGTGAGCCTGGTGGTCTCCTCGCCGATGGAGCGCGCCCAGCAGACCTCGGCCCCGGTCGCCGAGCGCCACGGCCTGCCCGTCGCGATCGACGAGCGCCTCATCGAGGCTGACAACGTCTTCGAGGGCCAGCGCGTGAGCGTCGGCGACGGTGTGCTGCGCCAGCCGCGCACCTGGCGTCACCTCTACAACCCCTTCAAGCCGTCCTGGGGTGAGCCCTATGACGTCGTCGCCGACCGCATGACCCGCGCGATCGCCGCTGCGCGGGACGAGGCGCGCGGCCACGAGGCGGTGCTGGTCAGCCACCAACTGCCCATCTGGATCGCTCGCCTGGCCGCCGAGGGGCGTCGCCTGTGGCATGACCCTCGCCAGCGGCAGTGCACGCTCGCGTCCCTCACCTCGCTGGAGTTCCGCGACCGCGACCTCGTCGCCATCACGTACACCGAGCCCTCGCGCGACCTGCTGGCGCAGGCCAGCAAGGTCGCGGGGGCCTGACGGGGGAGGTCGCATGCGCGGGCGGATCGCGCCCGGGATCGTGGCGATGCTCGCCGTGCTGACCCTGGCCGCCTGCGCGTCCTCTGCGGGTGCCTCAGACTCCGCCGAGCCCGGCTACGTCGCCGGTGACGGGTCGATCGTGCTCGTTGCCGAGGCCGATCGCCAGGCCGCGCCGGACCTGGCGGGCACGACGCTCGACGGTGACGGCTTCCGCCTCGCGGACCACCTCGGCGAGGTCGTCGTGCTGAACGTGTGGGCCTCGTGGTGCGCGCCCTGCCGCGCGGAGGCGCCGGAGCTCGCCGCCCTGTCGCGCGAGCTCGAACCGGCCGGGGTGCAGTTCGTCGGCCTCGACACCCGGGACTCCGACGTCTCGGCCCGCGCCTTCGTCGACCGCTTCGGGATCGACTACCCCAACGTGATCGACCGGGACGGTCAGCTGCAGCTGCTGTTCAGTGACACCCTGCCGCCGCAGGCGATCCCGTCGACGCTCGTGGTCGACCGGGAGGGGCGCGTGGCCGGGCGCATCCTCGGCAAGGCAAGTGAGTCGTCGCTGCGTGGCCTGCTCGAGCCGCTGATCGCCGAGGGCGGCGAGAAGCCGTGACCGACCAGCAGGTGCGCGAGCCCGATGCCGGGCTCCCGGCCGATCCACCGCTCCCGCCGCTGGGGTCGGTGGGCTTCCTGCGCTGGCTCTGGCGGCAGCTGACGAGCATGCGGATCGCGCTCATCCTGCTGTTCCTGCTGGCCGTCGCGAGCATTCCCGGATCGATCCTGCCGCAGCGCGGAACGAACCCGCTGCGCGTCGACCAGTGGCTGGAGGAGAACCCGACGACCGGGCCGCTTCTGGACTCGCTGGGCTTCTTCGACGTGTACGCGGCGCCGTGGTTCGCCGCGGTCTACCTGCTGCTGTTCATCTCCCTGATCGGCTGCGTCATCCCGCGGATCGGGGCGCACGTGCGTGCGCTGCGCATGCCGCCGCCCGCAGCCCCGCGCCGACTCGACCGCCTCCCCGCGCACGCGCGCGTCGAGGTGGCCATGCCGCCGGACGAGGTGCTCGCGACGGCCGAGCGCGTGCTGCGCCGTGCGCGCTGGCGCGTGCGGTCGTCGGCCGGTGAGTGGGTCGCCGCGGAGAAGGGCCACTCGCGCGAGACCGGGAATCTGGTGTTCCACGTCTCCCTGATCGCGATCCTGATCGGTGTGGCCGTGGGAGGCCAGCTCGGCTGGAAGGGCAACGTGGTCGTGCGGGAGGGCACGGGCTTCTCCAACACCCTGACGCAATACGACGCCTGGGGCGGTGGCCGCCTGATGGACCCGGCGCGGCTGGCCCCCTTCTCGTTCACCCTCGAGGACTTCCGCGTCGACTTCGAGCGCGGAGACGCCCAGCGCGGCTCGCCGCGGCTGTTCGAGGCCGATCTCACGTATCGGAGCGCTCCCGGTGCCGAGCCAGTCCGCACGACGATAGAGGTCAACGAGCCCCTCGAGGCGGACGGAGCCAAGGTCTTCCTCGTCGGGCACGGCTACGCACCGCACCTGGTGGTCCGCGACTCCACCGGCGCGGTGGTCTTCGACGACTCGGTCGTCTTCCTCCCGCAGGACGGGAACTTCACGTCGACGGGCGTGGTGAAGGTGCCCGACGCCGAGCCCTCCGTGGGCCTCACCGGCCTGTTCCTGCCGACCGCAGCCCTGACCGAGGAGTTGGGACCGCACTCGATCTTTCCGGCGCCTGACCTGCCGGCGGTCTTCCTGTCCGCGTTCACCGGGGATCTCGGACTTGATGACGGCTCCCCGCAGAGCGTCTACACCCTCGACACCGAAGGACTGGACCAGGTGGGGCTGGAGTCGCTCGTGCCGGGCGACGTCTGGGAGATCCCGGGAGTCGGCTCGGTGGAGTTCACCGGCTTCGAGCGCTGGGCGTCCTTCCAGATCGCGCACGATCCCGGCAAGGAGCTCGCGCTCCTGGCCTCGGTCGCGGCGATGATCGGGCTGATGCTCTCGCTGGGCGTCCGCCGCCGGCGGATCTGGGTTCGGGTGGCCCCTGACGGCCACGCAGGTACGCTCGTGGACATCGGGGCCCTGGCCAAGTCCGAGGCCGCGGACCTCGACCGGGACATTGCGGAGCTCACGCGAGCCCTGTCAGGTCCGGACACTTCAGTGGAGGAGCGCACGTGACCAGCGTCGAACTCGCCGAGGCCAGCAACGCCGCGGTCTACGCGAGCATGATCACGCTGACCCTCGCGATGATCGCCTTCGCGGCCTCCTTCGCCTCGGGTCGCCGTCGCCCCGCGACGGTGGGCGCACACGTGGCCGCGGAGGGGCAGGGCTCAACGGCCGTCCTCACCCGGACCGACCCTCCGGTCGTGGAGCAGCCCGGGCGTCGCGCGGCGAACGTCGGGATGTCCCTGACGTGGCTCGCGTTCGGCCTGCTGCTCGTGGGGGTCGTGCTGCGCGGAGTGTGGGCCGGCCGCGTGCCCTGGGGCAACATGTACGAGTTCTCCATTACCGCCGCGCTCGGGGTGCTGGGGGTCTTCCTCGGCATGTCGCTGCGCCGCGACCTGCGGTGGCTGGGGCTGTTCGTGGTCATCCCGACCCTGCTGTGGCTCGGGCTGGCGGTGACAGTGCTCTACACCGAGGCGGCTCAGCTCGTGCCCGCGCTGAAGTCCTACTGGCTCGTCATCCACGTCTCCGCCGCCATCATCTGCTTCGGCGCGTTCACCTTCGCTGCCGCGACCGCGGCACTCGCGCTGGTCCGTGGTCGGGTCGAGCGGCGGCAGCGCGCGGCGGTCGTCACGGGCTGGGCCTCCCACCTGCCCTCGAGCGAGCGGCTCGAGCGGCTCACGCAGACCGTCATCGCGTTCTCCTTCCCCCTGTGGACGTTCGCGATCGTGGCGGGCGCCATCTGGGCGGAGAACGCCTGGGGTCGCTACTGGGGCTGGGACCCCAAGGAGACCTGGGCCTTCATCACGTGGGTGATCTTCGCGGCCTACCTGCACGCCCGCTCGACGGCCGGCTGGCGCGGGTCCCGGGCCTCGTGGATCGCGATCGCCGGGTGGGTGGCCTTCCTGATCAACTACTTCGGCGTCAATATCTTCGTCAACAGCCTGCACTCCTACGCTGGGGTCTGAGCATCCGCTCGCCCGACTGCTGAGGAGTCCACGACGTGGAGGTCCTGCTCGCGCTCGTCGTGGGCGTTGCCGTGGTCATGGTGATCACGGCCGCTACGGGCTACTTCGTGGCCCAGGAGTTCGCCTACATGGCGGTCGACCGGTCCGCCCTGGCGGCACGGGCGAACGCCGGGAGTGCTGGGGCCGAACGCGCGCTCAAGGTGACGGGGCGCACCTCGTTCATGCTCTCGGGCGCCCAGCTGGGGATCACCGTGACCGGGCTGCTCGTGGGGTACGTGGCCGAGCCGCTCATCGGCCGGTCGCTCGGCTCGATGCTGGGCGGCCTGAGCGTCCCCGTGGGTGTCTCGGTCGCTATCGGGGCGGTCCTGGCGCTGGCGCTGTCGACGCTCGTCCAGATGCTCTTCGGCGAGCTCGTGCCGAAGAACCTCGCCATCGCCAGAGCGGAGCCCACGGCCATCCGGCTGTCTCGTTCCACGCTCGTGTACCTGGCGACCTTCGGCTGGCTGATCTCCTTCTTCGACGCGTCGTCGAACCTGGTACTGCGCCTGCTCCGGATCACGCCGGTCCATGACGTCCAGCACTCGGCCTCTGCGCGGGACCTCGAGCACATCGTCGAGGAGTCCCGCGAGTCCGGGCAGATCCCCGATGAGCTGTCGGACCTGCTCGACCGCATCCTGGAGTTCCCGGAGCAGACGGTGCAGCACGCGATGGTGCCGCGACTGAAGGCCGACGTCGTCTCCGCGCAGGACACCGTGGACGAGGTGCGTGCCCTCATGGCGCACGAGCACTCCCGGTACCCCGTGCTCGCCGCGAACGGCGAGGACGTGCTGGGCGTGGTGCACCTCGTCGACGTGCTGTCCGACTCAGTGCCCGGGTCCACGCCGGTGCGCAGCATCATGCGGCCGGCCGTCATGGTGTCCAGCGTGATGAGCCTGCCCGAGGCCCTCGCCGCGCTCGCCGAGGCGCAGGAGCACCTCGCGTGCGTCGTCGACGAGTTCGGCGGGTTCACGGGAGTGCTGTCGCTGGAGGACCTCGCCGAGCAGATCGTGGGGGAGATCTTCGACGAGCACGACGCACCGGAGGTGCCCTTCGCCTTCGATGGCGTGGGGTGGGTCATGCCGGGCGACACCCGGATCGACGAGGCCGGACGGGCGATCGACCACGACCTTCCGGAGGGCCACTACGAGACGGTCGCGGGCATGGCCGTGGCGGTGCACCAGGGCTTTCCCGAGGTCGGCGACATCGTGCGTGTTCCGCTGCCCATTTCGGGTGAGGACCTGCTCGACGGAGAGGCGCGCCAGCGCCACATCACGGTCGAGGTGCTCGCCGTGCAGCGCCATGTGCCGTCGCTGGTCCGCCTGGTCGAGGAGGCGTCATGAACCTCGGCGCAGGCGGCGTCGTCATCGCCACGATCGTCATCATCGGCATGAGCGCCTTCTTCGTCGCCGCCGAGTTCGCCCTGCTCGCAGCCAAGCGGCATCGACTCGAGGACGACGCGCTCACCAGTCGTGCGGCGAGGGCAGCGCTGCGCAATGCGTCCGAGCTGAGCATCCTGCTGGCCGGCTCGCAGCTTGGCATCACCGTCGCGACGCTCGCGCTCGGCGCGATCACCAAGCCTGCTGTCCATGACTGGCTTGCCCCGCTCCTTGAAGGCGTCGGCCTGCCGACGGTGACGGCCGACGTCATCGCCTTCGTGCTCGCGCTGTTCGTCGTGACCTTCCTCCACCTCGTCATCGGCGAGATGGCGCCGAAGTCGTGGGCTATCGCCCACCCCGAGCTGTCGGCCACGATGCTCGCCATCCCGATGCGCGGCTTCCTGATCGTGACGAAGCCGATCCTGGTCGCACTCAACACCACCGCGAACTGGCTGCTCCTTCGTGTCGGTGTCCGGGCCGTCAACTCCGTGTCCGCCGCCCAGAGCGCCGACTCCCTGCGCCACCTCGTCCAGCACTCCGAGAACGCCGGCGCCCTCGACATCGAGTACTCCACGCGACTCGCGGCGGCGATCGCGATGCAGTCCACCGCCATCAGCGCGCTCGTCGCCCCGGGTGCTCCTGTGACCATGGTCAGCCCGAGGGCCCGCATGCGGGACGTGCGGGAGGCCACCCAGGCAACCGGGCACCTGCGCGTGCTCGTCGCGGATTCCGGCCCGTCGACGCGTCCCGGTCAGGCCCGGATCCTCGGCATGGTGCACGTCCGTGACACGCTCGCGTCACCTCCCGAGGCGCCGGTGTCGAGCATCCTGCGTCCGGTGCTCCGGCTGCCGGCGGAGCAGAGCATCCACGAGTCGCTCGCGCAGATGCGACGCGGCGGTTCGCACATCGCCGTGGTGACGGACGGCAGTCGGGCCCTCGGGGTCGTGACGCTGAGCGATGTGGTGCGCGGCCTCACCGAGGTCGGCCGACCTTCGGTCCCCTAGCCCCGATCTTCGGTCGTCTGGGCCCGAGCCCGTCGCGCGGGGCTCAGGTGGCCGGGTCGCCCTTGCCGCGGCGCTGGCGCATCCGGCGGCTCCAGGCGTCGTCTCCGAGCTTCTTCAGGAAGGCCGGATCGTCATCGGGGGCGACGGGACCGCGGCGGCGCCGCCGCTTCGAGCCGGGCACGTCCCAGACGCGGCCGAACACCAGCCACAGGGCCCCGCCGATCAGTGGCAGCAGGATCACGACGAGCAGCCACACGGCCTTCGGCATGGTGCGGGCCGTGCCTGCCGGAGTCCGCAGGACGTCGATGATGCAGTAGATGTAGAAGGCGACGGCGAGAATCGCCCCGGCGACCCTGAGCACTCCCACCTCCCACGCTGGATGCCCGCGGCGCCCGCCGGCAGTGGCCACCAGCGTACGTGACTTCCCGTCGACGGCATCCCGTCGCCGGCAGCCCGTCGAGGGCGTCGCGTCAGAGGGCTCCCGTCCACGCCCTCGCATACGGTAGGGCTGTGGGACGTCAGGGGTCGGTTCGGGCGATCGTCGTCTACACGGTGCTGCGCGTGGCCGTGTTCCTCGCCGTCTGGGGGGTCGTGTGGCTGCTGACACCGCTGGATGCACTCTGGTCGGCTGCCGTGGCGCTGCTCATCTCGGGAGCGATCAGCCTCGTGGTCCTCGATCGCCAGCGGGGGCGCATGGGTGCCGTCGCCGGCGGGTTCTTCGCGCGGATGAACGCCCGCATCGATGCCGCGGCCCGCGCCGAGGACATAGACGACCTGCCCGAGACCTCACGCGATGGCGATCAGCAGCCCCAGCACGAGTCCGTAGACGAGCACGAAGGTGCCGGTGGCCTTGAGCGCCGGGATCAGGCCCGGGCCAGTCGCGCCTCCGAGGACGATCCTCAGGGGTGACAGAGCAAGCAGGCCGGTGAGCACGCCCAGCGCGACGATCGGCGACAGGAACGGGACCAGCAGGATCGGCACGACCAGCGCCCCCGTCACCATCGCCGCATAGAGAACCCGCGTGCGCTCATCGCCCAGTCGCACCGCGAGCGTGCGCTTGCCGACCTCGGTGTCACCCGGGATGTCCCGCAGGTTGTTCGTCACGAGGATGGCGCAGATCACCAGCCCGACCCCGACCGAGGCGACCAGGTCGAGGGCACTCACGCTGAGCGTCTGGACGTACGCGGTGCCCACGACGGGCACCGGACCGAAGAACACGAACACGAACACCTCGCCCAGGCCCGCATAGCCGTAGGGCCGTGGTCCGCCGGTGTACAGCCACGCGGCCGCGATGCATGCGGCACCGACCAGCAGCAGCCACCACTGCCCGGTGAGCGCGATCAGGGCCACCCCGAGCAGGGCCGCGGCGAGGAGGGCGAGCAGGGCAGCGCGCCGGACGGCGGCTGCGGGGGCCAGTCCCTGGCCGACGAGGCGCACCGGCCCGACGCGCACCGCGTCAGTGCCGCGGATGCCGTCGCTGTAGTCGTTCGCGAAGTTGACGCCGACCTGCAGCAGGACGGCGACCCCGAGGGCGAGCAGGACGCGCACCGCGGAGAAGGCTCCCGCGTGCACGCCCAGCCCGGCACCGACGGCGACGGGGGCGATGGCGGCGGGGAGCGTGCGGGGGCGGGCCCCGGCCCACCACTGGGCGGCGGTGGCCATCAGGTGGCCTGTCCAAACTCGCGGGCCCAGGAGCTGAGCAGCTGCCGGTCCACCTTGCCGTGCGCGAGGTGCGGCAGCGCCGCCACCTCGTGCAGGACGGGTCGCGCGGGCGGCCCGAGGCGCTCGACCACCCGCGCACGCGCCGACTCGCACGCCCGCGCTGCGTGGTCGCGGACGACGACGAAGCCGTGCAGCGCGGGCTCGCCGTCCGGGGAGGTCACGGTGACGACGGCCGCCGACTCGATGTCGGGGTGGTCGTTGAGGACCTCCTCGATGGCGCCGAGCGCCACATTGACTCCGTTCACCACGACCACGTCGTCGATGCGTCCGACCACGACGAGCCGGCCGCGGTCGTCGAAGCGGCCGATGTCGGCGGTGCGGAAGCCGTCCGCGGTGAAGCACGCCTCGGTCAGGGCCGGCTCGCCGCGGTACCCCGCGGCGATCGTCGGTCCACCGACGACGATCCGGCCGTCGTCGAGCTGCACCGTCACCCCGGGCTGGGGCTCGCCGTCGAACACGCAGCCGCCGCCGGTCTCCGTCGATCCGTATGTCGACGTGAGATCGATGCCCTCGTGCGCGGCGAGCTCCCGAAGCGACGCGCGCAGGGCTGCTCCGCCGACGAGGATGCGCTCGCAGCGGCGCAGCGCGCGCACGCCGTCGTCGTCGGCGAGCAGTCGCGCGACCTGCGCCGGGACGAGTGAGACGTGCACCGAACCACCCGAACGCTCAGCCTCGTCGACCGCGGCCGCGAACGCGCCCGGGGTGAACGGCCCGGCGCCGCCGATGCTCGGGACGACGGCAGGCTCGCGGCCGCTGGCGAGGGCGCGGACGAGCACCAGCAGGCCGCCGACGGACGTGACGGGAAGGGCGAGGACCCAGCGTGGGTCCACGCCGTTGACCGCCTCGGTGAGGGCGTTCAGGCTGCTCGCCGTGAGCAGCACCCCTCGCGGTCGGCCCGTCGAGCCGGACGTGGCGACCACGGCGGCGACCTCGGGGGACTCCAGCGGCGGGCCGTCCGGTCGGACCGCCTCGAGCACGCTCCTGACGTAGTCGTCCGAGCAGGTCGCCGACACGGTGGGCACCGGGGCGATGGCCGGGCCCGTGCCGTCGAGGGCGTGCGCGAGCTCGGGCAGCAGGCGCGCCGGGCCCTCGGGACCGGGCGGCACCGGCACGCGCACGAGCGGTCGGCTCTCCATCAGCAGGAGCGTACGGCTGGCGGTAGGTTTCCCGGCATGGACACCCGCACCCGCTACGTGCTCCCTCCCGTGGCGCCGGAGGGCTCGCCCGCCCTGGCGGACCCGGCGCACTCGTCGGCCGCACCGGGCTGCAAGTGGCAGGCGGAGGGCGACTACACCGACATCCGGTACGAGGTGTCCACCGGCGAGTCCGCGGGCATCGCGAAGATCACCATCAACCGGCCGAGTCGGCGCAACGCCTTCCGGCCCCGCACCCTGTTCGAGCTTCAAGACGCCTTCAACCGTGCGCGCGACGACGACGGCGTGGGCGTCATCATCCTCACCGGCCAGGGCGACCTCGCGTTCTGCTCCGGCGGCGACCAGGCGATCCGCGGCGACGACGGGTACATCGGCGACGACGAGGTCGCGCGCCGCGGCATCGGCCGCCTCAACGTGCTCGACCTGCAGGTGCAGATCCGCCGCACCCCCAAGCCGGTCGTCGCGATGGTCGCCGGCTACGCGATCGGCGGCGGGCACGTGCTGCACGTGGTGTGCGACCTGACGGTCGCGGCCGACAATGCGCGGTTCGGCCAGACCGGCCCGCTCGTCGGCTCATTCGACGGCGGCTACGGCTCTGGCCTGCTCGCGCGCACGATCGGGCAGAAGCGCTCCCGCGAGGTCTGGTACACGTGCCGGCAGTACGGGGCGGCCCAGGCCTACGACTGGGGCCTGGTCAACGAGGTGGTCCCCATCGAGGACCTCGAGATCGCGACGGTCGACCTGGCGCTGCGACTGCTGGAGATGTCACCGCTCGCACTGCGCATGCTCAAGGCCTCGCACAACGCGGCCGACGACGGGCTCGCGGGCGTGCAGCAGCTCGCGGGCGACGCGACGCTGCTGTTCTACATGACCGAGGAGGCCCAGCACGGCCGCGACGCCTACAAGGAGAAGCGGCGGCCGGACTTCCGGCAGTTCCCCCGGCGTCCTTGATGCCCGAGTCCTCCTCGGCGTCCTTGATGCCCGAGCGCCCCACCATCGAGCAGGTGCTGGCGACCGCGGTGCCGTTCGCGCTCCCGCTGCGTCGGGTGTTCCGCGGCATCGATGTCCGCGAGGGCGTGCTCATCGAGGGGCCATCCGGCTGGGGGGAGTTCGCGCCCTTCGACGACTACTCCGAGCATGCCTCCGCCCGGTGGCTCGCCAGTGCACTGGAAGCGGCGTACGGATCCTGGCCCGAGGCCCGACGCGATCGGATCGCGGTGAATGCGATCGTCCCCGCCGTCCCGGAACCCGAGGCCGACCTGCTCACCCGGACCGCCGTGCTCGAGCACGGGTGCCGCACCATCAAGGTCAAGGTGGGCTCGGGCGATCGGCACGACGACCTGTCGCGTGTGCGCGCCGTCCGGACCGCCCTGGACGACCTCCTCGGCGCTGGGATCGGGCAGATCCGCATCGATGCGAACGGCGCATGGTCCGTGGACGAGGCGACGAGTGTGCT
>JAFMFD010000068.1 GCA_017856385.1 Actinomycetota bacterium
TCCTCAGCAATCGCGGACGCACGATTCGTCCCAAGACGCTCAACCAGAAGCGCTATGTCGACGCGATCGACACCAACACCATCGTGTTCGGCATCGGGCCCGCGGGTACGGGCAAGACCTACCTGGCCGTCGCAAAGGCGGTGCGCGCGCTCCAGGACAAGCGCATCAACCGCATCGTGCTCACCCGGCCAGCAGTCGAGGCGGGGGAGCGCTTGGGCTTCCTGCCAGGCACCCTGTCGGAGAAGATCGACCCGTACCTTCGTCCGCTCTACGACGCCCTACACGACATGATCGACCCCGACTCGATCCCTCGGCTGATCACCAGCGGCACGATCGAGATCGCGCCGCTCGCGTACATGCGCGGCCGCACGTTGAACGACTCGTTCATCATCCTCGACGAGGCCCAGAACACATCCGCTGAGCAGATGAAGATGTTCCTGACGCGCCTTGGCTTCGGCTCGACGATGGTGGTCACCGGTGACATCACGCAGGTGGACCTGCCCGGCGGCACGACGAGCGGTCTGCGAGTCGTCAGCGAGATCCTCGACGGCATCGATGACGTGGCCTTCTGCCGGCTCACCTCGCACGACGTCGTCCGTCACGCGCTCGTCGGACGCATCGTTGACGCCTACGAGCGCTACGACGCGAAGAAGGGCTCGTGACGGCTGACCAGCACTTCGACGCCGGGGCCGGGATCGCGGTCACCGACCAGGCCGACGCGGGCGGCGACATCCATGCACTGGCGGCGCTTGCGGCCTTCCTGCTCGTGCAGCTGAGGCTCCACCCGGAGTGCGAGCTCGACATCACCCTCGTCGACGTCGAGACCATGACAGACCTGCATGTGAGGTGGATGGACGAGCCGGGTCCCACCGACGTGCTGTCGTTCCCGATGGACGAACTGCGCCCGTCGCCCATCGGGCAGGAGCCGGAGCCGGGAGTCCTCGGCGACATCGTGCTGTGCCCGCAGTTCGTCCTCGCCCAGGCCGCCGAGCGCGGGCACACCCTGGACGAGGAGCTCGCACTGCTCCTGACGCACGGTCTCCTGCACCTCATCGGGCACGACCACGCGACGGTGGAGGAGTACGACGCGATGTTCGCGCTGCAGGACGACCTGCTCTCGGCCTGGAGGAGCCGATGACGGTCGATGCCTGGCTGCTGGTCCTGGCACTCGTGCTCGTGGCGCTCGCAGGGCTGCTCTCGATGGCGGAGACGGCCGTCGCGCGGGTGAGCCGGGCGAGCGTGGAGGAGGTGCGCAAGGAGGGGAACCGCCGGGCCGAGCGGCTGCTGACTGTCCTGCGCGACCGCCCCCGTCACGTGAATGTGCTGCTGTTCCTCTCCACCGTGGCGCGCGTGGCGGCGACGATCCTCGTGGGCTACGTGACTGTCGATGTCATGGCCGTGCGCGGCGGCGGATCGCCGGTGCTCGCCATCCTGGTGGCCATCGCCGTGATGGTCGTGGTCACGTACGTCGTCATCGGTGTCGCCGGGAGCACGCTGGGGCGTCAGCACGCCCTCGCCGTGGGCCTCGCCGCCGCGCGGCCGACATACTTCCTGGCGCGCATCCTCGGCCCGCTGGCCACGCTGCTCATCCTGCTCGGCAACGCGCTGACTCCCGGCCGGGGGTTTCGCGAGGGACCGTTCGCGACGACGACCGAGCTCCGCGAGATGGTCGATCTCGCGGAAGCCGACTCCCTCATCGAGGACGACGAGCGGCAGATGATCCACTCCGTCTTCGAACTTGGCGACACCAGTGCCCGAGAGGTGATGGTCCCGCGCACCGAGATGATCTACATCGAGCGGGGCAAGTCGCTTCGCCAGGCGCTGTCCCTCGGCCTGCGGTCGGGGTTCTCGCGCATCCCGGTGATCGGCGAGAGTGCGGACGACGTCGTCGGGATCGTCTACCTGAAGGACCTCGTGCGACGAGCCTTCGAGGACCGCGATGCCGAGACATCCCAGCGCGTGGAGTCGCTGATGCGTGCGCCCTACTTCGTGCCGGACAGCAAAGAGGCGGATGCGCTCCTGCGCGACATGCAGGCAGCGCGCGTGCACATGGCGATCGTGATCGACGAGTACGGCGGCACTGCGGGCCTGGTGACCATCGAGGACATCCTTGAGGAGATTGTCGGGGAGATCGTCGACGAGTACGACACTGCGGCGCCGGAGGTGACTCCACTCGACGGCGGACGCTTCCGGGTGATGGCGCGCATGCATGTCGATGACTTCGCCGAGCTGACCGGGATCGAGGTCGACTCCGACGAGGAGGGGGTCGACACCGTCCTGGGACTGATGGCCAGGCGACTGGGACGCGTGCCGATCCCGGGCGCGACCGTCGATGTGGACGGCTGGCGACTGCTCGCGGAGTCGGGAGCGGGTAGGCGCAATCGCATCTCGATGGTCCTGGCCGAGCCCGTGCCCGCCGAGACGGTCGTCGAGGACCGCGTCGATGGCGGGTAGGTCGGCGGCGACCTGGGCCGTCCTCGCCGCTGCAGCGCTGTTCGGGACCTCGGCCACCGCGCTCGCGCTGCTCGCACCCGGCGCCCCGGGCCCCAGCGTTGCCGCCGACCGACTGCTCGTCGGCGCCGCCGGGCTCGTCGCCGTCGTGCTGCTGCGCCACGGTAGCGCTGACCTGCTGCGCATCTGGCGCCGTCCCTCGGCATGGCTGATGGGTGCCTGCATCGCCGGGTATCAGGCGTTCTTCTTCATGGGCACCGCGCGTGCGGGCGTGGCGGTCGGCACCCTCATCGCGCTCGGCGCTGCGCCCCTCCTCGCCGGGATCCTGGGCTGGGTCGTGCGGGAGGGAGCGCCGGGCTGGGTGTGGGTCGTGTCGACGTTGATCGCGATCGTCGGGCTCACGCTCGTCGCCTGGACGAGCCTGGACGTGGCGGAGCCGGTCGGACTGCTCTACGCGCTGGCTGCGGCCGCCTGCTACGCGACGTACACCGTGATCGGCGTCCGATTGGCCCGCGAGGGCCTGCCGGCGAGTTCCGTGCTCGCGGCGACCTTTGCCATCGGGGCGGTCGTCCTAGTCCCGGCCGCGGTCACGTCCTCGTGGTGGATGTCCGCGCAGGGAGTGGTTGCCGTCCTGTGGCTGGGCCTGGGTGCGACGACGGCCGCGTACCTGCTCTTCGGCGTCGGCCTGCGCTGGCTCCAGCCCGGCCAGATCTCCACCCTGACGCTGCTGGAGCCGGTCGTCGCCACACTGCTGGGCGTCCTCGTCGTCGGTGAGCAGCTCGGCATCCTCGGGTGGGTGGGCACACTCCTGGTGCTGGCGGCGCTCGGGCTGCTCGGCATCGTCGACGGCCGACGCCGCTCGAGTACCGTCACCACCGTGAGGACCAGCGCATGAGCACGGACTCTCGCAGCGGGTTGGACTTTCGCAGCGGATTCGCCTGCCTGGTCGGGCGGCCCAATGCGGGCAAGTCGACGCTGACCAATGCGATGGTCGGCCGCAAGGTGGCGATCACCTCGGACCGCCCGCAGACCACCCGACGTGTCCTCCGCGGGATCGTCAACCGGCCCACCGGGCAGCTCGTCATGGTCGACACGCCCGGCCTGCATCGCCCGCGGACCCTGCTGGGGGAGAGGCTCAACGATCAGGTGCGCGAGACCTGGTCCAACGTCGACGTGGTCGGCTTGTGCATCCCTGCCGACCAGGACGTCGGCCCGGGAGATCGGTTCATCGCCGGTGAGCTCGCGGCGCTGCGTCGGCGGCCCATCGTCGCCATCGTCACCAAGGCCGACAAGGTTCAGCGAGGTGTCGTCGCCGAGCGCCTCGCACAGGTGGCGGCGCTCGGCGAGGAGACCGGCATCGAATGGGCAGAGGTGGTGCCGGTGTCGGCGACGGTCGGCGAGAACGTCGAGGTGCTCGTCGACCAGCTGATCCGCCTGCTTCCCGAGGGACCGATCCTGTTCCCGGACGGCGACGATGACGCCACGACGCTGGAGATCGCCGTGGCTGAGCTCATCCGGGAGGCGGCACTCGAGGGAGTGCAGGACGAGCTGCCGCACTCCATCGCCGTCGTCGTCGACGAGATCGAGCCGCGCGAGGATCGACCTGAGGATCGCCCGCTCACCGACGTGCGTGCGAGCCTGTTCGTCGAGCGCGAGACTCAGAAGGCGATCGTGATCGGCAAGGCGGGAGCCCGGCTCAAGCAGGTGGGTACACGCGCGCGCCGGGAGATCGAGGAGCTCCTCGGCACGCCGGTCTATCTCGACATCCGCGTCAAGGTCGCCAAGGACTGGCAGAAGGACCCCAAGCAGCTCAGGCGCCTGGGTTTCTAGCCGGCTGGGTCGGTCGGCGAGCGGGTGCCGGCGGTCACCGAGGAGTGCAGCGCGTACCGCTGCCCGTAGGCCTCCGAGACCGCGATCACGATGGCGGCGAGGGGTATGCCGATGATGGCCCCGATCGGCCCGAAGAGGGCCGCACCGATGAAGACGGAGGCCAGGGCCACGCCGGAGTTGATGTCCATCGTCCGGTTGGAGATGCGGGGAGTCAGGACGTAGTTCTCGATCTGCTGGTAGACGGTCGCGAAGAGGATGATCCACACCACGTCGAGTGGATCATCGAACGCCGCGAAGAGTGCCGGGAAGGCGACCCCGATGTAGGTGCCGATCGTCGGGATGAACTGGCTGACGATGCCCGCGAAGATCCCCATGGGCAGCCAGTAGGGGATGTCGATCAGGGCGAAGAACAGCGCGTGGAAGAAGGCCGAGAGGCTGGCGAGCGCGACCTTGGAGATGACGAATCCGCCGGCCTTCTGCACGGAGATGTCCCAGACGTTGATGAAGACCACCTGGCGAGACGGCGTGAGCCAGGAGGCGATCCACCTCTTGATCCGTGGTGCGTCCGCAGCGAAGTAGTACGCAAAGACCAGGATGGTCACGAAGTCGAAGACGGCACCGACGACGCTGGTGAACACCCCGAGGATCCCGCCGGCGAGGTAGGACGCGATCTCGGTGATCTGTTGCGAGGTCAGGTTCAGGTTCTGCGTGAACTCGACCGGGTCGATCCGGGCGTTGAAGGTGCCGTTGGCCCAGTCGACGATGTCGAGGACGAGGGCGGGCAGGGCGAGGATGAGCTCGGTGACCTGCTGGGCGAGGACGCTCCCGAAGAGCCAGATGAAGAGCGCGAGCAGGGCCAGGCCGGAGGCGGCCACGATCCCCGTGGCCACTCCGCGTCGCATGCCCCGGCCCGCCAGGGCGCTCACGATGGGATCGACGGAGATCGCGATCAGCCAGGCGAGCAGGAGGTTGAACAGGAACCCGCCGAGTGCGCCCCAGGCGTGGTTGATCGCCTGCAGGACCAGCACGGCGACCACGGCCATGAACAGGAAGCGGCGGATCAGCCGGCGGTCGGCGGTGATGGTGACCGCCGGAGCGGGAGGCTCGCCCGCTGAAGCGGTGGCGTCGGCCGCGGCGCGGCCGGACTCCGGGTTGTCCGGATCCGCCTCGCCCATGCGCAAGAATCTAGCGTGCCGGTGTACCGCGACGAGGCGATTGTGCTTCGCACCCAGAAGCTCGGCGAGGCTGATCGCATCGTCACCCTGCTGACCCGCCAGCACGGGCGCGTCCGCGGTGTCGCGCGGGGCGTGCGCAAGACATCCAGCCGCATCGGAGCGCGCCTCGAGCCGTTCACGCACGTCGATGTCCAGCTGTACGAGGGCCGATCCCTCGACACCGTGACCCAGGTCGAGGCGATCGAGTCGCATGCGGCGCAGATCTCGGCCGACTATGGGCGCTACACGGCCGGCACCGCGATGCTCGAGACGGCCGAGCGGCTGACACCCGAGGAGCGCGAGCCTTCGGTCACCCAGTACGCCCTGCTGGTCGCTGGGCTCCGGACGCTGGTGGCCGGGGAGCACGACGCGGGACTCGTCCTCGATGCGTATCTCCTGCGTTCCCTGGCTGTCGCAGGCTGGTCGCCGTCATTCGGCGACTGCGCCCGCTGCGGAGTGGCAGGCCCGCACCGGGCCTTCTCCATTCCTGCGGGCGGGATGGTGTGCCCGACCTGCAGACCTCCTGGTTCCGCATCGCCCTCCGAGACGACGGTGACGCTGCTCGGTGCGCTGCTCAGCGGGGATTGGCCCAGCGCGGACGCCAGTGATGCTCGGGACCGACGTGAGGCCAGTGGCCTCGTGGCGGCGTTCCTGCACTGGCACCTTGAGCGAGGGCTGCGCTCGCTGCCGCTGGTCGATCGCTCCGGCCGATGACCCATCCCGAGCCGTGTTCGACGCTGTCGCCCTCGTGCGGCACGGCAGGATGACGCCATGGCCCGCCGTCCGGCACCCCGACCTCCGTCCCCGCATCCCAGCGGCGCGACGCCGCCACAACTGCCGCGCGACCTGATCCCGCGCCATGTGGCCTTGGTCATGGATGGCAATGGCCGCTGGGCCAAGGAGCGGGGCCTCCCGCGCACCGCGGGCCATGAGGCCGGTGAGGCCAGCCTCGTTGACTGCGTGCATGGCGCGCTCGAGCTAGGCATCCCGTGGATCAGCGCCTACGCGTTCTCGACGGAGAACTGGAAGCGCTCGCCGGACGAGGTCCGGTTCCTCATGGGCTTCAATCGCGACGTGGTGCGGCGTCGCCGGGAGGAGATGCATGCCCTCGGGGTTCGTGTGCGCTGGGCGGGTCGTCGGCCACGACTATGGAAGAGCGTGATCGCCGAGCTCGAGCAGGCCGAGGAACTGACGAAGGACAACCGGAGGCTCACCCTGACGATGTGCGTCAACTACGGCGGGCGTGCCGAGATTGCCGACGCCGCCGCTGCGATGGCACGCGACGTGCGCGCCGGCCGGCTCGATCCCGACCGGATCGACGAGCGGATGTTCCACCGCTATCTCGATGAGCCCGACATGCCGGACGTCGATCTCTTCGTGCGCTCGTCCGGGGAGCAACGCACGAGCAACTTCCTGCTGTGGCAGTCGGCTTACGCCGAGATGGTCTTTCCCGACACTCTCTGGCCGGACTTCGATCGACGTCACCTGTGGCAGGCGTGCGAGATCTACGCCTCGCGGGACCGGCGCTACGGGGGAGCCGTGCCGAACCTGGTCGCGCCGGACGAGTGAGTCACTCGCCCGGCGAGCACATGCTGCACAGGCCGGACAGCTCGAGGGTGTGGCTGACGTCAGTGAAGCCGTGCTCGGTGGCGACGCCGCGCGCCCACGTCTCGACCGTCGGCCCGGTGACCTCCACCGTCAGCCCGCAGGCCCGGCAGACCAGGTGGTGGTGGTGCGAGCCACTGCAGCGCCGATAGACGCTCTCGCCGTCGTCGCGGACGATCACATCGACCTGGCCGGCGGCGGCCAGTGCGGTGAGGGTGCGGTACACCGTAGTGAGCCCCACGGCATCGCCCTTGGCGCGCAGGTAGTCGTGCAGCTCCTGGCTGGAGCGGAAGTCGTCCACCTCTCCGAGCGCGGTGATGACGGCCGATCGCTGGCGCGTCGAGCGCACGCCGATCCCGGCGGTGCGGTCAGTGCCCATGGGCATGACCGTCGTCGCGCGCCCCGTGAGTCGGCTGATCGGGATGGTCGTGGTGCTCATGGTGCTCGGTCGGCAGCAGCGGTGCCGAGTCATCTCGGTCGTGCAGGGCGCCAAGCCCGTAGGCCTCGGCGAGGTGGGCTGAGGTAAGCACGACGTCGGGCGGCCCGGAGGCGATGACGCGTCCGCCCGTGAGGATGACATGGTCCGCGGCGCGCGCCTCCTCGAGATCGTGCGTGGTGAGGATGACGGAGCACCCGTGCGTGGGCTCTTCGTGGATGATCGCGTCGATGGCCCTCGCCGACGTGATGTCCAGCCCGGTCAGGGGCTCATCGAGCAGCAGCAGTGTGTGGTCCTGCGCGATGCCCTGCGCGACGTAGACCCGTTGGCGCTGGCCACCCGAGAGCTCGGTGAGGTGTCGTCGTGAGAGATCGGTGATCCCGAGGCGCTCCATCGCGGTCCGCACGCGCTCGCGGTCCTTGGACGAGGGCCGGCGCAGGAGTCCCAGTGACGGGTACCTGCCCATCATGACGGCCTCCTCGACGGTGAGCGGTGTGCCCCGCGTGGGCGTCGTGTACTGCAGGACGTAGGCGATCTGCGACTGGCTCAACAGGGGAGTGGCCTCCAGGACAGACAGGGCGCCGCCGTCGATGGGCAGCAGTCCAGCGATCGCGTGCAGAAGCGTCGACTTCCCTGACCCGTTGGGCCCGATGATCGCCGTGATCGCGCCGGCGGGCACGGCGAAGTCCGAGTCCCGAAGGGCCACCCGCCCGCCTCGGGAGACCACGACATGGCGACCTGCGACGACGTCAGGCATGAGCGGCCTCTGTCAGGGTGCGTCGCGGCGCGAGGCGCGTGATGCCGAGCACGATGAAGAAGACGACGATCGGGATCATCGCCATCGTCGCGGAGCCCGCAGTGCCGAGGTGGTAGCTGATGGTGAGTCCGAGCCATACGGACCCAAGCCCGATGACTGCGGCCATCACCATCATCCGTGGGACGGTGCGTGCGAGCAGGCTGGCCGTCGCAGGTGGCCCGACGAGCAGGCCGAACACCAGGAGGGTCCCCACCGACTGGTAGCTCCCGATGACCGCCGCGGCGATCAGCACCAGCAGTGCGGCATGGGTCCGCTTGGGGCGCATGCCGAGGAGCTCGGCCTTCTCGGGGTTGAAGGAGAGCGCGAGCAGGGGACGGAAGAGCGCGACGGTGATGCCTACGACGACGACGGTGAGGACGGCCTGCCATACCAGATCTCCCGCGGTCACCCCGAGGGCGTCGCCGAACAGGATCGAGGTCAGGCTGCCTGCGTAGCTGTCGAGTCGAGAGATGATGACCACGCCCAGTGCGAGCATCCCGACGAAGAGCAGGCCGATGGACGTGTCCTCGCTCAGCCGGGTCTGGCGGTGCACGGCCTCGATGGCGAGGACCATGACGAGGGCGGCGACGGCCGCACCGATGACCGGATTGATGTCCAGCACGATCGCGGCGGCGATACCGGGCACGACCCCGTGCACGAAGGCATCGCCGAAGAAGCTCATGCCGCGCAGGACCAGCCAGGTGCCCACCACCGAGGTCATGAGCGCGGCAAGCACGCCGCCGATGAGTGCCCGCTGCTGGAAGCCGAGGGCGAAGGGCTCGATGAACCAGTCCACGGGGTCAGTCTCCTCGAGCTACTCGCCGAGGGCCGAGGAGATGCGATCAGCGTTCGCCTGCATGGCGCCGAGGTAGGTTTCGGCGCCCGATCCCGGCTCGCCCAGGCTCTCCACGTAGAGCTCGACCACGGCGACCTCGCGGTCGGATTCCGAGGCGACGGACTCGGCGAGGTCCTGCGACGAGGCGGAGTTCGTGAAGATGGCGGGGACGTCCTCGGCCTCGATCACCTGCAGGAGTGCCGCGAGGTCCGCGCTGCTCGGCTCGCCGAGCGTCGACCCGCCCGGGATGACGGTGCCGACGATCTCGTACCCGTATGCGTCGGCGAGGTAGCCGAGTGCGTCATGGTCGGTGACCAGCACGCGACGCTCGGCGGGCACGGACTCCAGGGTCGCCCGCACCTGCTCGTCGGCGGTGCGGATCGCGTCAGCCACCTGCCGGCCGCAGTCGGCGTATGCCTCACCCTGCGTCTCGGCCAGCGTGTCGCCGATGGCCTCGACCGCGACCGCCATCCGCGACAGGTCGAACCAGAAGTGCGGGTCGTCACCCTCGTCGGCGTGCGCGTCCTCGCCTGCGTGCACGTCCGGCCCGCCGAAGGGAAGAGGGTCGACGAGTTCGGCAACAGCGAGGATCCGGGCACCGTCCGTGGTGGCGTTGTCCAGCGCCTCCTGCATCCCCGCCTCGAGCCCGAGGCCGTTGGCGACCACGAGGTCGGCGGTCACCAGGTCGGCGACCTGCTCGGAGGAGGGGGCGAAGTCGTGCGGGTCCGCGCCGACGGGCAGCAGCGTCGTCACGGAGGCGGCGGGGTCGGCGCAGGCGACGATGTCGGCGGTCACGCTGCCGAGCATGGTGGTCGTGACGACCACGGAGACCTGGTCATCCGGTGCACTGGCAGTGCTCGAGCATCCGGCGAGCACCCCGGCGAGTGCGATCAGCGAGCCGCCGAGGAGGTCGGTCGGTTGGCGCAGCACACCGCGAGCCTAGGTTTGATGAAAATGATTGTCAATGTCGCGGATACCCATCGCCGCCCCCCTTCTCGCGAGCGGGCGGTTAGCAGGCCCAAAACCGAAGGTTTCGGCCCGCTAACCGCCCGCTCGCGAGGAGGGGGGTGGGACGTCCGGAGGGATCAGAAGCGGCCGAGCAGCTTCATGACCACGACGCCGCCGAACGCGAGGACGACCAGGCCGCGCATGAGCCGCGAGCCGGGCGAGAGGGCGGGCCACGACAGTGCCGTCAGCCAGGCGAGGAACAGCCACACGAGAGCCAGCAGGATGCCGCCGAGCCAGGCCCACGAGTCGCGCAGCAGCAGGCCCCCGAGGAGGAGGACGGCAGGCGCCACCACGATGATCCAGCGCGGCAGGGCGTGCAGCCGCGTCAGCAGGGGCAGGCTCGCCCGCTCGAGTGCGGACCGCCCGGACTCCCTCGGCTGTGATCGCTCGGTGGGACGGCCGGCGTTCGGCCCGCTGGGGCCGCGCACTCCCTTGGGGGTGCGGTCCTTGCTGCTCATGGCGCTCCTGCCGGGAAGGATTCAGGGGTTCGGGGTACTACGGTGCGGCTGATGAGCCAGCCTAGCCCGAGTGCAGCGGCCGACCACCTCGTCGTGGTCAGCCGCTTCCGCGTCGACGCGCCGTCCCGCGCGGGCTTCCTCGCTGCGGCCGACGAGGCCCTGACGGTGCTGGCGTCCCGGCCCGGCTGCCTCGCCGCCACGCTGGGCCAATCCACCGACGACCCGGAATTGCTGCTGGTGCGCACGGAGTGGGAGGGCATCGGTGCCTACCGTCGGGCACTGTCGTCGTTCGACGTCAAGGTGAGTGCCGTGCCCCTGCTGTCCCGGGCCATCGACGAGCCGAGCGCCTACGAGTCGGTGCGGGTGTGGGACGGCACCGCTCTGCGTCGCGCCGAGTCCCACCTGGCGGCCGACGCCGGCGACGTGCGCCTGGGAACGGCGTCGGGGCCCGACGTCGCGCCGGTCGACTCGTGACGCGGTTCGCGGACCTCGCGGACGCCGGCCGTGCCGTGGCCCGCCTGGTGCAACCGGAGACCGGGGCATGGCCCGATCCGGTGCTCATGCCCGTGCTTCCGAACGGGGTCCCGGTCGTGCTCGGCATGGTGGAGACGCTCGCGCTGCCGGTCGTGCCCCTGCGAGCCCACCGCTCCGACGACGGTGTCGTGATCGATGCCCCGGAGGGCCTGGCAGGGCGCACGGCCATCGTGGTCGACGACGGCGTCGAGACCGGCACGGTCGCCCGTGCTGCAGCGCCGATCCTGCGCGAGGCCGGTGTCGCCCGGCTCGTTCTCGCGGTGCCCGTCTGCTCGCGGGAGGCGTCGGCGCACCTCGACCTCATGTACGACGAGGTGATCGCCGCTGTGCGCCCGCTCGGCCGACGTAGCCTGGCGTGGCACTTCGAGGACTTCGACACCGTCGACGACGCGCAGGCCGTGGCGATGCTGGCCCGCGCATCCCTCGGAGGAAGTGCCTCCTCCTAGGATGTCGTCACTATGGCCACCGATCGTGTCGATGCTGTCGTCAACCTGTGCAAGCGCCGCGGATTCGTGTTCCCGTCGTCGGAGATCTACGGCGGCACGCGCTCGGCATGGGACTACGGTCCGCTTGGCGTCGAACTGAAGGAGAACGTCCGCCGTCAGTGGTGGCAGGCGGTCGTGCGCGGCCGCGACGACGTCGTCGGCATCGACTCCTCGATCATCCTCGCGCCGCAGGTGTGGGAGGCGTCCGGCCACGTCAATGCGTTCGTCGATCCGCTCACCGAGTGCCGCAACTGCCACAAGCGCTGGCGTGCGGACCAGCTCGTCGAGGCCTTCGAGGAGAAGCACGGGAGGCTGCCGGAGAACGGCCTCGCCGACATCACGTGCGCCAACTGCGGCACCAAGGGCGACTTCACCGAGCCCAAGGACTTCAACGGGATGCTGCGGACCACGGTGGGCCCTGTCGAGGACGCCGGTGCCGTCCACTACCTGCGGCCGGAGACGGCCCAGGGCATCTTCGTGAACTACCTCAACGTCATGAACTCCGCGCGCCGCAAGCCACCGTTCGGCATCGGCCAGACGGGCAAGAGCTTCCGCAACGAGATCACGCCCGGCA
>JAFMFD010000161.1 GCA_017856385.1 Actinomycetota bacterium
TGACGACGTGGAAGTTCACCGTCGAGCCGAACTCGATGCTCCAGGTCGTCATGCCCGTCGAACCGGCGACGCTGAACGTGCCGTTCGCGCTGTGGGTCCAAGACCGCCTGGGTTCGTGGACGCAGATCGGAACGACCACCGTGGTCAACGGCCAGGTCGTGATGCCCGTCCTGCTCTTCGAGAAGGCCGGCGTGTACCAGGTCGTGGCCACCAGCATCGACTCTGCCGCGCGCGTGCGCGCCAAGGACGTGACGCCGACGTGGGGCCGGACCACGATCCGCACGATCGTCACCGTCAGCGCCAAGGACGTCCTCGGCACAACCCTGTGCCCGAATATGGTCGGCTTTGGTGCGGAGTCGTGGGCGCTCAGCGCGAGCGACAAGCAGCTGCTCCGCCGCCTGGCCACCTGCCTGGGCGCAACCCCGAAGGTGACGATCACCGGCTACGTCCACGCCGTCACCGACCCGACCATCGCCAAGCAGGTCGCCCTCGAGCGCGCGACCGCAGTCAAGAAGTACCTGCGCGACCGCGGCTACAACGGCCGCGTCATCCTCGACCAGTCGATCACCGACAGTCCCGTGCAGTGCCGCCCCGTCGAGGGCCGCTGCGCGATCGTGGAGATCACGGTCGGCGACAGCCGCGGCCGACCGACCACCGCGGTGCAGCAGGCGCCTGCTGCCACGCCATCACCAGCCCCGGCTCCCACCCACGCACCGATCGACCCCGCACCGATCGACCAGTCCCCGACAGACGCAGGCCAGATCGCCGCTGCGATAGCACCCGGCACCGCGCCACCCCCAGGCGACACAGGCGCGCCATCCCCTGCCGATCCCGCGGCCCCGACGCCATCGATCCCCCTGACGACGTAGCAAGGGCACCCGGTGACCTCGATATTCCCGGCTTCCGGCTACACCCACTCAAGGGTCGGCTACGGGGCCACTGGTCGATCTGGGTCAGCGGCAACTGGCGAGTTACCTTCAGATTCATTGACTCGGACATCGAACTCGTTGACTACGTGGATTACCACTGAAGAGGATGGCAGCCATGAGGAATCCCGTACACCCCGGAGCGATCCTCCGCGAGGATGTTCTCGTCGAGCTCGGGCTCAGTGTGAGCGAGGCTGCGGAACGCCTCGGGGTTTCCCGAGTCACCCTGAGCCGCGTGCTTCACGAGCACGCCCGGATCTCGCCCAACCTTGCGGTGCGGCTGGAGGCGGCCGGTGCCGGCACCGCGCGTTCCTGGCTCGCGATGCAGTCGGCTCGGGACCTCGCCGAAGAGCGGGCGAGTGGCACACCGAAGGTGCGGAGGCTCGACACCGTGGCGTAGTCCGCTGCGGTGAGTGATGGGACGCAAAGACCCGGCAGGCGCTGAAGACTACGCGACCTTGCTCGCGTAGCGCTGGCGTGCGGCCTCTCCAGACGTGCCGATGAGGGTGCCGATGGCCGACCAGGACATCCCTCGTTCACGGGCAGTCTTGGGAGGCCCGAAGAACGAGGCGCACCATCGGGCAATAGACCCCTGGAGACGAGCTTGCTGTTCCCGGTGGGTGCGCCCAACCTGACGCACCAGTGTGGCTGCCGAATCCTCGCCACGCGGATACGGGACTTCCATGCGCGAGGCGCCCCCCCCGCGACGCATGACTGGAATGGAGACCAGACGAGGGAGACACGAGGGAGTCAAGGGCTCTTGGAGACTTGCCTGACCAAGGTTGGGCTACCTGTGGCGCCCACGCGCAACCAAGGAGGCGGGGGCATCTATCGTCGACCCATGGCCTCAGATCGGACCCGGCAGCGGCCCGTCCTCACGCGCGAGGTCATCGCCGATCAGGCCCTCGCCTTCATCGACGAGCACGGTCTGGAGGCTCTGACCCTGACGGCCCTCGGTCGTGTGATGAATTGCCACGGCACCGCCATCTACCGGCACTTCCGGGACAAGGACGAACTCGTCGAGGCAGCCCTCGGTCGGATGTACGAGGTGTCCGGTGTCGGCATCCCCCCCAAGGGCACCCCACGCCAGCGTCTGATGGGCCTGATCCGGAGCCTGAGACGGGCATTCGCCCAGCATCCGAATTTCGCACTGCGCAACCTCACCCTGCACGAGGAGCGCGAGACCGCCGAGCTCGTGGCCGGGGCCCTGGCGCTGCTGGAGGAGATGGGCCTGAAGGGCCGCAACCTGGTGGTCGCGTACCAGATGCTGGAGACCTACTCCATCGGCACCAATGCGTATGACTTCGCCGGCACCCCCGAGGGATGGGAGGTGCGACGGGCGAGCCGTCGGCTGGTCGGGCACCCCGACGTGGATCGTGTCTACCGGGATGTCGGCACCGTCGCCAAGGTCGATGAAGCGGCCTTCGAGATGGGCCTCGAGGCTCTGCTCGACGCGTGTGAGCGGCTAGCCGCGTCCCGCTCCCATCGGTAGGTCCCGACCGGCTCTCGCGGTCGTGTTTCCCCGGTCATAAGTCAGTGACACTGACAGTGACACTGACTCTGGGTTAGTGTCCTCCAGAACCACTCTTGAGGGGAGACGGCGATGGCCGACGACGAGCGTGACGAGGCCCCCCTGCTGGACGGCCAGGTGCCGGCGGACTGGTGGCCGTGGAGGGATCCCGAGGATCCCTTCG